>JAFSCK010000018.1 GCA_017436785.1 Oscillospiraceae bacterium | reverse complement strand
TACCTGATCGGCGGGGTCAGTGACCCCGCCCTACAGTGGATGTGAAAAAATCGGGCGCACCCCATTGGGGTGCGCCTCAAAAATCCTTATTTCTGCCCCTCCCAGAAGGGTTCGGGCTTGTCGCAGCTCTGGCAGTTGCCGCCGCAGTTTCTGGGCTTGAACTGCAGCTCCTGACTTTTGACGCTGACGGTGGTGCAGGCGGGGATGGAGTGGGTGATGAAGACGTTGGAGCCGATGACGCTGTCCCGGCCGATGACGGTGCCGCCGCCCAGAATAGAAGCACCGGCGTAGATGGTCACATGGTCCTCGATGGTGGGATGGCGCTTCTTACCCCGGAGGCTCTGGCCGCCCCGGGTGGTGAGGGCGCCTAAGGTAACGCCCTGATAGATCTTCACATGGTCACCGATGACGGTGGTTTCGCCAATGACGATACCGGTGCCGTGGTCGATGAAGAAATACTTGCCCACGGTGGCACCGGGGTTGATGTCGATGCCGGTGATGGAGTGGGCGTGCTCCGTCATGATTCTCGGCAGCATGGGCACACCGAGGCTGTAGAGAACATGGGCCAGCCGGTAGACGGTGATGGCGAACAGGCCGGGATAGCAGAAGATGATCTCATCTACGCTGAAGGCAGCAGGGTCGCCCTCGAAGAAGGCCTCCACATCGGTCTGGGCCACAGCCCGGACATCGGGGATGGCCCGGAAAAATTCCAGACTGATGGTTTGCGCCTTTTCCTTTGCCTCGGCTTCGTCCATGGAACCCTTGAAGATCAGGGTCAGCTGCTTGTTGAGGTTGTACATTACATCCTCAATGAGCATGGACAGGTTGTGTCGGGCGTTATAAATGCGGTAGGTCTTCTCCTTGGTGGCACCGGGGTAGACGATGCGCAGGAGCTTGCCGATCATATCAATGATAATTTCCTTATCCGGATGGCAGGAGGTGTCCAGCTTGTCGATGGACCGCCCATGGCGGTAATCCTCCAAAATGCTGTCCACAATGCCTTCGATCTGTGCTTCAATGGGAGTCATTTCCAATCCCTCCTTAATTTGTGTACCAGTTTAACATATGGATTTGTCAAAGTCAATTGACAGGGGACGGGTGGAGGGGTATAATTTCAGATATTACACCTGCCACTGTAGGGCGGGGTCACTGACCCCGCCGATCCGGTAACGAATATTGCCAACTGAAAATCATCATAATAGGGTGAGGATTCGCAAATCGTGAAACCATTCCAGCACGCAGGTGCATCGGCGGGGTCATGACCCCGCCCTACAATATTTGTTCAAATCTTGGGAGGTCATACCATGTCCAACATTTATACATCCGTATCCCAGCTCATTGGCCGGACGCCTTTGCTGGAGATTTGCAATATGGAGAAGAAGGACGGCCTGAAGGCCCGGGTTCTGGTGAAGCTGGAGGGCTGCAACCCTGCCGGCTCGGCCAAGGACCGGGTGGCCCTGTCCATGATCGATGACGTAGAGGCCAGAGGCATTTTGAAGCCCGGCAGCGTCATTATCGAGCCCACCTCCGGCAATACCGGCATCGGCCTGTGCAGCGTGGCGGCAGCCCGGGGCTATCAATGCATCATCGTCATGCCCGATTCCATGAGCATGGAGCGCCGCCTGCTGATGACTGCCTTTGGCGGAGAGCTGGTGCTGACCCCCGGCGCAGAGGGTATGTCCGGTGCCATCGCCAAGGCGGAGGAGCTGGCGAAGGAATATCCCAACAGCTTCATTGCAGGCCAGTTCGTGAATCCTGCCAATCCTGAGGCCCACTACCGTACCACCGGCCCGGAAATCTGGGAGGATACCGACGGCAAGGTGGACATTTTCGTGGCGGGCATCGGCACCGGCGGCACCGTCACCGGCACAGGCCGGTATTTGAAGGAGCAGAATCCCGCCGTGCTGGTCGTAGGCATGGAGCCTGCGGATTCTCCTCTGCTCACCAAAGGCGTGGCAGGCCCCCACGGCATTCAGGGCATTGGTGCCAACTTTGTGCCGGAAATTTTAGACCGCACCATTCTGGATGCGGTGGTCACCGTTACCACCGAGCAAGCCTATGCTGCAGGCCGCCGTCTGGGTGCGGAGGAAGGCATCCTTGCCGGCATCAGCGCCGGCGGCGCTCTCCACACGGCGCTGGAGCTGGCAAAGCTGCCGGAAAACGAGGGCAAGACCATCGTAGCCCTCCTGCCTGACTCCGGCGAACGGTACCTGACTACTCCCATGTATCAGGGATAAAGCGTAAGGATAACAAACATCCCCCGGCTGCATTCGCAGCCGGGGGACGTTTGTTATGTCCGCCAGAGGGCGTTTAATTCATCCAGAGCACTTTGCAGGACAGGGGGCAAAGGTGCATCGGGCTGGAAGTGCTTCTGCTTCCAGTCGTTGGGAGCCTGCATCCGGGTCAGAAGATGGATGCGAAGGTCCTGTTCCGGAGGATTTTGTGTGGATTTTGTGTTTTCCAGACGGATCGTGACAGGCTGCGAAGAAAGCTCTATGGAGATCCGGGGGTGACGGTGATGGATGGCGGGACTGCCGTCCACGGAAACCTGTGCTTCCTCAATATCACGGAAGCAGAGGGTCATCTGTCGGCTACCGTCAAAAAGACCGTGATCATGGGTGTCGGGCTGGATGGTCAGGGTCAGGCCGGTGCCGGTTTCCTCCATGGTAAAGACGGTGGTGCTGCATTTTCCATCCTGATAGGCGAGGCTCTCGCCGTCGTCTTCATACAGGGAATAGCTGCCATTTCCACGCCAGAGGTTTACTTCCAGCGGCTGAGTCAGGGACAGGTCATTGGTTTCGTCGTTTTGGTACAGGGGGACTATGGCACCGGCGGGGGCCAGCACGGGAATGGTATCCAGATCCCGGTGCATGGTGACCCACTGGCCGCCCCGGTAAATGCGTCCGGTGAAAACATCCGTCCAGCGGCCCTCCGGCAGCCAGACCTTAGCAGCAGCCAGATTCAGCTTTCGATCCATGGGAGCAGTAATGGGACATACCAGAAGCTGACTTCCGAAGAGATACTGGTTTTTGGCTTCATAGGCATCGCCGCAGTCATAGACATAGTACATGGGCATACACAGGGGGGTGCCCTCGGTATGGGTCTGATAGTTGGCAGTGTACAGGAAGGGGATCAGCTTGTGCCGCAGCCGCAGGAACCGCTCTGCCAGCTGGCACACGGCCCAGCTTCGCTGCCAAGGCTCCTTGCCCATGAAGTCGGAATTGGAGGAATGGAGGCGGTTCACAGGACTGAACACACCGAATTGCAGCCAGCGCAGATACAGCTCCTCGTCCTGAATGCCCTTCATGTGGCCGCCGATGTCGTGGCTCCACCAGCTGTAGCCTGCATTGGCGGCATTGCTGGTAAAATAGGGCTGGAATTGGAGGCTCTTCCATGTAACAATGGTGTCGCCGGAGAAGCCCAGCGGATACCGGTGGCTGCCAAGACCGGCATACCGGGACAGGATCAGAGGCCGCTGACCGCTTCGGGCGGCATCCAGCGTGTGGTAGTGGTTCAGTGCCCACAAGGGGTCCAGACCGGGGATGTTGGTATTCTTGCCCTGCTGCCAGTCCAGCCACCAGAAGTCCACGCCTTCGTCTTCCAGCGGGTGGTGGGCTTCATCGAAGTAAGCTTCCAGAAATTTGGGGTCCGTGATATCGAAGGGGATCAGCGCCTTGTCCTCCGGGTCCTTTCCCATCCGTTTGCATACTGCCTCATAGCAGCCTTCATAGAAACGGATACCCTGAGAGGGATGGACGTTCAGGGTGACATGGAAATTCTGCTGATGGAGCCAGCTTAATAGCTCCCGGTGGTCCGGGAACAGTTCGGTATTCCATGTGTAGCCTGTCCAGCCGGGCATCATCATGTTATAGAGCACTTCTTCCTTGCATTTGGGCTTGAGCGGAGCAGCTTCCTTGCCGAAACGCTCCAGTACATCGGTCCAGTGCCAGTCCATGTCGATGGTGGCCACGGTGATGGGAAGCTTCCGGTCCATAAACTGCTGCATCAGGCTGCGGTATTCCTCTTGGGTATAGGCCCGGTAACGGCTCCACCAGTTGCCGAGGGCAAATTTGGGGATCAGAGGCACAGGGCCGGTGAGACGGAAGAAGTCCTTCAGCTGGCGGCGGTAATCGTGGACGTAGGCGAAGTAATACAGATCCCGGCATTTGGGCCGGGGCAAAATGCGGCCATGCACCAGCAGAAGGCTTTTGCTGTCATCCATCACACTGGCACCGCTGCGGGACAGGATGCCCGGCTCCAGCTTGATGGCACCGTTGGCCATATCCAGCGTCCGGGCGGTGCCCAACAGGTTTTCAGAGGAAAAATCCGTGACGGCAGTGCCGTCTTTGAGAATTACCTTGGTAACGGTGCCCTTGGAAAGGTCGGCATGGAATGTGACCTCTTCGGTAGTAAGGATGCAGTCGGTTTCGGTTTGCTCCAAACGGTAGGAAACGGCACCAAGGGCCCGGTTCCATACGGTCTGGGTGGGAAGGTCCGTAAAATGCCCGGTCTCCATCCGGAGCAGGCAGGGACTCAGCAGGGACATGCGGACGTTGGCGGTCTGCAATACCACAGTATCCGGCCGGGGCTCCGCAGGAAAAGCAAAACGGTTCATATGGGTATATCCTTTCTGTTGGCTTTATATACAGCATACTCCACCGGGAGTGCAATTGCAAGGGCGGAAGCGGTAATCTGCTTCCTTTTTTTGACAGCTCCTGCTGCGCCTGTGGGGCCGGAGCTGCTGGAAGCCTCTGCCTCCGGATACCGGGTGCACAGAAAGAAACTGTGTGTATTGCACAAAACTATCAATATAAAATTGATGAAGTTAACGAAAAAACTTCCATTTTTAGGAAATGATTTGGTGCATATTGGGCTTGAAATTTCCTTGCAGAAAGAGTATGATTTGCCGTGCTGTGAGCGAGTCTTGCAGCGATCATTTTGATTGAATTAAAGAAGGCTTTTATTGTGGAAATGTATCTGATCTGTCTGGCCTCCGCCCTGATCGGCGGTCTGATGCTGTCCAGACTGACAAAGCTTTTGAATCTCCCTGCAGTTACCGCCTATCTGGTGGCGGGTCTGCTGCTGGGTCCCTTCGCCCTCGGACGGCTGAATATCCCCGGTCTGGGCTTCCAGAGCTTGGAACAGGTGGAGCTGATGGGCATCGTGACTCAAACTGCGCTGGGCTTCATCGCCTTTACCATTGGCAATGAGTTCCGGCTGAGCCAGCTGAAAAGCATGGGAAAAAGCGCCATTACCATCGGCATTCTGCAGGCGGTCATCACGACCCTTGTGGTGGATGCCATTCTCATTGGCCTGCATTTCTGCTTCCCCGGCGTGATCTCCATTCCCTGCGCCATCACCTTGGGCGCCATTGCTTCGGCTACGGCACCGGCGGCAACGCTGATGGTGGTCCGCCAGTATAAGGCAGACGGCCCTCTGACCAGACTGTTGATGCTGGTGGTGGCCATCGATGATGCGGTGGGTCTGGTGCTGTTCAGTGTGTCCTTCGGCATTGCAACGGCCCTTGCCGACGGTCAGGTCAGCGTGCTTGGCGTGGTGGTGGAGCCGATCCTAGAGATCCTGCTGTCCATTGGCCTTGGCGGCCTTATGGGGTGGCTTCTGAACTGGGTGGAGCAGTTCTTCCATTCCAGAAGTAAGCGTATGACCATTTCGGTAGCCTTTGTGCTGCTGACGGTGGGCTTATCCAGTGTCAGCTTTGAGGTTTCCGGTGTGCACTGCGGCTTTTCCCTACTGCTGGTGTGTATGATGACCGGCACGGTTTTCTGCAACATCTGCGCCACCTCTGAAGAGCTGATGGAGCGTGTGGACAATTGGGTCATGCCTCTGAATGTGCTGTTCTTTGTCATTTCCGGCGCGGAGCTGGACCTGCAGGTCCTTGCCAATCCGGTGACGATCCTTGTGGGTGTGGTCTATATTTTGGCCCGGTCCGCCGGTAAGTGGTATGGATCGGCGTTTAGCTGCCGCCTGACTCACCAGAGCAAGCCCATCACCGACAATCTGGGCATCACGCTGCTGCCTCAGGCCGGTGTGGCGCTGGGCATGGCGCTGACGGCAGCCACATTAGCGGATGGTGCATTGGCTCGGAATGTGGTGCTGTTTGCGGTGCTGGTCTACGAATTGGTGGGTCCGGCGCTGACTAAGCGTTCCCTGCTGGCAGTGGGCGAGATCAAGCCAGAAGGCCGTACCAGCGCCCGCCGCCCCAATGCTGCGGCTCCCGATCCCACCGAATCCGCTCAAAGACACGCCCTACCCCATAACCGGAGGCGTGTCCTGCAAACCGTAAAGAAATAAGGAAGTCAAAATCACCGGCAGACCGCAGAGGCTGCCGGTGATTTTTTTGGAAAAGGGACGGGCAATGGCGAATACAGTTGCAGCGGAGGTGATCGCTATGATCGCAGCCGTTCCAGACAAAGAAGACGATGCCCATTTAGAATAGGGATGATCTCGGCTTGAATCATGCACGAAAATTGAAAACAGACTGGAACGGCTCATGGGAAAACTGCTTCAGGAGCATAAATATGTCGAGTATTTGGTAGGCCGGAATGGAGAATTTGGCCAGATTGTTTCCTCTATCATACGCCGCTGTAAGCGGGAATACCGCAGCGACAATACTTCCCATATTTGGATACTACCTTTTTGATGAAGTCGAAGTATGGAAGCTACTGCCGGGAGCCACTACAAAACTGCCCACCAGACCCGAAACCGGGCTATGGTGGGCAGTTTGGATTTTGCTATGTTTTGTATATCTGCCATGTAGATCCGCATGACCCAAACGGCATTCTAAAATGCATTATTCATCAGATGTTGATACATCTCATCCGTCAGCTCGCAGCCGTAGAACAGCTTGTAATATGCCGTCACTTCCTCCTGCAGGTCATATTCTGTGTACTGCGGATACAGCAATTGCCCCAGCCAGAGCATTCCCAAATACCGCTGCACCGCAGGCGGCGAAGACAGCCATCCGTAAGGGCCTGTGGGTGTCTTATAGAAATTGCCCCGGGCCACAGCCCCTACGCTCTGCCATTGGGGGGAAAGTGCAATATCTTCATAGCAGCTGTCGGGGGCAAAGATAATGACTTCAGGGTCCCAAAGGAGGATCTGCTCCAAGTCCACCTCGTTGCCTGTGCCGCTGGAAACGACATCCTCCACGATGGCAACATTGCTGCTCATCATATTTACGGTTTCCGCATGGAAGGAACCCTCGGCTAAAACATAGGTTCCGGTGTCGCCAAGGCAGTATAGCAGCCGTTTCCGGGCATTGTCGGCATCCACCTGCTCCATCATGGCAGAGATATTCGCGTAGGTGTTCTCACACCAGCGTGCCAGCTCTTCTGCCTTTTCTTCCCTGCCCAGCAGCTTGCCCAAGGTTCGGTATGCTGCCGGAGCGGTTGCAACCGTGGCATCGATATGGATAAAGGGGATACCTGTCTGCTCTGTCAGCGCAGTCAGGTCATCGGCTGTGGTTTTCTTCGGTTCGCCAATGTCGATGACAACATCCGGCGCAGCGGCCAACAGAGCCTCCAGATCCATTTCTCCCTTGCCGCCGTAAAGCTGACCGATCTCTGTTTTTTCCAGAATGTAGGAAGGCAGATACAGTGCCGCGTTCTCGGCGTAGGCATTGCTGACACCCACCAGCATATCCCCCGCCAGAGGCAGAATGTATATCTGAGAAAGGGGGCCGGTGACAGCGATCCTTTCGATTTTCGCAGGAACTTGAACGGATCTGCCTGTGGAATCCACAAAGGCTTCGGTGGACTGTGGTGCGGCCTCAGAATCTCCGGAACAGCCGCATAGCAGCAGGGCAAACATCAGAACAATGCACAATAGCTTCCGTTTCATGTTTTTGCCTCCTTACGTGGTGATGTGTGCGGGAATACAAATTCGGGCACTGTCGTTATACAAGCTGACCACATTCACATCTACTCCATAAAGTGCGTGCATAGTGTCTTCTGTCAGCACTTGCTCCGGCGTGCCTTCAGATAAGACCCGGCCCTTTTGGATGGTCAGGATCCGGTCGGAGAACATATAGCTCTGTTCCGGATGATGGGTGGTCTGGATGACGGTATAGCCTTCTCTTGCCAGATTCCGGGCCTGTTCCAGCACCAGCAGCTGATTGCCGAAATCCAGATTGGCGGTAGGCTCGTCCAGCATGAGGATGGGCGCATTCTGCACCAGCGCCCGGGCGATCAGCACCAGCTGCTGTTCGCCGCCGGAAAGCCGGTGGAAGCACCGATCGGACAAATGACGGATGCCGACCTTGTCCAATGCCCAATGACAGCTTTCCGCATCCTTCTTTTTGGGGCTGCGGAAGGTGGACAGGCCACTGGTTCTTCCCATCAAAACGATGTCAAAAACGCTGTAGTTAAAAATGGGATGGCTGGACTGGGGGATGTAGGCGATATGCTTGGCTGCTTCCCGGACAGAAAAACTGCGGCTGTCGATGCCATCCACCAGAACCTGTCCCGTGTAACCGGACAGCAGACCCAATACGCAGCGAAACAAAGTGCTTTTTCCCACGCCGTTGGGACCTAAGATGGAGAGAAACTCTCCTTTTTCTACCTTGAAGCTGATGTCATGCAGCACCGGCCGGTCGCCGTAGGAGAAGCTTAAATTCTTGACCTCAATGCTCATAATGATCCCCCTTACCCATGATGAGCCACAGAAAGAAGGGCGCACCGATGAAAGCTGTCAGGATGCCGATGGGGATGCCGGAGGTGGTGGCGTTTCGGGAAACGTTGTCTACCACCAGCAGGAAAATGCCGCCGCCCAGCATGGACGCAGGCATGAGGAAACGATAATCGGAGCCTACCAGCCGCCGCATCATGTGGGGGATCACCAATCCCACCCAGCCGATCATGCCGCTGACAGAAACAGCGGAAGCCGTTACCAGAGTGGAGCAAATGACGATCCCCATTCGGACTCTGGGCGCATTGACACCCATGGCCCGGGCTTCGTCATCGCCCATGGTGATGACGTTCAGCTGCCAGCGCATCAGAAGCAATGGGATCAGACCGATCAGAACCGGCAAAACCACAAAGCCCAGATCAGACCATTTGGCACCGCTTAGGCTGCCCATGAGCCAGTAGGTGATCTGGGGCAGCTGATTGTTGGGGTCTGCTACCAGTTTCAGAAAGGAAGTTCCTGACTGGAACAGGGAAGATACCATAATGCCTGCCAATACCAGTCCCAGCACCCGGTCGCCTCTTGCATGACGGCTGACGGTAAACACAAGAGCCACCGTGACCAAGCTGGCGGCAAAGGCCCCGATGGTAATGCCTACGCTGGAGGCTCCCAGCAAAATCGCCAATGCCGCGCCGAAGCCCGCTCCGGCAGAGGCACCCAGAATGTCCGGGGAGGCCATGGGATTCTGGAAGACGCCCTGATAGCTTGCCCCTGCCGATGCCAGACAGGCTCCCACCAGCACGCTCATCACCACCCGGGGCAGGCGGATATTCCAGACGGCGGCTTCCATCTGGTCTGTCCAGAATTTTTCGATGGACAGTCCCAGCTTGCTTCCCAGGATCCCCATCAATTCTCCTAACGGTACGGGATAGCGGCCCAACAGGAAGGAGGAAAAGATGCATACGATCAGCGTAACGCCCATGATATATACCGTTTTTCGGTGTTTTTTCTCGATCTCATTCATAGACGTTCCCTCGTCAGCAGGAATGGCTTGCCCATGGAATAGGGCGGGCCGGGAATATCGTGGATGATTTTATTTTTCATACCATCTGTGTCGGTAATGACCAAGCCTGCGATCCGGTCAAGGCCCAGCTCCAGAAGCTCCGGACACATGGGACAGCTGGGGCCTGCCAGAATGGTATAGGCATTTTTGCAAAGGTCCAGCAGGTGAGGCAGGGTTTTATTGACCAGCGTGCTGGCCGTCATAATGACCACATCACACTGTGGCAGAAGAAAATCGCAGGCAGAATCCGGATAATCCCCGGGCCGGGGATTCCGCTCCAGAATCAGCACCTCTTTGGCCTGCTCATAGATAGAGAAGGGCATATTCAGATGCCCGATGACACCAATGCACTTATCCTTCAGGTCAACGCCGTCGGTGCAGTACTTGTCAAAGGGCTCATAGGCACCCAACTGCTCCAATTTGGCAGGGGTATTATAAAACGCATTGATGGCAGCCATGCCGAAGCCTGCCTCTGCAAGATTCCAGCTTTTTGCCGCGGCTGCAAGCTCCTTTAGAGGCATTCCACAGTAGTCCTTGCCCAGCATCCGGGGGGCCGTATCCACCGGAGTGGTCATGGCCATGCCAAAATGCGCAGAGGTTTCTACAGCGGTCCAGCACTGGCCCATCAGCGTGCTGTTTACCACGGCGTCTGTGTCAATACCATTGAGCAAAGTGTCGTAAAGTTCAAAAAAGTTCTTCATCCTATCAAAGTCCGTTCCGTTCTGCCCGGTGGAGGATCATCTGGGCGGCAATAGAAATGGCGATTTCCGCCGGAGTTTCGCCCTTGATATTCAGACCAATGGGCGTAGTGACAAGATCCAGTTCCTCCTCCAGCAGGCCGTATTCTTCTTTCAGCGTTTTGCGGACACCGGCGGCTTTGAAGGCGCTGCCGATAACACCGCAGTAGGTGGGGCGGCAGCGGAGGACCTGTGCCTGCACCACCGTATCGTAGGCGTGGCCCCGGGTCATGACGCAGACATAATCGTCCTGCCCGATGGTCATATAGTCGCCAATGCTTTGCAGATCACCGCAGATGACTTCTTCCGCACCGGGGAACAGTTCTTTCCGGGTAAATTCCTCCCGGTCGTCCATGACCACGCAGCGGAAGCCCACATGAGCTAGGACAGGAACCAGCTCCTGCGCCACATGCCCGCCGCCGAAGACATAGACCCGGCCGGAAACATTGATCTGCTCGGCAAAAAGATCGCCAAGACGTTCCGGGTGGCGGGACAGCTTCCGTTCCCCGGAAACCGGGATGCCCCAGAAGCCTAAGTTATCGGAATATAGGCCCATCCGGCCTTTCTCTCCCAACTGGGTCAGCAGCCACAAATTGCTGCCCTTTTGGAACTGTGCTTCCGCTTCTTCACAGAGCCTAATGGTATGGATGTCCCCAGCACTCAGGTAATGGAAGAACACATCGCATGCACCGCCGCAGATCATGCCAAGATTCTGCACATCATCCTTAGTCAGAGTAAAGTCATGGCCCATGGAGGTTTTTTCTTCCAGAACCCTTGCGGCAATCTGCTCACTTCGATATTCTACAGCACCGCCGCCAATGGTACCGCAGATGCGGCCCTCCCTGCCGATCAGCATCCGGGCACCGGCGCCCCGGGGGGTAGCACCGGAGGAGGCAATGACGGTGACCAAGACCAGAGACTGCCCCTGCTCCAGTTTGTTTTTTATGATTTTCAGCATATTCCGCATTTATGATTCCTCCTGTAATTCAAAGCGTCCATTCTCCCATAAGAGAGAAATGATTTCGGCATAACCCGGCTTCTTCCAAACCCCGCTGACATCCTGTAAGAATTGGGCAATGATACCGCCGTGGGCCACCACTGCAAAATCACCGGGACTCTTCTTTGCCGCTTCTTCCATAGCCCCTTTGAACCGGGCAAGACCTTCTGCATGGTCTTCCGCGCCCGGCAGGGGGATGGTCAGATCATGGAACCGGGCGGCGTAAAGCTCCGGATAACGCTGACGGATTTCCTCAAAGGTCAGGCCGTCCCATTCTCCGGCATACATTTCCCGTAGATCGTCGAGAATGGTAACGCGCATCCCGATGGCCTGTGCCGTCTGCACAGCCCGGGTCAGGGGGCTGGAAAATACCGCTGTCACCGGTGGAAGGCGCTTCGCCATTTCCGCTGCCTGCGCAAGTCCTTTTTCTCCCATGGGAATGTCCGTTGTGCCGATACACATTCCCTTTCCTCCCGGAAAATCCGGCAGACCGTGGCGGATCAGATAAACCTTTTTCATTCAAACAGCCCTCCGAAATACTGCTCGTACAGGGCGTTTGCCTGGTCTTTCAATTCCTTCTCATAGGCGGTATACCGCTCCAAAAGCAGCCGTCCCCGGTCTGTCAGCACACTGGTGCTGCCGCCGGCACCGCCTTGGCTGCGCTCAATAAGGGTATAATTCAGCTGACTTTCTAAAGTACGGATGATATTCCAGCAGCTGCTGTAGCTCAGCTGCATCCGCAGGCCCGCTGCCCGGACAGATTTGGTTTCGTCAATCAGCATCAGCAGCATGGCGATTTTGCTGTCAAAGAAGGGCTTTTCTTTATTTAAGGAAACATTCAACACAGGCCGCACCAGCTGGGAATTGTGATAGTCCAGAAGCAGTGAAAAATCCTCCGGGGTATCCGCATCGTGGATGGTGCCGGGATCATTCACATCGATGCGCAGCAGGGGAACACTGCACCGGTCCATGGCGCCCTTTAAGCCCATTTCACCGCAGTCGTTCAGGATTTCCGGGATCAGTTCATTGGCGATGAGAATGGGATGTCCCTGCTTGCCTTCACACATGGGGCAGGCAAGGGATGCACCGGAATCTAAAATGGTTTTCACGGTTTTGCAGGTGAACAAGGGAACATCCACCGGAGTAAAGAGAATCTTATCGCACTTATTCTGCAAATAACGCAGGCCAATTTTTACGGAGTCAAACATCTGCGTGGTCTCATAGTCTTCATTTCGCAGGAAAATGATACCGTTTCCGGACAGGTGCCGCTCCAGCATGGTGGCGTTATAGCCTGTGACCATGACGATCTTGCTGACCCCGGACTGGCTCAGGGTGGCAATGACCCGCTGGGCAACAGAAATGGAGCCGATAGAAAGCATGGGCTTAAATTCGCCCATTCGGCTGGACATACCTGCTGCCACGATCAATGCGCCGATCTGCATAGAAATGCCTCCTCTGCTTGCAGCAAAAAGCAAGTTGTAATTTTTTGCAAGTTTTATATATTTAATATACGGCGTATTGTCGAAGATGTAAAGAAAAAAGTTTTTGCATCTTGTAATTTTGTGCAGTCTTGCTATAATGAAGACACTATTTTTAGCGGAGGTCACATCCATGGGCGTTTATGTATGGGGCACCGGCTGCGGTGCATCGGAGCTGATCGAGCAGGGACTGAATCTGGAGCGCATTTCTGCCTTTGTGGACAGCTATCCCAGCGGGGAAACCTTTCTGGACAAGCCGGTCCTGCTGCCGGAGCAATTGCGCCTGGGTGACTGTGAACTGCTGATCGTCACCACCCGGCATACCGATGCTGTGGCAAAGCGATGTACGCAGTTAGGCATTCCCAGTGAAAAGCTGCTGTTTCTGAAAAATAATTACGAATTATCTGACCGCAACACTGCCTGTACCATTGCACAGGAACGTTTGGGAGAAGAACTCCTGCAAAAGCTGCTGCCCAAACAGCGGATCGTTCCAACGCCTGCATCTCTTGCAGATTCCCAGTTACCGGAAAGGGACTTAAGCAACGACTATGTGCGGCTTGCCACGCTGGAACTGCTGTGCCGCCGTTTGGAGGCTGTACCCGGTGCAGCGGCAGAGCTGGGGGTATACCGGGGATTCTTTGCCCGGTGCATCAATCAGCTGCTGCCGGATAGAAAGCTCTATCTCTTCGACAGCTTCGAGGGCTTTGGGGCGGAGGTCAATGCTTCGGATGCCTTTCAGGCTGCCCATGCCAATACCACTATTGAGAAGGTTCTTGCCATTATGCCCCACCGCGCAATGGTCACGGTAAAACCCGGCTTTTTTCCGGCTTCTCTGGATGGGCTGGAGGAAACCTTCTGTCTGGTCTCTCTGGATGTGGACTTTGCCCAGAGCACGCTGGAGGGACTTCGTTACTTCTGGCCCCGGCTTCAAAGGGGCGGTTATCTGATGCTCCACGACTGGGGAAGTCCCAGTCTTCCCGGCGTGGCGCAGGCACTGAAGACTTACGAAGCGGAAATTGGCGTCTCTATTCCCGCAATCCCTCTGTGCGATGTGGGTGGAACGCTGGTGTTATGTAAATAAACCCGACAATTTGCAAAAATGAGCTTTTCCTTTATCTGCACCGCTTGTGCATTTCGCACAAGCGGTGTTGCTCATTTTCTGCAAATTGCAATCATTTGCAACTTGTAAATAATTTCAAGCTTACGATACAATAAAGATGTGGCGTGGTATGCCCCAAGCGTAAAAACGACAGAAGGTGTTTTACATGGAAGAAAAGATTTTCGAGATTTCCGCAAAGGAAGTAACCATTGAAGTTGTGGACGAGGCCACGGGAAAGACTTACCGCCGTACCCTCCCCATTGACTACTACGAGACTGCAAACGGTCTGGTGCTTCGGGGAGAAAATCTGGACGGCAGTATTTCCCAGCTGGTGTTTTATACGCCCCGGGGCATGCAGAGAATGCAGGACTTAACGGGCAAGGGCCCGGATGAGGATCCCTGCGGCGGTCACACCCACAAGTAAGAAATCCCAAAACTGATTATAAATTAAGGGAGGAAACGGTATTTATGATTAAAAAGACACTTATCATCAACGGCGTAACCCGTTCTATGCTGGTGAACGAGAATGAAACTCTCGCCACCTTCCTGCGTGAGCGCCTGCTGCTGACCGGCTGTAAGATCGGCTGCGGCGAGGGCCACTGCGGTGCATGTAATGTCATTGTAGACGGCAAGGTCACCCGCTCCTGTGTTGTGAAGATGGGTAAGGTCAAGGATGGCGCTGAGATCACCACCATCGAAGGCATTGGTACCATTTCCGACATGCATCCCCTGCAGGTGGCATGGATGGCCCACGGCTGTGCACAGTGCGGCTTCTGCTCCCCCGGCTTCATCATGTCCGCCAAGGTCCTGCTGGACAACAACAACGCTCCCACCCGTGAAGAGGTCCGCGACTGGTTCCAGAAGAACCGGAACCTGTGCCGCTGCACCGGTTATAAGCCTCTGGTGGATGCCGTTATGGACGCTGCCCGTGTCTACCGCGGAGAGATCACCAAGGAAGACCTGATCTTCAAGCCCACCGGTGATTCCATCATCGGCACCAAGTATGTCCGTCCCTCCGCAGCACAGAAGGTCACCGGTACTTGGGACTTCGGCGCTGACGACGCTCTGAAGATGCCCGAAGGCACCCTGAGACTTGCTCTGGTTCAGGCTAAGGTTTCCCATGCTCTCATTAAGGGCATCGACACCACCGAGGCTGAGAAGATGCCCGGCGTCGAGAAGATCATCACCGCTGCTGACATCGTGGCCGCCGGCGGCAAGAACCGCATCAACGGTCTGGTCATGCTGCCTCTGAACAACAAGTGTGACGGCTGGGACCGCCCCGTTCTGTGTGACGAGAAGATCTTCCAGTTCGGCGATGCCATTGCCATCGTTGCTGCCGACACCGAGGCCCACGCCCGCGCCGCTGCTGACGCTGTCAAGGTGGACATCGAGCTGCTGCCTGCTTACATGAACGCCATGGATGCCATAGCTGAAGACGCAATCGAGATCCATCCCGGTGTTCCCAATGCTTACTACGAGACCAACTGTATCAAGGGTCCCGACATCGACTTTGATGCTGCTCCCAATGTGGTGGAGATCGAGTCCTACTGCTCCCGTCAGCCCCACCTGCATCTGGAGCCTGACTGCGGCTACGCTTACATCGACGAAGACGGCATGGTCACCGTCCACTCCAAGTCCATCGGTATCCACCTGCATATGCCCATGATCGCTGACGGCATCGGTGTTCCCATGGATAAGCTGAGAATCGTCCAGAACCACGCCGGCGGTACCTTCGGCTACAAGTTCTCCCCCACCAACGAGGCTCTGCTGGGCGCAGCTGCCAAGATCATCGGCAAGCCTGTTTCTCTGGTCTTCAACCAGTTCCAGAACATCACCTACACCGGCAAGCGTTCTCCCGGCTTCATGAACATCAAGCTGGCCGCTGACGAGAACGGCAAGATCCTGGGCCTGTGGGGCAACAACTACATTGACCACGGTCCTTACTCCGAGTTCGGCGACCTGCTGACCCACCGCCTCAGCCAGTTCGTTGGCGCAGGCTATGACATCCCCACCATCCGCAATAAGTCCCAGACTGTCTTCACCAACCACGCATGGGGCTCCGCCTTCCGTGCTTACGGCTCTCCCCAGTCCTTCATGGGCTCCGAGATCGCCATTGACGTGCTGGCTGCCAAGATGGGTATGGATCCCTTCGATATCCGCGAGCTGAACTGCTACAAGGAATCCGCCAAGTCCACCATCCCCACCGGCTATGCTCCCGACGTCTACTGTCTGGAAGAGATGTACAAGATGGCCCGTCCTCTGTACGAGGCAGGTAAGAAGCGCGTTGCCGAGAAGAACGCAGCTTCCGATGGCCGCTACAAGTACGGCATCGGCGTTGCCTCCGGTGTTTACGGCTGCGGTCTGGACGGCGTTGACTCCTCTCAGGCTTACGCAGAGCTGAATCCCGACGGCACCGTTACCATGTATGCTTCTTGGGAAGATCATGGTCAGGGCGCTGACATGGGCGTGCTGCAGTCTGCACACGAGACCCTGCGTCAGATCGGCATCAAGCCCGAGCAGATCCGTCTGGTCATGAACGACACCAAGATCACCCCCAACTCCGGCCCCGCCGGCGGCTCCCGCTCTCAGGTCATGTCCGGCAACGCCTGCCGTCTGGCTGCAGAGAATCTGATCGCCGCTATGAAGCGTGAGGACGGCACCATCCGCACCTACGAAGAGATGAAGGCAGAGGGCATCGAGACCAAGGTTCTGGGCAACTGGGTCACCGACTACTGCGCCGAGCATCCCGTGGATCAGGCTACCTCTCAGGGCGATCCCTTCGCAACCTACATGTACACCCTGTTCCTGCCCGAGGTCTGCGTCGATACCCAGACCGGTAAGGTCAAGGTCGAGAAGTTCACCTGCGTGGCTGACGTGGGCACCATCCTGAATAAGCTGCTGGTTGACGGCAACTTCTACGGCGGTCTGGCACAGGGCATCGGTCTGGCTCTGACCGAGGACTTCGAGGATCTGAGCAAGCACACCAGCCTGAAGAACTGTGGTATTCCTTATCCCAAGGATATTCCCGATGACATCGAGCTGCACTATCTGGAGACCTATCGTCCCAATGGTCCTTACGGCGCAGCCGGCTGCGGCGAGGCTCCTCTGGATGCTCCTCATCCCGCAATCCTGAACGCCATCTACAACGCCACCGGCGCCCGGATCACCCGCGTTCCCGCGCTGCCCGAGGTCGTCTTGGCAGCACTGGCCGAGCTGAAGTAATTTCAGTTCCAAAAAGAAATAAGTTATGATACAATAGGAGAGGCGGCCCCCGCGGCCGCCTCTTTACTAATAATATGTAATTTTCATCTGTAGGGCGGGGTCATGACCCCGCCGATCAGGTGACGAACTGGGAAATGTGCCGATAAATGCTGAAATCAGCGTGTCCGTTAAAATAAAAACAAGGCAGTTGATGGGGTGCGTCGGCGGGGTCATGACCCCGCCCTACAATACTTTGAGGGGAAGTGACCATATGATCATCGAAGAACGGCAATCGACCCATGTATACCGTCAGAAGCGTCTGTTTACCAAGGAGGAGCTGGAAGCCAAGGAGTCCCTCTGCGTCCATGAGCAGCCGGCCTACTGCAATGCGGCATGCCCTCTGAAGCTGGACACCAAGGCCATGACGGCTGCCATTGCCGCAGGGGATTTCAGCAAGGCGCTGGCCTTGTACGAAAAGATCACCCCCTTTCCCCACATCCTGTCTGCCGGATGCGAGGCTCCCTGCGAGGGAAAGTGTAAGCTCCGGGAATTAGGCGAGGGTATCAGCATCCGGGCATTGGAAGCTGCCGCTGTCCGTTACGGCGAACGGGCAAAAAAGCGGGGCCTGCTGCGAAAGAAGACCAAAAAGGCCGCTGTGTTTGGCATCGACCTGTTCTCCCTGTTTCTGGCGGGAGAGCTGGCAAAGAAAATGTACCCGGTGACGGTGTATTGCACCGAAAACGATCACGATTCTCTGATCCGCACCTGCGTCCCTGATTTGTCGGAAGAAGTTCTGACTGCCGCAGCAGCGGATCTGAAGAAGATCGATATAAAATTTGAATTTAACGCAGATCCGGTAGCTGTTTTTGCCGAGACTGCTTTGAAATATGATCTGATTTGCGCCTCTTACGAAGTGGCAAATCAGCTGTATCCCGGATTGGAAATTGACGAAGCCGTTATGGTTTGCCGGGAGCATAAGCTGATTACCGGAAAAACCGAGGGGGTTCTTGGTGCGGCCTTTGGCGCAAAGAAAGCGGCACTGTCCGCCGACCGTCTGGCCCAGAGCCTAGACCCTTCCAACACCCGAGGTGATGAGGGCAGCGTAGAAACGAAGCTCTACACCAATCTGGAAGGGGTACAGCCTTCCAAGCAAATACCTTGTGACACTAAGGAAAATGCAATTGCAGAAGCCTCCCGGTGCATCCAGTGCAGATGCGACGAGTGCATCAAGGGCTGTGCCTATTTGCAGCACTACAACAAATTCCCCCGGATCCTGACCCGGGAAATTTATAACAACGTGTCCATCATCATGGGCGACCATATGATGAACAAGCCCATCAACGCCTGCTCCCTCTGCGGCCAGTGCAGCGTGCTGTGTCCCAACGGTTATGATATGGCAGAAGTCTGCCACATGGCCCGGCAGAACATGGTCTACACTGGGAAAATGTCTCTGGCCCCCCATGAATTTGCTTTGATGGACATGGTGTTCTCCAACGGCGAGGCATTCTTATGCAAACCGCAGCCGGGCTACGACACCTGCCGCTACATCTTCTTCCCCGGCTGTCAGGCCACCGCCATTGCCCCGGCTACCGTCCGGGCGGCCTATCTTGACTTGTGCAGCCGTTTAGAGGGCGGCGTGGCATTGATGCTGGGCTGCTGCGGTGCCATCTGCGATTGGGCCGGCCGGTATGAAATGCACGAAGATACCGTAAAATTTCTGGATGAAAAGCTGGAAAGCTTGGGAAATCCCAGGGTGATTGCCGGATGTCCCACCTGTAAAAAGCAGCTGTCCCGTCATGAAGCATTGGGCATCTGGGAGGTATTGGAGCGCATCGGTCTGCCGGAAAAAGCAAAACGGGCGGACAAACCCATCGCCATCCACGATGCCTGCGGCGCAAGAGGGGACCAAGAAACCCAGGATTCTATTCGCCGCATTGCCGAAAGCCTTGGCTGCACGGTGCAGGAAACGGAATATGACCGCGACAAAGCTCCCTGCTGCGGCTACGGCGGACTGACCCAGTTTACCAACCGGGAAGTGGCAAAAAAGATGACGGACAAGTGTCTGGAACGCTCTGAGCTTCCCTACCTGTCCTATTGCATGGCCTGCCGGGACCGGTTCGCAAGAGAGGGACGGGAAAGCATGCACCTGCTGGAGCTGGTTTACGGAACCTCTGCGCAAGACTGTCCCGATATCAGCGAGAAGCGCTACAACCGGCTGAGCCTGCGCAACACACTGCTCAGCGAAGTTTGGAACGAGGAGGTGGAAGCCGCTATGCTTGGCTTCACCATTGAATATACACAGGAAGCAGAGATCATGATGGATGACCGGATGATCCTGAAAACCGATGTGATCCGGGTCATGCAAAGCCTGCGGGAAACCGGCGAGGCCATTTGGGACGAGGAGACCAGCCTCATCGTCACCCGGGCAAGGCTTGGCAACGTGACCTTCTGGGTGAAATTTACGGAAACTGAATCCGGCTATCTGGTCCACCGGGCTTACAGCCACCGGATGACCATTCAAAACCGGTAACATAGACACCCATTGTAGGGCGGGGCATGACCCCGCCGATCGGGTTGAAGTTTGCAGAATATTTGTTATGACGCATAGATTGGCACTGCGGATTCATGCACAGACCGCGCAATAGCCGATCGTGTGTCGGCGGGGTCATGACCCCGCCCTACAGTGTAAGTGAGGATAAGAAAATGGCAACCGAAAAAAATTACTACACCATCGACCCGGAGGGGAAGCTGACCTGCATGAAATGTAAGGTGAAGCTCCACAAGGGCAAGGCGAAATTTATGTACTTAGACAACGGCTTTCCCGTGGAGCTACCGGTGTGCCCCAAGTGCGGCTTCGTTTACGTTCCGGAAGAGCTGGCGCTGGGCAAGGTGCTTTCCGTAGAGAAAGCACTGGAGGACAAGTGATGCTGGGGCATCCGGGCGGCGAGAAACACAGCCGCTATCTCATCGAACTTAGCTTTCTGGAGAAGGGCAGCAAATGGCTGGACATGGGTGCCGGGGACGGCAGCACCGTCCGGCTGCTGCGAAGCTTGGGTTACAGCGCCGAGGGCATCGACTTAGAACCCCGGGGAACCGATGTCGTACGGGGAAGCTTTCTGGAAAACCCGTGGCAGGACGGCTTTTTTGACGGTATCATAAGCCAGTGCAGCTTCTATGTCAGTGGAAATCTTCCCGGCGCTTTACAGGAAGCCTCCCGGCTGCTGAAAAAGGGCGGTAAGCTGGTATTTTCCGATGTGACGGAAAACGTGGTGCAGCTGCTGAACCAATGCCGCGGAGCAGGCTTCGCCGTGCGGCATCTGGAAGACCTGACCGAGCAGTGGAAGGAATACTATCTGGAAGCCCTGTGGAAAGAGGATAATGTTTGCCTTCCTCAGGGAAAAAAGTTCAGTTATGTGCTGTTTGTTTGTGAAAAGGTAGCATAATTGACTGTAGGGCGGGGTCATGACCCCGCCGATCAGGGAACGATATTGATAGGTTATTGACAAAACGGAAATCCAACCAAAACGCACAGAACGAAACCAATGCAGTTGATTTGGTGCGTCGGCGGGGTCATGACCCCGTCCTACAATAATCATGGAAAAGGTGTATGACCATATGGATCTGGAAGAAAGAATTATGGAACTTAGCCGCTATGGCTATGCCTGCGGTCAAATCTTAGCCATTTTGCTGTTGGACACCATTGGGGAGGAAAATCCGGCTCTGGTCCGCTGTATGCAGGGCCTGAATGGGGGCATCGGTTCCAGCGGAGATGTCTGCGGCTGCATGGCCGCCGGCTGCTGCCTGATCTCCTATTTTACCGGGAAGCCCGCCGATGACGAATTTGACAGCCCCCACCACAAGGGTGCCATGGGGGAATTTACCCAGTGGTTCACCGAGGAGATGGAGCTGGAATACATGGGCATCGACTGCCGGGACATCGTGGGGACAAATCCGGCGAAAAAGGTGCAGTATTGCCCCAATATCATTGCCTCCACCTATGAAAAGTGTATGGAAATCTTAGAAAACAGAGGTCTTTTATAAATGGAGATCGGAAAAACCCTGTCCGTCTGCCCGGTCTGCCTTGCCAAAATTCCGGCGAAAAAGGTAGTGGGAACAGATGGAAACATCTATATGGAAAAACGCTGCTGGGAGCACGGCAGCTTCAAAACCCTGATCTGGGAAGGGGATTTGGATAGTTATGTAAACTGGGCTGCCGGAGATGCCAACGGCACCGTGACCCCGGTGCGGGCGGTCCCGGTGGAAAAGGGCTGTCCCTACGACTGCGGCCTGTGTCAGAGCCACGAGCGGGATGGCTGCTGCGTGCTGCTGGAGCTGACCAACCGCTGCAATTTACGCTGCCCCGTCTGCTTCGCCAGCGCGGGAGAGCAGACGCCCCACGACCTTTCTCTGGAGGAGATCGGCAGGCAGTACGACCTGCTGATGTCACGGGGCGGTCCCTTCAATATCCAGCTTTCCGGCGGCGAGCCTACCATGCGGGAGGATCTGGATGCCATCATCGCCCTGGGAAAGGAAAAGGGCTTCACCTTCTTCCAGCTGAACACCAACGGTGTCCGCATTGCCAAGGAAAAAGGCTATGCAGAGCATCTGGCGAAGGCCGGTGTCAGCGTTGTCTTCCTGCAGTTTGACGGTCTGACCGATGACATTTACCGCACCCTCCGGGGTGCGCCGCTGGCACAAACAAAAATTCAGGCCATTGACAACTGCAAGGCCGCAGGACTGCCGGTGGTGCTGGTGCCCACCGTGGCGCCGGGGGTCAATGACCATGCATTGGGAGAGATTCTCCGCTTCGCGCTGCGCCGTGCGCCCCACGTCCGGGGCGTGCACATTCAGCCCATCTCCTACTTTGGCCGCTGCGGACTGGAAGCGCCGGAGGTCCGGCTGACTATCCCTGCCGTGCTGCGCCGCATCGAAGCACAGATGGAGGGTGTCATGAAGATCACCGATTTTGGCGGCGGCGGTGCGGAGAGCCCTTACTGCTCCTTCCATGCCAGCTACATGAGAAAATCGGATGGAACCATCAAAGCCTTGCCCAGACGGCGGAGCCAGTGCTGCTGCGTAAAGAGCAGTGAAGCCCGGGATTTTGTGTCCCAGCAGTGGAGTGGCAAGGCCAGTTGTTGCGACGGGGATGAAGCCACTTCCTCTCTGGATGCGTTCTTACAGCAGGCGGTGGAAAATACCTTTACCGTTTCCGGTATGGTATTTCAGGATGCCTACAATCTGGACCTTGACCGGCTGCGCCGGTGCTATATCTGTGAGGTGGATACCGACAGGGGAATGGTGCCCTTCTGCGCCTACAATCTGACGGATATCCACGGACGGGCCTTGTATCGCAAATGAAACGAACGAATTTAGAAAACTGGATTGAACAAATTGAAGCCCTACCGAAACTTACCCGGGAAGGCTTGGAAGAATTGCAGCTGCGGCGGCTCAATGAAGTTTTGGCAAGACTGAAAGCAAGAGGCGGCTTTTATAAGGACTATCCCGAAAAGCTGGAATCTCTTTCCGATTTGAAGAAGCTTCCCTTCACCACCGCAGAAGACCTGTCTGCCCAGCCAGGAAAATTCCTGCTGACCAGCCAGAGCGAGGTCAGCAGGGTCATTTCCGGTGCCACCTCCGGCACCACAGGGCCGGCCAAGCGGGTATTCTATACCGAAAGCGACACGGAGCACACCATCGGTTTTTTTGCCGCAGGCATTTCGCAGATGCTTTCTCCGGGAGAAAAATGTCTGATCGCATTCCCCTTTACCGGTCCCTTTGGCTTGGGGGATCTGATCGCGCAGGCGGTGGAGCGGCTGGACGCAGTCCCCATCAAAGCTGGCTTTGGTCAGACATGGGAGGAGCTGGCGGCACTGGTAAGAGAAACACAACCGGAAACTTATATCGGTTTTCCGGTGACGCTGCTGAGTCTGTCACGGATGTATGGGGAAGATCTCCCTATCAAAAGGGCCTTGGTATCCGGGGATGCCTGCCCGAAGGGTGTCATGGAAGAACTGGAAAAAGCATTGGGAAGCAAACTCTATCCCCACTACGGCAGCCGGGAATGCGGCCTTGGCGGCGCAGTGACCTGCCCAGCCTTTGCCGGAATGCACCTTCGGGAAAACCACATTATCCCGGAAATCGTTGATGAAAACGGCAATGTGCTGCCTGATGGGGAACATGGCGAGCTGGTCATCACCACCATCGGTGCCGATGCCATGCCCCTGATCCGCTACCGCACAGGAGACTATACCCGGCTCCTGCCCCAATGTCCCTGCGGAGGTGTCACCAAACGCATCGATACCGTTTCCCGACGGGAAGGAACCGTTTCCATCGAGGAACTGGACAGCAAGCTGTTTCAAATCCCGGCATTGGTAGATTTCCGGGCATCCTTTGACGGGCAGCTGACAATTGAGGCACGAACGCTTTGCAACGGTTCTAAAGCACAAATTTCTGTCGCTGCAAAGGAGATCTATCCTGATTTACAAATCAACGTTCAAACCTCTTTATGTCAGCACACTGACCGCCCCATGTACTTAGGAAAACGGCATATCGTACAGGAATGAACTATGTGCGAGTTGGTTCGTTTTCGTGCATTTTCGCGTGGAAGTGTTCCTGCTAACTTGCGTACGGTAATTTTTAGAATATAATAATAGGTGTCTACATGAGGAAGACAAAACGGCACAAGCCTTCCCCACAGATAACATCGTTTGCTTCAGGGGAGGGATTCGTTGGAATCCCTCTTTTTGTTTTCGGAGGTGCATATAAATGCGAATTGGTGCAGCTTTTCAGTCCGGACAGCCCCAGTGCTATCTGGAAGTGGAATTTTCCATCAACAGGGGAGATGTGCATATCAGCAGCAAGCTGCTCTCTTTGCTGCTTTTGATCCGGGAAACCCAGTCAGTGCGCTCTGCCTGCAGCCGTATGCAGGTCTCCTACTCCACCGCATGGAATATGCTCAACGCCGCAGAAAATGAGTTGGGGTATCCGCTCCTCCTGCGCAACAAAGGCGGCCCCTCGGGCACCGGAAGCCTCCTGACCCCAAAGGGGCAGGAACTGCTCAATGCTTATGAGCAGTTTGAAAGCGCCGCAAAGGAGAATATGGAAACGCTATACGATACCTATCTGCGGAACGTATTATAAAACAACAAAACCACCTGTTTGAGTCCTAAAATGATCTCAAATGGGTGGTTTTGTTAGTTTCTCTTGACAGATTCATCGCACCTGCGGATTCTATCGTAGATGTTTCCCGGTTTGCAACAAGCCCACCTTTACGTTTAAAGGGAATACCATACATGTCGGGCGGAAAAGGGTACAAAATACCCACAGGCACATCTTTTGACCTGTGGGTTATAGTATAGTGGGGGTTTCTAAATTTTAAGATCACCCTATCCGTATCTGGAAATTACCGAGGAGGCAGCAGTATGGAAGCCATGGAGCGTTTTGAAACCTATCTGATTCGGGAGGAAAAGAGCGAATTGACCATCGAAAAGTATCTGCGGGATGTAAGACACTTTCTCAGCTGGCTGGGAGACCGGGAGTTGAACAAAAACGAGATTCTGGAATACAAGGCAGAACTGATCGAAACTTACGCGGTGACCAGTGCCAACAGCATGCTTTCTTCCTTAAATAGCTATCTGGAATTTACCGGACGGAACGACTGCCGGGTGAAGGCCATCAAGCAGCAGCGTCGGACTTTCCTGCCGGAGGAAAAGGAGCTAAGCAGGGAGGAGTACAGACGGCTGCTGAAAGCTGCCGAGGGAAAAAAGCGGCTGTGGCTGCTGATGCAGACCATCTGCGCCACCGGCATCCGGGTTTCTGAGCACCGATTCATCACTGTGGAAGCGGCAAAAGCCGGCTATGCTGAGGTTCGTCTGAAAGGAAAGCAGCGCGTGGTATTCCTGACAAAGAAGCTGTGCAAGAGCCTTCTCAAATATGCGAAGGAGCATTGTATCAGCAAAGGCAGCATTTTTGTCACGGCCACCGGAAGACCTCTGAACCGCTGCAATAGTTGGGCAGAAATGAAAAAACTCTGCACAGCCGCAGGGGTGAGCAGAGAGAAGGTATTTCCGCATAATCTGCGGCATTTGTTCGCAAGAATTTATTACAGCCTAGAAAAAGACATTGTACGGCTGGCGGATATTCTAGGTCATTCCAGCATCAACACCACCCGAATTTATACAATGGAGAGTGGACGAATCCACAGACAGCAGATCGAGAGGATGGAAATGTTCCTTATCACATAATGTTGATTATGTTACTAACAGCAACAATATCAGCGCATATATAATATCACAACCCTACTTAAATTTCAACCATATTGCTACAATTAAAGCAAGATTAACATTCGTTCAAAGAAAATTAAAATATCAGGCGCAGCAAAGCAGGCCAAGGGGTAAAAGGAAATTCCCTTGACCATTCTTTTGCTGCCCTTTTTTGCTTTTTAGAAGGAAAATATGGGGTAACAGCTACGATTTGCTGTTTATCCGAGCGAAGGGCATCACATAATCAACATTATGTGCCCAAGCAAAGCGGCTTTGCGGCAGAACGGATTGTCTGAAACCGTAGAAAGGGGGTCAGCCATGACGGCAAAGGAGCATTTCTTAAGCAAGGAGGCCGGGGAGAGCATTGCATCCATCCCGGAAATGAGAAAGCTTTGGCATCCGGAGAAAAACGGCGATTTACAGCCGGAAGACATTTCCTCCGGCAGCCGGAAGTACATCTGGTGGCGCTGCGAGCGGGGCCATTCGTGGCAAGCGCAGGTCTATTCCGTGAAAGCGGGCTGTTCCTGTCCCTATTGTTCCGGCAGGAATCCGATCCCCGGCGAGACGGATCTGGCGACGACCCATCCCCAGGTGCTGAAGCTGTGGAAGCGTAGATGGGTCAAGTACTCTCTGGTCAACGGCGACGTGAAGCTGCGCTACAAAAACGGCGAGCAGGAGATCCGCATTGCGGTGGTCCTGATCGACGATGAGGACAAGCAGCACCCGCTGGTCAAGAGCGGCACCATCCGGGCAAAGCGCAAGCTGCGCTACATCCGCAATATGGGCAGATTCCCCATCGCCCCCGTCGAGCCCGGCAAGTATAAGGGCAAGCTGATCATCCGTGAGGGCGAAAACGTAACCGTCAAGAAGTGCCGCATCAAGGCCCTTGACAAGGAGTTTAAGGATTAAACTCCGAAAAATGAAAGTGTATCCCGGCAAAAACCGTGATATAAAAAATTTATAAAAACGAAAGGAACTGATTCCAATGAACATGTTCAAATCCAACGGCGGCTTCACTCTGGTTGAGTTGATTGTCGTCATCGCTATTCTCGCTATTCTCGCAAGTGTCGCTGTTCCCGCCTACTCCGGCTACATTGATAAGGCAAATAATGCACAGACTCAGATTAACCAGTCTGCTGCAGAGCGTGCCATCAAGGCTGCTTTTGCAATGAACTACGTTGAGTACGACGAAGATCTGGTTACTTGGAATGCTGATAAGACTGCTGTTACTGCTGTCAATCATGCCAAGGCTAGTGACATCATGGACTCCTATAATGAATTTGCTGGCTAATTATTAACCGTACAACCTAAGTATAGCAAACCCCGCCCGGATTTCCGGGCGGGGTGAACTTTTACGGTGCGTATTTCGCGACAGAGTGTCAATTGGCCTGAAAAGACTCATGCTGAAGTGAAAACTCTGACACGATTCGGGTTGTCGAAGAGGCACAGTTTTTTGCTGCGCTTTTTTCTAATCATGATCACCGGGCGTGCCGATGGTTATGATTAGGAAAAAGGACGGGCAATGGCGAATACAGTTGCAGCGGAGGTGATCGCTATGATCGCAGCCGCATGGCTGATGCTCAGTACACTGTTGTATTCCCTACAGCTCAACACCGGCTCGTTTCCCAAGCCCTTAACGGAGGAAGAAGAACATTACTACCTGAGACTGGCAAAAGCGGGAGATGTGGAAGCCAGAAATGTCCTGATCGAACGCAATCTTCGCCTGGTGGCTCACATTATGAAAAAGTATTACGCCCAAACCAACGATCAGGAGGATCTGATCTCCATCGGCACCATCGGCCTCATCAAGGGGATCAGCACCTTTGACCCAGACAAGGGGGCAAGGCTGGCCACCTATGCGGCCCGGTGTGTGGAAAATGAGATATTGATGCACTTCCGGGCTCAGAAAAAGAGTGCACAAGATGTTTCTTTGTCGGACTACATAGAAACCGGAACGGACGGTGCGCCGCTGGCTCTGATGGACGTGGTGGCAGAGGACTGTGACCTACTGGAGCTGGTATCCTCCCGGGAACAGATCACCCAGCTCCGCCGGGCCATTGTCCGGTGCCTGACAGAGCAGGAGCAGCAGGTCATCGAGCTGCGCTATGGCCTGAACGGGCAAAGCCCAAAACGTCAGCGGGAGGTAGCCCAGATCACCGGTATCAGTCGCAGCTATGTATAGCGCCGCCACTAATGTAAACGATGCCCGGAGGGCCATATGGCTCCCCGGGCATCAGTGTTTAGATTATTTAGTTAAGCGGCCACTCATCATTAAGTGTTGTTTTGCCAAAATAAGCAATTATCGCTCAAGGGTGATATAAACATGTTTAGCCAATTCTCTGGCTTCGATACCATTGGGCTGATCATCGAGCTTAAGGTTAAAAGATTCTACCGTATTTCGAGTAATAATCTTATTTGTTCCATCCGTCAAAATGTGATAACGACTCAGGATGAAAATTGGACTCATCTGAAGCTTACGAGATTGCACAAAAAGCAAGCCAACAGATCCATAAATCAAAAGACAGATTAACCAACCATAAATATCAAAATTGAATGTTACGACGGTAAAAACATAGGGAAGAATAAAAGCTGACTCATCAATTTTTGAGTCTTCTTTCATTCGGAACCGTACTCTGGTATTGTTTTTCCATGATTTTATATATCGTGTCCATATAATTGAAAAGATAGTAAGGACAAGGAGAATTAACAGTACAATTCGGTTGTCGTTAAATATGTAGGTTGCTTTCTCGATATATGATAAAGCTTGAAAAGTTTCATTATTCTGCGCAACAACAAAACTGTTGTGCACAATGCAAAATGCGATTATTACGTAAACGATCCCGTATGATGCAATATATAGTAAGCAGCAGGAAAATGTAGTCATCATGATAAAGCCTCTTCTGTTTTTGCGATACCCATTCGATTAGCCAGCAAGGATCTAAAGTAGGCATCCGACATCAAATTGATAATATGAAACAGCTGTGATTTTTCTCTGTAAATAATTTTAGAATCTTCATCGAACTCGATGTCCAAGCCAAGTTCACTAACAATTTCAGGGACTTTTTCATAATTCTCAAAGAAGAGCGGTAGGCGGCCCTGGGTCATAATGTTTGTGAAGCGCTTCATGATTCGCACATCTCGACAACAATCCTCGTTGAATTGCTCCAGATTTTGAAATACACCCTGACGCAGCAATTCCCCCATGGCCTCATTTGTTTTTTGAAGATATACATCTCGATAATTGAAAATACGTTCCAATGAAATATGATTCAGCACATATACTTGGTTATCGAAATAAATCATATCGGTATTTTCATCTACTCCAAGGAAATCCCCTTCCATTGCTACCAATTCATCATTTACAAAACGGGCAATATATCCGCTACGCAATTTTTTCATTTTTGAAAACTGGCGGAAAAGATAGAGCTCTTTGTCGTTAAAAGTTATTTTGATGCAGTAAAAACTAATATGGCTAACAGAGAGGTTGTTCATTTCTTTGTACAAGTTATCGTCATTAATACTGGTTAGAAAATCATTAAGTTGGGTGACACTATCTTGTGCAAGAAATTCCATCTCACCATCAGCAACGCCTACAGGGTTGTAGTCAACAAGCGCAGTGTTTTCAAGTTGATGCTTAGCACAGGGCAATACCATATTCAAAATATCATGTTGAACTTGTGTAGACACCTGAGGTTGGAACGACTGCATCTTTGTAGCAGAAGGCTTTTTTACAAAGTAAATTTCCATGATATTATCAGGCTGATTCTCATGAATTTGGCTAATTAATGTAGTTAACTTTTCTTTGCTCATGATAAATGTCCTTTCTTATTCTAATACTACAATCAAGATATGCCGAAGAGATAATAATTCCTCTATCTTGAAGGATATCTGTGTTAGCACTAAATGCTTTTTAGTGGTTCCACTTTTGAATTAGCGAATATAGTTTTTCGACTTGCTTTTTTAAATCAAGAATATCTCTTGAATTATCAGCTGTTATGTGTTCAACAATGGATTTTGCAAAAGCGACTTTTCGAGAAGAAAAGTTTTTATACTTCGGGTTAATATAATCGGGGAAAAGATCGTATTGCCCAAGTTTGGGTAAAGAGTCTCCATATTTAGAGCGTAAACTGTCGGTCGAAATGTAGTTTTCAATTTCCTTTCCTTTTGTAATCCAACAGAATCCTTCCATTTCTTCAAATTCTTTTCGAATTCTGGATTTGGTTGCATTTATTCTGGCGTTCTCGCTTCGCTTATCGGAATCTATGACAATCGCAGTATTTTGATTTGTTTTGAGAATGCTAATAAGGTCATCAAGGTTATCATCAGCAGTGAAATGGGATAGATTTTTACCACCATAATACAAGAATTGATAGTGTGAACCCTCAATATATTCTGAGTTACAAAATACCTTGAGCCAGCGATTGATGTAAATTCGATCCGAAGGACCTTCGACCCAAATTACACCATTGGATTGGAACAAATCACTCGCTTTTACATCCAGATCAAATAAAACATCTAACCTTGATGTACGGTCCATTATGGATGTAATCTTGGATGTTCCATTGCTTTTTTGAATATGATATAGTGCAGTTCTTTCTTTTTCAAAAAATGTATTTATCGCAATGTGAGAATGCGTTGTCACAAAGATATGGACATCATTTTTGGTGGCAAAATTATAAATATATTCGAATACTTTTCTCTGCAGAGCAGGATGAAGATTGTTTTCAAGTTCTTCAAACGCAAAAACGATATTTTTGTCCCGGTATTTCTTTGTTGTAGGGAGAACATACAAGTTTATAAGCATGAGGATTATTGTTTTTAATCCACTGCCAGATTTTGAAAGCGCAAATCGTCTACCATCATCTTCTTCAAGAAAAACTTCCCATTTTACAGTCTCTGCTTCGTCTATCTGTTGTACACGAATGCTTTTGAAATGACAATCCGGCTCCATGATTTTGTTTAGTTCTTTCAGCAAACGTTCTTCTACCAATTTTTCATCATAAAGATTGTGGTTAATAAATTTGCGTAGAAGGTTTGTGGCACCATTTCCATCATACCCGACCCATTCATCAGGTTTTTCTACTTCTGGAACAAGATCTCTATCAGCATTAATACGACGAAATTCATAGTTGGTTTGAAAACCATTGTACGCTCGTACAACAGATTTCCATTCATTAGCTCCTTCTGGGAGCCTCAGATCAGGTTGAATTTGGCTTAATTCCAATGTCGAGTACTTATCTTTTCCAGAAGAGGCTACCGACATATCTGTGACTATAGACTTTCCAATAAACTTACTACCATAAGTATAGTGACTGGAGCCAATCGAACTTGGTACATCGCCGCCACCCATGTTTTTGCTGAAACCATATTCAACTCTTTGTGCATCCAGCGTGAAAACCGGTGAAACTCTAGTGAATAAGGAACTTACGGACACATGGTGGTTTGGTTTGAATACACACTCAATTGCATCCATACAACTGGATTTACCACAGTTGTTTTTTCCTATTAACACAGAGACAAGTGGGGTAAGGTCAAGTTCATTTGTCACACCAGACGGGAAGCTTTTATATCCTTCAAACTGAACAGATTGTATATTTGCGTGCTCCATATTGTCCTCCTTTACAAGAATTAAACAAAGTGGATAATCCTAAGAAGATTAATCAACACAATTTCATTAGTTAAAGTATACATCTTCATCGGAGCAATATCAACCAACATTCGACAAACATCGGAACAATAGAACAGCGATGATCTTGAGATCACCGCCGTTCTTGCTATTTGGATATAAACTCTGGGCTTATGATGCAGACGGTCTTTGGCTGAAGCAGTGCCTGCATCTTTTCTTCGAACCGTTTGGAAAACTTGTGATTGCATTCTTCTGGGGCAGGAAGACTGGCGATGATAGCTTCTGCACATTTTTCTGCTGCTTGTCGTAATGCTTCATCGCTTAACATTTCTTCTGAGATCATAACAAGCCTCCTTAATATCCGCATTATTCTGTTTTTACTCCTCCGAATCTCTGATCCGGTTAACTATAATAACGATTCAAACGCCGCATTTTGGACACCTGCCGTCAAAAATAATATCAAAACTGGGGATGCTATGCTTAAGCCGCCAAGACAAGAAGGAGGTAACAAGTATGGCATCAATCGTTCAACGGAACAAAAGCTTCAGTGTGGTGTACACTATATACGATGGAGATAAGAAGAAACAAAAGTGGGAAACCTATCATTCCTATGAAGCCGCCCTCAGGCGAAAGGAACAATTGGACTTGATTCAACAACATGAGAAAGAACGGGCGCAGTATCGTGCAGGAACGCTAGCGCAGTTTCTGGAGGAATACGTGGAACTGTACGGCCGCATCCATTGGGCCTGTTCCACATACACCAGCAACGAAGGGCTCATTCGGAACTATGTTGTTCCGTTCATGGGAAGTATGCGGCTGTCAGAGTTCAGCCCTAAGGTAATTGCAGCATTGTATGGAAAATTGCAGGCTGATCCGAAAATCACTCCCTCGGTGTTGACGAATATTCACAAGCTGCTGCACAGTGCATTTGAACAGGCAGTATTATGGGAGTATGTTCCAAGGAACCCATTCCAGAAAGCAAATGTTCCGAAAACCTTTCCATCTGAAATCCCAATGTTGTCTGTCGATGAAATAAAAACGCTAATTCAGAATTGTGACAACCAGATGCTGTCCATTGCCATACATCTGGCTTTTGCCGGTTCCTTGCGTAAAGGTGAGATCTTAGCTTTGACTTGGGATGATATGGATTTTCAGAAAGGAACCATTTCTGTAAGTAAGACACTAAAACGTGTGCGCAGAGATGCTGTGGATGTACTGAACGGAAAAGATATTCTTTATCAGTTCCCCGCCGCCTTTGATGAAGGCCGTACGGTGACAGTATTAAAACGACCCAAAACACAGTCCAGCATCCGAACGGTATATTTACCCGATTATGTTCTGGATGTTCTGCAGGATTGGAAAGGAACCTTAAAACCGGTCAAACGTAAACAGCCAGATTTGATCTTGCGTTATTCCAACGGCAGGCCGCTCTCGGAGGAAACATTGCCACGATTGCTGGAGAAACAATTACTGAAGTTGGGACTCCCGGTGGTATCCTTTCATAGCCTGCGACACAGCAGTATCAGCTACAAGCTGGTATTAACTGGAGGCAACATCAAGGCCGTACAAGGCGACTCCGGTCATGCGCAGGCTGAGATGATTACAGAGCGGTATGGTCACATCATCGACACCTGCCGTCAGCAGTGCGCCCAGGATTTTGAGGAAGAATTCTATAAAGGTATGTAAAAAGAGCCGTCTGACATAAATCAGGCGGCTTTTTGCAGTAGGATGGAACATCCCCCTCCTAAGAAGATGAATTGTCGTTCGAATTACCTATGGTTAGCAAGAAGTATGTCCTGAAAGGAGGATGAGCAAATGAACACAATCAAGAAATTAAGTGAGCTGGCTGCGTATCTGAAACAGGTTGTCGCTACTTATTCTCAGCACGATTATGGGCAGTTGCATCAGGAACTGCGAGCTAGATATGAGCAGCAGATCATGGAAGCATTCATGGATCGTCATCCTGGATGGAGTGTTGTCGAAGGCAACGCTGCTTGCATGATGTATCTCTATCGCAACTGGGCATTTGCAGAAAAAACAGAAGAGAACGCTGCACAGCTGAAGGCTCTGGCTGATGATCTGATTGAGAACTACGAAGAATATGGAGAAGAATTTCTGACAGCAGAATCGGCTGCAGAAGCCATGAGTATTGCGGATCGGGTTTATGATTTCTCACACCGTGTTCTGAAAAATCAGCACCTTTTCATCTTTCTGTTTCAGGAAAGGCATAAGAAAGAAGATTCCTTCTGCCGTTGCATGAGGATGGCTGATGGCAGCGTGACAGCGGACATCTATATGCTGGTTCCCCATACTGACCATGAAGCAATGCCTCAGAGTATGTTCCTCCATGAGTTGGGACACTGTATCAATATTGCGTTGACCGGTAATCCGGAAGTTGTGCCAGAAGATTTTGCATTGGTCACTTCCCTGATCGGCGTGAATCAAGATGACTGTGATGTGTCTGAATTCTTCGCCCACTGCTTTGCAATGAGCTTGCTGATTGAACCTGATTTGCTAAATTCTGATCCATTTAAGACGGTTCCTTTGAACCACAAGCAGATGTTTCGGACATATTTTAAAATCAAATTAGTACCGTAGATAATTTTCCATTATGCCGTAAAGTGTTTCTTTGCGGCATTCGTTATCTCGTCATATTTCACCAGTCGCATAATGCCAACATCAATGCTTTTAATGTCGATGTTATGAGATTTCAGAAGTAGTTCCAAGGTACATCCGCTTTTTATGTTGGAGGCGTCATCAAGAATTAACTCAGGCAATTGTGTTTCAGCGTCCACATAACCATCGCATTCTCCGTTTAAGTAATGGGGGCAAGTATTAGTTCCCATGTAGCTGAATCCACACATTAGTTTAAAGGAATCTTGACAGTAGGGCGAAATATACCCGCATATCTGTTTCGCCAAAGCTTGTAGGTGATTTTCAACTATTAATTCTTCAGAACGGATATGAGCTGAGTTATAACTGATGCCATCATCCATAATGGTGAAGTAGGGCTCAAAGCGATTAAACTCCTCAGAGAAAAAATCTTCCACATTGCACATCGGATACGAAAGCATCCAAGGATGCTTTTTCTTATATTCAATTGCAGATTTCATTTCTTCTGACATTGAGAGATCTGACATTTCAGCATATTCTTCTGCAACACTCCAAGCTTCCTCTAATGTTTCAAACCCACATGCCAAAAGAACCGTATTGGCGTAATCGAAGTAGGACGTGTTGTCGTTATAATCGATTGCTGGAAGATTTTTGATGCTTTTAAGCTTTTCTACCAGCTTTATGAAGCGCCAGTTAGGAGCGTATTTTTGAAACTTTTCTACAGAAGAAGGCGAAGGAATGTGCGCTGTTGCAAGAGAAAGTTCACAGACAATGGGAAATTCAATTAACCGTTCCGGACCAAGTGTTTCAATAAAATAATATAGTGCGGAATAGTATTCTGGGTTTAATTTGTTCGGATCAATTAAGTCATCTAATGTTTTACCAGTAATTATCTCACCCAGCATGGCTTCTTCGAATTTCGCAAAGCTTTCGAGTATGTCAATTCCACGCATACGGTGTTCTTGGCCATGTAGCATTATTATTGGACAGCAGGTTTCATAGGTTAGTCCAGCAAATAAAGATATATTTCCATATGAGGTAACACCCCGTTCTACAATTTTGTAGATGTCATTCTTTAAATCGTGAATCCAAATGTTACATGCCAGTTTTAGGCTTTCTGGCGTTTCGTCGAGCAAATACTCTTTAATTGGCAATTTTCTTGGTTGATTTAACATAAGCGATAGATTTGCCCATGCTTCAATTATATCAGCCGTGGATGTGCGGTATGAAGCCCACTTCAAATGGCCATAGGGGGTAAATACAACCTGTAAATAATGGAATCGCTCATGAAACCAAACCAGAAAATTTTCAGGTGTTTCCAATTCGGATCTTTCCATGAACAATCGTGACCCGAGGTTTTCAGGGATAAATTGACCTAATAGAGCTGACAGGGCTTCTGTAAGCAATTTTGTGTTCATATATAATTCTCCTCAAATCAGAATGAGTTTTTCTCATAGATAATTCTATCATTTTCTCGGGAGAAAACAATAACGGATGATGCCGTGTTGAAGAAACACGGCTTTTTCATTCCCTAAAACTGTGCATCTGCACACTTTTCGGTAATGGAACGATTTCACAACATGGACAGGCAAGAAAATCAGCCCCTTTACATACGATGAACAAAGGAGGTAGAACGTATGAAACAAACCTTGCCTGTAGTGCATTGCACATATACCGAAGCCGAAAAGAGCCTCGCAGAGCTGCTGGAGGAGTCTTTTCGGCTTTATCTTATCCGCATCCTTGCGACACCTGAGAAGCATGTTGTACAATGTTTACGATGAGTGGCTGCTTATTTCAAGGAGGAACTTATGTACTTAGAAATAAGCAACCCAATGGATTACCATGTCGCATTGTACATCCGTTTATCAAAGGAGGATGAGACCGAAGGACCATCTCAGAGTGTAACCAACCAGAAATCTCTGCTCAACGAGTTCGTACAGCAGCATCGCCTATCCGTCTACGATACCTATATCGATGACGGTTGGAGCGGCACCAGTTTTGACCGCCCGGACTTCCAGCGCATGATTGGAGACATTGAAGCCAAGAAGGTCAACATGGTCATCACCAAAGACCTATCCCGTCTGGGGCGTGACTATATCATGACTGGCCATTATATGGAGCGATACTTTCCTGAAAAGAGAGTACGCTACATTTCCTTGCTGGATGGCATCGACACTGGTGTAGAGTCAACTGCCAACGACATTACCCCGTTCCGTGCCATCATGAACGATATGTATGCCAAGGATATTTCCAAGAAGATCAAGTCCGTCAAGCGGGATAAACAGCGGAAGGGTCAGTTCATCGGCGGCAAGCCGATGTATGGCTACAAGATGCACCCGACGGAAAAAAACAAGATCGTCATTGATGAGGAAGTAGCACCCATAGTGCGCAGGATCTTCGCCATGGCACTGGATGGCATGAGCTGTCGAAAGATTGCGGCAACTCTTAATGAACAAGGCGTTCCTACACCGGCTACTTACTGTGGCTGGAACATGGGACGCAAAGGCCCTTATGCCGGACTCTGGTCCAGCGAACGCATTTCTGAAATGCTCCAGAATGAAACCTACCTGGGCAACATGGTTCAGGGACGGACGGTGAAAATCAGTTACAAGTCCAAGAAATGTCTGAAACAAGATCGTGAAAACTGGGTGGTGGTTGAGAACACTCACGAGCCGTTGATTGACAAAGAGACTTTTCAAAAGGTACGGATGCTGGTCAACAGCCGAAAGCACACCCGAAGCCGAACCTATGACTTCTTATTAAAAGGCTTGATCTTCTGCCACGAGTGTGGCTATCCCATGGCAGTGCTCAATCGTCCGCCTGTGTCCGGTGAGGATCGGCTGTTCTTTGTCTGCCGAACCTATCAGCGTTTCACCAAAGCAGGCGTCTGTTCCTGCCACTCTATCAAGGAGCAGGTGGTTACGGAAGCTGTGTTGGCAAAAGTGAGAGAGGTCTGTGAAGCCTATCTTGATCCCAAGAAGCTGCAGCCCATTGCAGCGGATGCCGTGGAAAAAGCTCGGCTGGCAGAAAGCCATGAGGCAGAAATCCAATCCTTGCACAGCAAGATCGACAGCCTGACCGCTAACCTGGATAAGATGTATATGGATCGCCTGACCGGACTGTTGGCTGAATCTGATTTCGAGCGCATCTATCAGCGGGTCAAGATGGAGCGCAGTTCTCTGGAAGAAAAGCTGAAGGAACTGGAAGCACAAAAAGAAAGTCCTGTCAGCACCGAAGCCCGAGCAAGAGAACTGGTTCAGCAGTTTCTGGATTCCGCTTACACCAGTCGTGAACTTCTGGTCAGCCTTATCGAGCGTGTGGAACTGACCGAAGACAAACAAATTATTATCAAATTCCGCTTCCGTGAACTGGAGGCAATTTCTTAGGGCAAATCGTTTACAATAGGCGGGGCGCTATGTGTCCCGCATTGAGAAAAAGGCCTTGCAGAAATTAAAGGAGGCGTTGGTGCAATAATTTGGTATAATCGTATACCAGACATTGTTCCTTTTCTACATTTTGTGGAAAAATTTTCCTAAGCCACAGGATATAGCGAAAAGGACTTGCCTTTTTTATCAAATTATGGTAGTATGGTACGGTATATAAATGTTTCTATGGGTATTCGTGGAAATGGGCTTTGGGATAGAGGAACGGGGAAGCCGATAACGAAAGGAGAACCCTTTGTGAACGAGAAATTATTGCAGAATTTGCTGGAAAAGGGTCTGATCTCTCAGGCTGAAGCAGAGAAGCTCCGGGCGGAGTCTCAAAATTCCGGAAAATCCGTTCGGGAGCTGCTGGCAGAGGGCGGTCAGGTGACGGAGGAGCAGCTCACCGATGCGCTGGCTGCTATCTACCGCATGCCCGTGATCCGGCTCTATGAGCAGCAGATCCCCATGGAGGTCCGGCAGATCGTCCGGGCTGATATCCTCCGGGAGCATGTGCTGCTGCCCTTTGCCTTTGATGAAAATGACCCCGGCACCCTGCTGGTGGCTATGAACGACCCCATGAATATCCGGGGCCGGGATCTGATCGCGATTTCTACCAAATGCCGGGTGAAGGCTTACCTCGCTACCGTCACCGACATCATGCTGACCATCGACCGCTACTACGGCACCGAGGAAATGCAGGAAGCGGTGGATATGTACACCCGGGACAACGAGGAGGAGACTTCTCTGGAGGAGGAGATCCTCCGCGAGGACGTCAATTCTTCCCCCGTGGTCATGCTGGTCAACTCCATGGTGGAGCAGGCTGTCCGTCAGAGAGCCTCCGATATCCACGTAGAAGCTGAGCCGGACCGGGTCCGGGTTCGCTGCCGCGTGGACGGCGTGCTGTACACCACCGCCAACTATAACCTGAGACTGCTCAGCGCCATCGTGGCCCGTATCAAAATCGTCAGTGGTCTGGACATCTCCGAAAAGAGAAAGCCTCAGGACGGCCGCTTTACATATACCGTGGACCGGAAGGATTACGATATCCGTGTGTCCACATTGCCCACCGTTTACGGTGAAAAATGCGTTCTCCGACTGAACCAGAAGAAGGCCCTCAGCCGCAGCAAAAAGGCGCTGGGCCTGTCTGACGAGGACCTTGTCAAATTCGACAAGATCCTTTCCCGTCCCAACGGCATCGTGCTGGTCACCGGCCCCACCGGCTCCGGTAAGTCCACCACCCTGTACACCGCTCTGAGCGAACTGAACAATGACGAAGTGAACATCGTCACCGTTGAGGACCCTGTGGAAGCCAACATCGAGGGCATCAATCAGGTGCAGGTCAACGTCAAAGCCGAGCTGACCTTTGCCAACGCCCTGCGAAGCATCCTCCGTCAGGACCCGGATATCATCATGATCGGTGAGATCCGTGACGGCGAAACGGCATCCATCGCCGTCCAGGCTTCCATCACCGGCCACCTTGTGGTCAGTACCCTTCACACCAACGACACCGCAAGCTCCGTCACCCGTCTGCTGGACATGGGCGTGGAGAGCTATCTGATCGCGGACTCCACCGTGGGCATCATCGCCCAGCGTCTGGTCCGCCGCCTGTGCCCCCACTGCCGCAAGGAGCGCCAAATGCTGCCCCACGAGGCGGATTATCTGAAGATCCCCGCCAAGGACCGGGCAAGACAGACCATTTTCGAGCCCGTGGGCTGCCAGCGCTGCAACGGCACCGGCTACTTCGGCCGAATCGGTGTTTATGAAATCATGGAGATCACTCCCCGGCTGCGCGGCATGATCGCAGGCCGGGCACCCACGGACGCCATCCGGGAAGTGGCCATCGAAGAGGGCATGCTGACCCTGAAGCAGAGCGTCCGCCGGCTGGTGCTGGACGGCACCACTGCTCTGACCGAGATGTACGCCATCTCTGTGGAAGATTACGAGCAGATCAATAAAACCCCCTCCGAGGAGTAAAGATGGAAAATTTAAGCGAAATCATTCATACCGCGGTGGCGCGGGATGCTTCTGACCTGCACATGACAGTGGGCCTGCCTCCCATCTACCGCATCGACGGCGATCTGGTGGATGCCACCGACACCCCTCTGACCGAGGCGGACGTGGCTGCCGCGGTCAAGGTGCTGGCCAATGAGAACCAGCTCAAGGCGCTGAGGGAGACCGGCGAAGCCGACTTTGCAGTGACCTTTGAAGGCACCATTCGTATGCGCTGCAACGCGTTTTACCAGCAGGGACATACCGCGCTGGCACTGCGTATGCTGCCTCTGAAGATCCCTACGGTAAAGAGCCTCGGCATGGGCGACATCTTCATCGAGATGGCGGAAAAGCCCCGCGGTCTGGTGCTGCTTACCGGCCCCACCGGTTCCGGTAAAAGCTCCACGCTGGCAGCCATGCTGGACCACATCAACCACACCCGCCGCCGTCATATCATCACGCTGGAAAACCCCATCGAATTTGTCTACAAGGCAGATAAGTGCATCATCAACCAGCGGGAAGTGGGCGACGATACCGGCAGCTTCGCCGCCGGCCTCCGGGCAGCCCTCCGTCAGGACCCGGACGTGATCCTTGTGGGCGAGATGCGTGACCTTGAGACCATTTCCACCGCCATTACCGCGGCTGAGACGGGCCACTTGGTCTTCGGTACCCTCCACACCAAGGGCGCTGCCAATACCATCGACCGTATCATTGACGTATTCCCCCCTGAACAGCAGGAGCAGATCCGCATCCAGCTGGCAGACGTTCTGGAATACGCTGTTGCAAAGTCCCTGCTGCCCAAGATCGGCGGCGGCCGTGTGGCAGCTTATGAAATTTTGGTGGCCACCCCTGCGGTCCGCAGCCTGATCCGCCAGAATAAGAGCTTCCAGATCGCCAGCGCCATGCAGACCGGCAAACGGCAGGGCATGCAGCTGCTGGATGACGCTCTGGCAGAGCTGGTTCGTTCCGGTCAGGTGACGATGGAAAACGCACTGGCCGTGGCTAACGATCCTGTGAATCTGCGTAACCTTTGCGGGAGGTTTTGATTTATGGCTTCTTTCAGCTATATCGCGGTAAACCGCATGGGCAAGCGGGTGAAGGACAATGTGGAGGCCTCCTCCATTGAGACCGCCAAAAATTCCCTCCGTTCTGCCGGTTATACCATTCTGGAAATCAAAGAGCTGAATGCTCTGAATAAAGATATCGAGCTGCCCTTCCTTGGCAATCCCAAGCCCAAGGATATGGCTATTTTCTGCCGCCAGTTCCGGTCCATCCTCCGGGCCGGCGTGCCGGTCTCCAACGTTCTGGCCATGCTGGGCCAGCAGACGGAAAATCCCAAGCTGGCTGCTGCCATCCGCGAAATGCAGGCAGGCATCGAAAAGGGTGAAACGCTGGCTGGCTCTATGCGCAAGCATCCCAAGATCTTCTCCAGCATGCTGTGCAACATGATCGCCGCCGGTGAGGAATCCGGTAATCTGGAGGAATCCTTCGGCCAGATGGAAGACTGGTTTGACAAGGCCAAGCGCACCAAGGCCGCTGTGAAAAAGGCAATGACCTATCCGTGCATCGTGCTTATTGTCATGGTGGTAGTCCTGATCATCATGATGGTCAAGGTCTTCCCCGGCTTCATTTCCAGCTTTGCGGAGATGAATATGGAGCTGCCGCTGCCTACGCGGATCGTCATGGGCATGAGCAACTGGTTTGTGGAGTGGTGGTGGATGGTAGCCCTCGTGCTGATCGCACTGGTGGCTGGCGCCGTGCTGTTCAACAAGACCAGCAAGGGCAAGCATTTCTTCGGCTGGCTCACCCGGAAGATCCCGGTGGTCAGCAACATGACGATCAAATCCGAATGCGCCACCTTCTGCCGCACGCTGTCGCTGCTGCTGGGCTCCGGTCTGACCCTGACGGACAGTCTGGAAATGGTGGCCATGAACATGAGCAACATCTATTATCAGGAGGCCGTTCTGACCTGCCGGACCATGGTGTCCGAGGGCTGGACCCTCAGCGCCTCTCTGCGGGATACGGGACTGTTCCCTCCCATGGTCTACAATCTGGTGGGCATCGGTGAAGAGACCGGTGACCTGCAGGGTATGCTGCTGAAGACCGCCGACTACTACGACGATGAGGTGGAAGAGGCAACGCAGGCCCTGCTCGGCATGATGGAGCCTATGATCACCGTGTTCCTCGGCATCATGGTCGCTCTGCTGGTGGTTGCCATCTACCTGCCGATGATGAACATGACCAAGGCTTACGATCAGTATCTGTAAGCGCCCGATCGATTTCCATTTCCCCACGGCACATAGGCCGCGCGGTAAAGGAGTGAACCTGATGGAATTTCCAATTTATATAATGACCTTACTGCTGGGCCTGTGTGTGGGCAGCTTCTTAAATGTGCTGATCTACCGCATCCCCTTAGGGCAGGAGTTTGTGAAGACTCCTTCCCACTGCATGAGCTGCGGACATCCCCTAAAATGGTATGAGCTGATCCCGGTATTCAGCTGGGTGGCGCAGGGCGGCAAGTGCCGCAGCTGCGGTGTAAAGCTCTCCGCCCAGTACCCCATCGTGGAGGCCCTCAACGGCACCATGTGGCTGCTGACGGCGGTGCTCTTCCGGGGCGACTGGCTGACGGTGGCACTGTACTGCGGGCTCTTTTCTATGCTGCTGGTCCTGTCGGTCATTGACTGGCGTACCTTTATCATTCCAAACGGCATCAATCTGGTGATCTTTGCGCTGGGTTTGGTGCGGCTCGCTACCGACTTCGGCAACTGGCCTACTTATATAATCGGTATGGCCTCTGTCAGTCTGGTCTTCCTGCTGCTGCATGTGCTGACAGGCGGCAACGGACTGGGCATGGGAGATGTGAAGCTGGTGGCGGCTGCGGGATTGCTGCTGGGCTGGCCCAAGATGATCTTGGCGGTTCTGGTGGGCAGCGTCTCCGGTGCTGTGATCCATTCCATTCGTATGAAGGGCGGCGCAGGCCATAAGCTTGCTTTTGGTCCATACCTTGCGGCGGGCATCTGGTTCTCCGCGCTGGTGGGCCAGCCGCTGATCGAAGCATACCTGAGCCTCTTCGGGCTGTAACCACGGAAACTGGACCTTGTGATACGGTCCAGAGGAGGAAACGAGATTTATGAGCAAATGTAAAGTTACCGGAAAAAAACTGGTAATCCAGCTGGGCAGGACGGATACCCAGATCGTTGCCATGAACGGCAGCGATATCCTGCACGGCAAGACCTTTGACACCCCCGCCGGTGCGGTGGAGGACGGCATGATCCGCAATCAGGATGCCATTCGGGAGCTGCTGAAGGGCGCTATGAAGGAGCCGGAGTTTAAGGGCATCCGTCAGGCGGTCTTTACCCTGTGCACCTCTCAGGTCATTTCGGAGGTGGTGGCCACCCCCGATTTGCCCGCATCCCGGTTGGAGAAGCTGCTGCAGGCCAATGTGGATATGTATTTCCCTGTGGACATGCATGACTACAAGCTGGTCTGGCAGGTCATTGGTCCCAAGCACAGCGATGGCGGTGCCAAGGAGGTCAATGTCCAGCTGTGGGCCATGCCTGTGAACATGGTGACCCGCTATTATCAGGTGGCCAATGCCTGCGGCCTGTCCGTGGCGGCCATCGACTACATCGGCAACAGCATTGCCAGTGCCATTGGTGCTTCTTTCTCCGAGAATACCAAGGGCGGCAAGACCAAGAAAAAGCTGGATCTGAACGCAGAGATCAGCTTTGGTAAGAAAAAGGCGGAGCCTGCTCCTGCGGTGGAGGAAAGCCTGGCCCGGATCAATCCTGCCACCCAGCTGCATCTGCTGCTGGAGAAGGATATCCTCGGCATGACCTTCGTCCAGAACGGTCAGGTCATGGTCCAGCGCTTTGTCCGCTGCGGCAGCGATCCCAGCTACCAGTTCGGCGAACTGGCCATGATGCTGGAATACTTCCGGGCCATGGACATTGGCCGTGGCAGCAGTATTGAGGGTATCGTCGCCGGCGCTCTGGCAGAGGACTGGAACATCGTCCGGGAGCTGGAAGACATTATGGGCATTTCCCTGTCCAAGTTCAGCGCCAGCTACGATCTGAGCTGGTTCCTGTGCGTGGGTGCTGCCTGCACCGCGCTGGACTTCGGTATTCCCACCCTGAATAAGCCCGGCACTGTCCGTCGGGAGTTCCAGAGCCAGCTGTGGCAGTATGGCCTCCTGCTGGCCGGCGGTCTGGCGGTGGTATTCATGGTACTGACCCTGCTGACCTCCCGCTTAGGTTGGGATTCCGACATCAGCTCTCTGAAAAATACCCAGCAGATGCTGACCATCCAGAACAGCAAGGTGGCCGGCTATGCGGACAATTATTACGATTACGAATCCAAGTACAATGCTTACAGCAATGACTGGGAGACCGTGTTTGCCTCTTTGCAGACCTACAACGACAATCTGGTTCTGGTCATGGAAGAACTGGAAGAGGTCATGCCGGAAAAGGTCGATGTGGTGAATATGCAGATCGGTGCCACCGGCTTGAATGTGGCCTTTGCCTGCGACACCAAGGAAGAGGCAGCGTTCCTGATCACCGCGCTGGACAAGATGGAATATGCAGAGCTGATCCGCCCTGTGTCCGACCTTCTGGGCGGCGGCGGCGGTGCTGCCAAGTCCTACGGCAATGGTACCAAGAAGGAAGCGGCACCTAGTGAAGGCAGCTCTGATATCATTGTCGAGGCATATGCGTGGAGTGAACAGGCATTTCTCGAAATGGCTATGGGCATGACGCCTGCAGAGTTGACTGATTTGGAGGTATACGCACAGAAGGACCTGCAGGCAAACTCCTCCATGTCCGACGTTCAGAACAATGTGTCTCTGGATGACCGGAAGGCAGCACTGAAGGAAATGTTCACAAGCAACCCCTTTGCCACCAACCGGATGATGAGCCTGATGAAGAAGGATGCACAGGCAGAAAGTGCCGATACGATTCTGGTCACCGGCGGTGTCATGTTTGAGCTGTATCCCTACCGCAGTGTCATGACAGACGGTCTGCCCGCAGATCCTGTGGAGGCAGAAGCACTCATTGACGGCATCCTTGGCGTTCTGGCAAAGGACGAAGCCCGGCTGAAGAATACGGAGGCCCTGATGGCTACCGATGATTTTGTGGCGGCTTCCTACATCCTCCATGTAGATGGAGACAATGAACCTCTGTACTATTTGAATACCGATGAGCTGTATCAGGATGCAAAGAAGGGCACGTTTAAGACCACCAATCCGAATGTAACGGGCAAGCTGGAAATCTTGCTGGCGGATGTTCCCAAGGCTCCCGAAGAGACAACTCCTGACGAAACCACCCCCGACGAGACCAAACCTGACGAAACCATTCCCGATGTAACGGAGCCTCAGGTGACCTACGAGGAAAGCAAGGATGCGCTGAAAAAGCTGCTGTCCATGGAAAATGTGGGCGATCCGATACTGGCTGGTCGGGTGAATGAATACATCAGTACCGGTGAAATTCTCAATGATTCCGAGGAAGCCGATGCGCTGGATGCCTATGTCCAGTCCGGTGCGCTGGATGACCAGCTGGAAAACTGGCTGGCCCTGAGCAATGGCGACGAGGAGTATGATTCCAATGGCACCATCGAGGGCATGCTGGCCAACTACCGCAGCAACAGCGGCAACGCCGTGCTGAATGCCCGCCTGAAAACCATTGAGAACCAGATGGGAAAGGATCCCACTGACCCAACCGATCCCACGGATCCCACAGATCCTACTGATCCCACTGACCCCACCGATCCTATTGATCCCACGGATCCTACCGATCCTACCGATCCCACCAATCCCACTGATCCCACCGATCCCACCGATCCTACCAATCCTACTGATCCTACCGAGGAATCCAAGTCCCCCGAGGAGCAGATGAAGGAACTGGTGGTCAAGGAGTTCTTGGAATACTGGGAGAAGGGTCCCGAAAAAGATGATCCCATCGATGCCATGTTCGAGGAATACATGAAGAACGGAAAGTTCGACCTCTCCGGTACCGGCTTCGAGGACAAGGTCCCCGAGGGTCTGGATAAGGAGATCGACAGCTACATGGGTCAGGCCGTCAGTCTGGCGCTGTACAACTACCTGACCAGAGGTCTGGAAGAGGGCAAGTACTACAGCGAGCTGATGAACAAGTACTTCACTTTCAGCGGCAATTCCGGTTATCCCCACTTTGATGACAAAACCGATGCCCTGATCGAGAGCGGCACCGTTAACACCCTTCTGGCCCGGCTGGTGTCTGCCTACCGCAAGGCCGGCAAGACCGGTCATGATGTGATGGACGGCCTGTTCAAGAAATACGAGGATAAGAACATCAACTCCACCGGCATCTGGCCGCTGGATAAGGCCCTGAGAGAAGTTTACTACGAGCTGCTGACCGCCTCTACCCAGCAGGCAGCCCAGCAGGCTTCTGTGGGCATCGCCAAGGATACCCATCTGTATTTCAGCGTCTACTTAAATTATAAGGAAGACCTGCGCAATGCAGAGCTGAACCGCAAGGGTCTGGACTATGAAAAGAAGATCGAGAAACTGGAGGTGGGTGCGCAATGAAATCCTTAGGCAAATACTGGAAAGTGCTTATCGCCCTCCTGCTGGTTCTCATCGCCGTCTGGATCTACATGAATAAGTACCAGACAGAAAAGGCTGCCTATGAAGCTGAATCCAAGCAGCTGCAGAGCATCATTGATGTACTGGAGGACCAGATCGCGGAAAACCTGCAGTTTAAGGATGTGCAGGACCAGCTGGAGGATTCTAAGGCTCAGCTAGAAGACAGCCGCGTGGAGCTGTACCAGCACTTCCCCAAGGAGCTGAAGGAAGAGGACCAGATCATGTACGGTCTGTATCTGGAAAAGGTATTCGGCACAGAGATCAAGCTGTGGGAAGTGATGCAGGGCAACAACCATATTGATAATAAATTGTCATCCATGGGTGTGTTGCCTAAACAACAGTGGAGCATTGGTTCCAATCAGCATTACTATGATGTTAGCGGCAATAAATTAGGTCCGATTCCTGGCGTGGAACAATACATGGGTACCAACTTCCACTTCGGCAGTGCACAGGTGCTGGCACCTCTGATGGACCCCGAGGGAGCAAATCTCATGGGCCTGATCCTTGTGGTGAACTACAAGACCACCTATGAGGGCTTCAAGGACATGATCAACTATCTGGCGCAGGATGACTTCGTTACCTCTATTTATGAGGCAACGGTATCCTACAACGCTAAGAAGGATCTGGCAGAGGGTACCCTCTATCTGATCCTGTACACTGTGGATTCCGCCCGGGAATACGAAGCCCCCGATATCAAGCAGTTTGAGACCGGTAAGGACAATATCTACAAGTAAGGCAAGCAGTCCCGTACCCCACCGGAAAGGAGGAACCGGCCATGAAACACAAACACAATGCAGGCTATAGCTTGGTGGAGACCGTGGTGGCCATCGCCATCTTAGCCATCATCGTGACCCCTGTCAGCACCGGAATGGTACTGGCCTTCAAAATGAACGCCAAAACAGAACAACTGATGCAGGCAGAACTTGCCGTCTCCTCCGCGGTGGAAACACTGATGGCGGAGGGCTTCACTGAGGCCAATACGGACTATGCAGCAGCCCGATTTGATAATGTAACGGTGAAAACCAGTAAGGAAAATGAAGATGATCCTTATTATAAGGTAGAGGTTACAAGCGATGAAGCGGAAGGCTTAGTAGTTACGACCTATATCCGGGCAGAGGAGGGGGAGTAACATCATGAAAAAGAACAATGGTGGCTATGTCCTTCCCTTTGTCCTTGTGGTCATGATCGTGCTGACCATCATCTCCACCAGCCTGATGACCGCCGCCCTGCGCAACCTGAAAAGCCAGCAGAAATTCACTGAGCGTATGGTGTATAAATATGCGGCCGAGGGTGAGATTGAAAAAATCGTGGCGCAGCTAAGTAATGAAATAAACTTTGTGGGATTTACGTATACCTACACGCCTCCTGCTACAGGAAACAACGAACTTCCTTGGCCAGATGAGGATACGATAAAAAACTCACTAAAGACCAAAATCGATTCGCTGTGTAGTTCGGATTTGATTGGATATGATAAAATAGAGATAACGGGTAATGAATCTGAGAAAGATATCTCTTGCATCGTTAGAATCAAATCATCAAAAGAGAATCCTATCATTACAACAGTGATTGAGATGAAAGGGAAGCTTACAAAGAAAGATCGTGATGCGGGAGTCACGGGCTCAGAACCGACGTTCTCAATTAGCGATTTGAAACTAACCTATAATTCCTACGAAATCTCCACAGGAGGTGGCACCTGATGAAAAAACAGAATGCAGGCTTTACCCTTGTGGAACTGGTAGTGACCATCGCAGTGGCCTCCGTGGTCATGCTGGCGGCCACCACCACCTTGACCAGCTATATCCGCATCAATAAGCAGGGCACGGATATCACCATCAAGCAAAACGAGGTCCGTATCGTTCTGGAAGTGATGGAAAAGCTGGCGGCGGAAAAGAAGATCGCTGTAGTGGATACCACAGATGGCTGGGTAGTTCAAGATGTGGAAGAGGATAAGCCGTTATTCAGTTACAGCAACAAAGCCATTTATTCAGGAACGGACACAACAAATCCCCTCATGAATGGCATTGAAACTGCCACAGCGGAACTATCCGGCGACCTTCTGATGCTGTATGTTATGACGGAAAAGGGCAATGAATACGCCACCTCCGTCTACTGCCGCCGTTTGGAAGTGATCCCAACACCTACAGAGGAGAAAACAGAAGATCCTCCCGCGCAGAGCGGAAATCCTTTCTCTCTCCGCAGCGGCTTCTCTGAAAGCCAATCCACCGACTGGACCCGTATCCTCCATGCCGAGGCCCGGCAGAATTTTCTCTCTATCTTGGAAGGGGAGAAGGGGAGCACCGGTGCCAGCCTGACCACAGGGGAGTACTTTTCTGAATGGTACATCGGTGGCTATGAGAATAACCCCGGCTGGAATGCGGACACCCCTTGGTGTGCCTGCTTCGTTTCTTGGGCGCTGGACCAGTGCAGCGGCGATCTGCTGACGGTCCCAAAGTTTGCCCACGTGGAGGAATTTATGGATTCCTTCCCCATCGACCGCTGGAAGACCGGAGATCCCCAACCCGGCGACATTATTTTCTTCGACTGGGTGGAAAATAATACCAGTTTCCCCCAGCATGTGGGTGTCGTCACCGCAGTTGAAAATGGTACCGTCTGCACTATTGAGGGCAATGCCGATGGGGAAGTGGCCAGCCGGGTTTACCCCTTGGACGATGGCCGGATCCTTGGCTACGGCGTCCTAAACTGGAAATAAACGGCGCAAAAGTTACATTATGTAAAAAAATCGCAGAGTTTCCCTTTTTAAAGGAAGCTCTGCGTTTTTTGCGCTCAATAGTTTTGATACCGGGGAAGTCGAAAACGGTAAAAACAAGTCGGCTTATGTGAATTATTAACAAGAAACACCATGGAAAATTTAAGGATTTGTGAAAGAAAAATGGTTGCATTACCAAAAGAAATGTGATAAACTGACCATGAAACTCTATGGCCGTAGTATGACTATGCCGTTTTTGCGGGGTAGCCATGTATCTGGTGCGACCTATGCATGTACCCCAAAGGGACCGGTTACAGTCTACGGCGGCGAGCGAACATTAAGTGTGCGGGATGCACACGTACAATGGGAGGTCAAATAATGACAAAAAGAACTACGTTCCTGACGCGGTTCCTGGCCATGGCTCTGGCATTGGTGCTCTGCGCATCCAACGTCATGCCTGGTCTGGCATTGCGGGCTTCTGCCGCAGGTCCTGCTATGACAGAAGCAAGAATGCTGGCCGGTGGTTACTCCATGCCTATGCTGGAAAAGCAGCTGTCCATGGAAGAACAGGCACTGCTGAACTCCGGCTACCTGAAGAGCGAGACCCGTGAGGTTACTCCTCTGCAGGGAGAAGTGAAGATCGACGGTAATACCATTACTGTCGAAAAGAACATCGGCAACTGGGGTGTCTGCGGCGGCGGCATTGAAGTTGGCGGACAGTATACCCCCGTCGATCCTGAGGATCTGTGCGAGGATGGTGTCGCTACCTTTGAAACCGACGCTCTGGCTTACACTGTGCGCGTTCAGTACCTGAACTACCAGACCATTTCTCTGGAAACTCAGGAAAAGCTGCTGAATGCACATGCTACCCTGAAGCAGGGTGTCGCTAACCTGAACAAGGGTGCTGGCACCAATGCAAAGCTGGACTACATCAAGCTGCTGATCCCCGAACTGGTCGGCTACATTGATGCAGACATGGCTGAGATTCTGGGTATTGAGGAAGCAACCGATGCTATCAATGCGCTGAATGCTCAGATCAACGCCAACGGCGTTCTGGATCTGCAGGCTATGAATCAGGCTTATGCTGCTGCAAATGCCTATGAGTACCTGAAGACCAACGGCGCTGCCTACAAGGCAAAGGCTGCTGAGACTGCCGCTCATCTGGAAACTCTGAGCAAGCTGAAGGAAAAGACCAAGCTGGCAGAGGCTCTGATCGAGGCCGGCCATGAGAACACTTGGAACGGCTTCGTTGAGAACGTTTCTGAGACTGCTGAGACTCTGGGCGTTGTCGCAGCTGCTGACTGGTCCGGTGCTGACCTGATCGCTGACTCCGACGTTAACTACGCCGACCTGCAGGCAAAGGTTGAGGCTATCACCGCTACCACTGAAGTGGAACTGGTTGAGATTCTGGGCGTTATGATGTCCGAGATCAGTGCAAAGTCCGATAACGCAGTGGATGTCAACGTGGTGATCGAACTGTACTACACCTATGAGAATGAAGTGATTCGCTATGTCAACGATGTCACCAATTCCATGGTTGTGGCTAAGGGCGCTACCCCCGGTGAAGTTCTGGCAGTTATCAATCCTGCTGAGGGCGAGGCTATCGCCAAGAACATGGTATGGGCTGGCGTTTATGAGGAAGGTCAGTTCGAGCGCTCTGTTTCCGAGCTGCCCGAGACTGTGACTGAGCCCGTCACCTACACCGTTACTTATTCCCCCAAGAAGTATGATGTCAACTTCACCTACGACAACGAGACCAAGTCCCTGCCCTATGGCTATGTGGTGACTCTGCCCGTTGCTGGTGATGACGCATCCTACGACTACTTCGTCAATGACGAGGCTGCTGAGGAAGGCTCTCAGATCACCATCGTTGGCGAAACCACCATCGAGCGCCTGAAGGGCGCACAGTACAAGTCTGATGACCTGTACAAGATCGTTGCAAAGAACAGCAGCAATGCCGTTGATCAGGCTATCCTGAACTCCGGTGCTCTGGAAGGCGATACTGCTTATAAGTTCCGCGTTCCTACTCAGGACAGCGTGGAGATGAAGCTGGAAGACGGTACTCTGTCTGCACCCACCTACAACTCCGGCAAACTGGGCAACTGGGTCCCCAACCGTTACGGTGTCAAGGGCGCAGAGGCTGCTGATATGCTTTCCTTCAACGGTGCTACCACCGCTGCTTACGACGTGAAGGAAGCTGATGTCGTTTACAGACTGTCCGTCGATGCTGACGTTTCCGATGTCCCGGCTAAGCTGGCTTACATCAAGGAGCAGGCTTACGAGGCAAAGGGTGCTCTGGATGGCCTGACCGGCGAGATCCACAGCGAAATGGGCGACCTGACTCAGGGTATGCTGGCTGGTATCACCAGCTCTGTTAAGTTCCTGGATCTGACTCCCGGCGACGGCAACCAGAACGATCAGGCTTGTAAGGACCTGCGTGTTTACTTCACCGATCTGATCAACAGCATCACCGGTGATCCCGAGAACTACGATGTCCTGCCCGGTAACTACAATCTGGCAACCGGCAACTTGAAGCTGTACGACATGATCACCGAGTACATCGCTGACGGTCTGGCTTACTACTACACCGACAATAATGTAGCTGCTGTCCGTAAGGAAGTTGCTGAGCTGAGCAAGAAGCTGAATGGTCTGGTAGGCGACGAGGCTAAGGAGATCGCTCTGGGCGTTATCATGGGCGACTACTTCAAGAACGATCCCGAAAAGGCTGAGCGTTATATCTCCAAGATCAAGGATATCGGCACCAAGCTGACCGAGACCAACGAAGGTCTGGCAATGGATATCAAGTACATCGACTGCACCAGCGCAAATCTGGGCAAGCTGATGGAAGCTCTGTCTTCCCTGAAGGAAGAAGACATCAAGACCAATGCTCTGGCTGAGGGCGCTCCCTACATGGAGACCACTCTGACTGTCCGCAACAGCTCCCTGCGTGCTGTTCAGGCTCAGGTCTATGTCAACAATAACTATGTGGGCGCTGTTTCCACCGACGGTGTCCTGTCCGGCGAGATTCTGCCCGCAGGCTCCATGAGTGCTCTGCTGGCTGGTGTTGAGAAGCTGGCTAAGGCTGAGATCAACAATGTTGAGGGTCTGGATAAGTTCGCTTTCTATACCCGTGTTCAGGTCGAAGGTGCCGCTGAAGACGGCATGACCATGGACAAGAATGTTACTGTTGTCTACAACTACATGCCTGATGTCTATACCGTCAAGGTTGAGGGCATGGATGACCAGTACATCACCATTGAGGATCGTGAGATCAATCTGGAGCGTCATCCCAACCATCCCGGTGTTGTCAATGAGTACACCATTGACGGCGAGACCGGTATCTTTGCTCAGAAGTATACCTTTACCGCTGAGCAGCTGACTTCTCTGTTCACCAACAACACCTATACTGTAGGCCTGTATGTGAACAAGCAGAATCAGGAAGACTTTGCCAATCACTTCGAAGATCTGAATCCCGTCTATGCGGATGCAGAGAAGGAAGTTCTGGCTGGTCTGAACCCCACTCAGCCCATCAACGGCGCTGGCATTAAGGAGATGGGTTCTGCCTTCGTTTCCTCTAAGTACTCTTATGTTGAGCTGAATGGTGTTCCCTTCATTGAGAACAACACTGACGGCCTGCAGGTCCACATGGATGCACTGATCGGTGCAATGCTGGCTGATGATGAGTTCGGCAGCGAGCGTCTGATCGCTCTGGCTCAGGGTAAGGAAAAGGTTCTGGTAACCAGCAAGATGAGCCTGAACCCCTCCAAGCCTGTTGCAAGAAGCGGCGAACTGATGTGGAATGATCTGGACTTCGTTTGGGCTCCCGAATCTATTCCCGAAAAGATGGTCACTGTCGGCAACGCTCTGAACGCTGTCCGTGACTACCTGAAGTTCCAGTCTGCCGGCGACGGCAAGACCATGAATGTCACTCTGAATCTGCCCCAGCCTGTTTACGAGGTCTACCTGACCGCTCTGCTGGCTACCGGCAATCTGGATAAGTCCGACGTCAACGCAATCAACAATCAGATCGCATTCCAGTTCTTCTACGACTACCTGAAGGAAGTTGTAGCTAACGAAAAGATTACTGCTGACACCTACGAGAACACCCTGAACATGATGATCAAGGAGTTCAACGATATCGCTGACAAGGCTATCTCCGCTATCGAGGTTTCTCAGTACAAGAATCACTATGAGGCTCTGAGAAGAGCTCTGAACGGTGAGCGTGTCACCTACAACTTCGATGCTGACAAGGCTCTGGTCACCATGGAAGCCTTCGGCAAGGACATGAATGCCATCATCAACGCCATGGGCATTGACCTGGGCGGTTACGAGAACATGGTCTATGAGCTGAACTACCCCGAGACCAAGATCCTCACCGACATCAAGGTCACTCTGGTGAACGCAGTTGACTCCCAGCTGCAGGCTGCTGTCATTGATTTGGCAAACCACGGCGGCAAGAAGCAGACTGCTATCCACGCATACGACTTCACCACCGACCTGATCGCCCGTGCTGCTGCACTGAAGGGCGAGACCGCTATTATGCTGCTGGACAACGTTACCGGCGATCTGAACATTGCCCAGTCCGGTATCATTGATCTGAACGGCAAGACCATTACTGGTAACCTGAACTTCACCGGCCGTAAGCTGATTATCGTTGACTCCTGTCAGGATACTAAGGCTGCTGGCGGCATCACCGGCTCCATCAAGGGTGACGTTGTGATTCTGGCTGGTGAGTACAATACAAACGTTGATTCCTTCCTGAGAGATGGTTACTACAAGGATTCTGACAACTTTGTCAAGAATGCTCTGTACACCGTCGAGGGTGGCATCTACAACATCGACACCGTTAAGCTGTTCGATGAGAACTACGTTGAGGGCTATCTGCCTGCTGTCCACTATCTGGCTGCTGAGCTGGCAATCGATCTGGTTCTGAACTACTACACTGCTGCATCCCTGTCCGTTGATAATTATGACCTGTACGCTATCTCCTTCGATGATATCGTTGGCATTCTGGGCACCGACTCCAATAAGGGCAAGGTTAGCAAGGTGCTGAACGATCTGCTGGGCATGTTCCGCTTCGAGGGTCCCAATGGCGAACAGTATGGCGGCATTGATGGCTTCATCAATCAGGTCATTGCTGATCTGACTGACTTCTCTGCCATTGCAGCTGCTGTCGAAAGCGGCGAGAAGGTTGTTGGCTACACCTTCACCACTCATCCTTGGAGCATTTCCATTGACCACATTGAGAACGGCGACTACATGACCGTCGGCATCGTTCCCAATGAAAAGATCACTGACAAGTTCACTGTCGGTCTGGCATTCTCCGGCGCTAACAAGGATAAGGTTCTGCCTTATCTGAATGAGCTGGCTCAGATCGTTGAGAAGTTCGATGTGAAGATTGACCTGCATCAGCCTGAGATCATCAGCGATGAGCTGCAGATCGGCGGCGGTGCCGTGGCTGACATCGTTCTCGACTTCTCCCACAACTGTGATTACAACCGCATGCTGGCAGCTGTTCTGGCCTTCGCACACGAAGACCTGACTGAGGAGTTCATCGAGAACGGTTGTATCATGGATCTGAACGACATTCTGGCTGAGATTACCGTCGGCGAGTTCTTCAGTGCTATCAAGAAGGCTGTCGAGGCTAAGGAGTGGGACTTCGCTGCTCTGGCTGCTAAGGCTGGCGTTGAGCTGACCAATGCTCAGGTTGACAAGCTGAACGAGTACTACGACAAGTTCCAGAATGGTGCAGGTAAGATCCTGTCTAAGCTGGAAGTCCGTTATGATGACACCACTCCCATGGCTGAGCTGATGAATCCCCATGCCGAAATCGGCAGCGGTATCTTCGTGATTGACGGCTACATTGGTGAGAAGCATCCCGATGCCTCCTACCGCGGCTACGGTGTTCAGTTCAATCTGGACAAGATCGATGCAAAGATCACTGTCAAGCTGGCTCCCAAGTGCAACGGCCTGTGGGGCGATGTGAACTGGGATGGCAAGGTCAACACCAAGGATGCTACCTGCGTCCTGCGCTACTATGTTGACTTGATCGAAGGCAATGAATTGCATCGCTGTGTTGCCGATGTTAATGGAGACGGAAAGATCAACACCAAGGATGCAACCCTGATCCTGCGCCACTATGTTGATCTGATTGGTAAGTTCCCCGTTGAAGAGTAACTTCAAAATCTATAATTAAATTTATAAGGAGAAACAATCGTGAAGAAAATTATTAGTCTGATGATCGTTGTCATGCTGCTGATTTCCTGCATTCCCGCAGCTTTTGCAGCTGAGAACTCTCTGGGTGTTACCTCTACACAGGGTCTGCCCGGTGAAACTGTCACTGTGACTGTGTACTACAATGTTGTCGATGCATCCGACGTTGGTCTGAAGATCAACTTCGGCGGCCTCACCTGTCTCAACCCCATGGGAGCCTTCACTCCCAGCGCTGCTGCTGGCTTCTTTGCTAGCGGTGATAGCCAGGCTTCTTTTATCAAGATTGGTACTGCTGGTACTGAGAATACTTCTTACAGCGGTTCCTACGCAGTTCAGCTGGCAATCCCCGCTGATGCGGTTCCCGGCACTGTCTACACTCTGGGTGTTGACGATGGCTACATCGCCAACGTAGATGGCGACGATGTTGCCTACGCTAATGGCGGCACTGTAACCGTCATTGCTCCTGAGACTGAGCCCACCGAGACCGAGCCCACCGAGACCGAGCCCACCGAGACCGAGCCCACCGAGACCGAGCCCACCGAGACCGAGCCCACTGAAACTGAGCCCACTGAGACTGAGCCCACTGAGACTGAGACTGTTCCCCCTGTGACTGAGAATCCTAACGTTGACGACGAGCCCAAGACTGGCGACATCACTCCTCACATCGTGATGAGCGTTGCTGCTGTTATCGCAGTGGCTGCCGCTGCTATGTTCGTCTTCAAGCGTAAGGCTGCATAAGCACTTTCCTGAAATCTTCGCGTAAGCGGTGGATGGTCACATCCACCGCTTACTTCCTCTGAGGAGAATGCAAAATGAAAAAGGAAAATAATACTCCCAAGCGCCGCCGTTCCATGGTGGTTCCGGTGCTGTCCTTCGTTGCACTGGCCCTGGTCGGCCTCATCGTCTTCATGCTGATGAACCTCCCGGAGGAGAAGCCTGCACCCGTTGAGACTGCCGCTCCCACCACCGCTGCAACCCAGATGACCACTGAGGCAACCAGTGAAGCTACCACGGAGCCCACTGTGGCCCCCACCGTAGACATCGAAAAGGTTCCTGAGATGCTGGAACACATGGCAGAGTTGTACATGGAAAACCCTGACACCATCGGCTATGTGAAAATTGCAGACACGAAGCTGGATTACCCGGTCATGTTTACCCCCGATGACGAGGAGAAGTATATTCGCAAGGACTTTAAGGGCAGGTTCAGCATCGCGGGTCTGCCTTTCATGAATGAGGATTGCTCTCTGGATCCCAGAAGCGACAATATCATCATTTATGGTCACAACATGTACGATGGCACCGCTTTCCGTACGCTACTGAAGTATGACCAGAAGCCCTTCTGGGAAAAGCATCCCACCTTTACCTTCTCTACTCTGTATGAGGAGAAGGAATATGAGATCATTTCCTGCTTCTATGACCGTGTGTATTTGAAGACCGAGAATGTGTTCAAGTTCTACAAGTTCATTAATGCGGAGGATGAAGAGGACTTCGACTATGCCATCGAGCAATTTAAGAAGAAATCCCTCTATGACACCGGTGTGACAGCCGAGTATGGCGATAATCTTGTGACACTGGTTACTTGCGCTTACCACGTGGATAACGGCAGATTTGTCGTTGTGGGTAAGGAAATCAAGGACCAGGCGGAATAAAGCATATTAAAGGGGCAGAATCCTGTTGGACTCTGCCCTTTTCCTCTTGGTGAACTTGCTCAACCAATATGAAAGCGGTGGATTATGTGATCCACCGCTTCAATGTTATATTAAAATTTATTTATCAGGGAGAAGGGAATCGATCAACTCTGCATAATATCGCAGGATACGGGTGGCATCCTTGGTATTGACCTTTCCGTCGCCGTTCACATCAGCAGCAGAGAGATCGATGTCGGATTCAGAGATCAACTCTGCATAATAACGTAAAATTCTTGTTGCATCCTTTGTGTTGATTTTTCCATCTTCATTCGCATCTCCCCACAGGATTTCATCCTCCTGAGCAATCTGAGTGATGACAAAGTCGGAGAAGCTGGTGAGAACAAATGTGACGTTACCATTACGAATGTTCATATCAAGGGCATGAATCACATCCATGGAGCCATCTGCGTGGAAGTGGAGGATCACCATGTTCTCGGGATCAATGCCCTTTGGGATGGGCATGGTGATGAGGACAGGAACTTTCAGTTCTTCCGTATTTTCCACATTGCTCAGGTCCATGGAGAATTTTACAGCCACGGAATCATCGTAATCCTTGGGCAGGACATGATCCTTTTCGGGCTTGCCGATGATGAGGGAGATAGGCTCGTTGCTGTCTGCGGGGGTATTGAGACCGGCACCGATGACATTGACCTTGCCAGCGGGGATGGAAACGTCATTGACTTCCACTTTGCCGAAGCAGCCAGCCTTGCGTTCCAGTTCGCCGATGTTCTCGGCAACGCCGGGGTCAGCCAGCATGGCATATTTCAGATCTTCGGTGTCCATATCCTGCACGGACTGGCGGATCTCAGCGTCGGTCATCTGGCCCTTGTTGTCCACGATCTCCTGCAGGTCCTTGTCCACTGCAATAACGGTTTCCGTCAGGTTGTAGAGGGGGCCGGTGACCCATTCGCTGTTGCAAAATTTGGTAATATCAGAAGTGAGGGCACGGACGGTGTAGTAGTAGTAACCTGCACCGTATTCATAAATCATGGAATCACTGATGCCGTAAGTTGTACTGTTATCATAGTCCATCCACCAGTTGTTGCCGATGCAGACGGGCTCGGAAGTTTCGGTCTCTCTGAACCAGAACTCAATATGATAACCTACCGCATTCTCAGGGCGTGTAAAGCTGGCGTAAGGCCAATCCCAACTCAGGTCAGTACAGGTGTCCAGCTGCGCATTAGGCCGCGTATAGGACCATACAGGGGATGTAACCGTGTCACTGTCCAAGGTGTCCCGATTCCCGTTTGAGGTGACAGTGAAGTAATAACTGCCGCTGTCGGGATTGCTGAGTATGAAGGCTGCAATGCTGCGCCATTGGGGAACTTCTTCATCCGTAAAATGCCAGTAATGGACATCAATAGGTGTTTGATTGCCCTGACGGAAGATTTCGATGGTGGCGTCGCCATAGGTAGGCGCTACAGGCTTCCAGCTGATCATGCCGGGGACAGTCTTAGTCTCATAGATGGGTGCACCATCCCAGCCGACCCAGACATCGTGGTCATAGCCCCATTCCAGATCGGTGGGTGCAGGAAGCTTGGTGGGACCGTTGTCCTTGGGAGTCAGAATCCAATAAGCGAGGTCTTCCGTAATATTAAATTTGCTGAAATCCAGACCGGTGATGAAGTCGGAATAAGTGGGGCGGCTATCAGCGGGCTCATTGTAATCAGGAGAACTGATTTGAATGGTACCGGTACCGGAATAGGTACTATTTTTCTCAAATACCAAAACGGGTCCATTGATGGGGAGCAGGTAGAGGTAGCTGTTGTTTACAAGGGTGCCGCTTACGATTACCTTGCCGGAAATCTCTGCCAGACCTTCTATTTGCAGTTGCATTTTCTTGGGAATGGTCAGGATAACATCCCCCAGATACAGACCGCAGTTTTCTGGAATGATAATGGAGTCGGAAAGTGTTACATTGTCAATCAACCAAAGGTTGAAGCGATCTTCGGAGGTGATGGCCTTGCCCACAGCAGTCTTCAGTTCGTCGGTGGTGGCGACATCAATCTCGTGGAAACAGGCGCCAAGGGTGAAGGAAATATTTTCTTTGCCGCCGACAGAAGCCCCGTTGTACAGGTGTACATCATACTTGACAGTCAACTTACCGGGAACGTCGATGGCCTCGGAAATGTTCACCCAGTCGATGTAGGCGGTGCCCGCGACCGTCAGCTTCCGGGTGTTCAGTGTGGTACTCATGGTAAGCGTGACACCCTTAGGAACCACTACCTCGGAATTTTGGGCATTGATGTTCAGGGATTCGGAGATCAGCAGATCTTCCTTGATGACCAGAGGCTCCGTGCCCTCATAGATGGCAGTGCATCGGTTCGTGATGTTGGCAATCTGCTTCAGCTCTTCAAAGGTCTTAAAATGCCAGTCACCGTTAGCGCCCTGATGGAGGCCTTCATTGGAAGCCTTCTTTTCCAGCACCCAGTAGTGGTTTTCAGGATCCGTGGTGGTGATGGTGAACTGATTCAGATCCAGTCCGGTGAACATATCCTCGGGGGCTGAGGTGTAGGTGTCATGGATGACGATCTTACCGTTGCCGCGGTAAGTGCCACCCTGGGCTATGGTCAGGTGGGGGCTATTCCAGTAAACATCGTTGAGGATGATACCGCCGTTGTTCACAAGGGTGCCTTCCACTGTGGTTTCGCAGATAATGGCAGTGTAGGCATTCAGTGTCAGGGTAACGCTGGAGGCGATCTTTAGACGGGCAACGCCGATCTCAAAATCGCAGCCCGCAGGAATGGTCACATCGTCGTCGATAGTCACTTCTCCCAGCAGGCGCAGATGGTAACGCTTGTGGGGATCAGTCTCGGTGTTCACCAAATCCACGGCGGCTTTTAGGGAGGCGGTATCCTCTGCACGCTTCTCGATGTAAAGCAGGCAGTCGGCGGAGGTGTGCTGGATCTTGTCGTCGCCGGTAATGACAGCGCCATCCCAGAACCGAATGGTGCCGTGATTGTAAATCTTTCCGGTAACATTCAGGGCATCATAGACCAGCATGTCCCGTACGGACAGATCTCCGGCGACAGTCAGTGTGCGCAGGATCAGGCTGCCATCACAGATCACGGTGGAGCCTGTAGGGATGGTGACATAGGTGTTGATGTCGGCCCACTGGAAATCCAAAGTCAGATTGGCAGGAATGACGAGATTTCCCGAAAGGGTGAAGTTCTCCGGACCCTCGTAATAGGCCTTTGTGGGGGTAGCAAAGGTCATGGAGGCCAGCTCACTCAGATGATCGAAGCTGGTAAAATGCCAGCTGCCAACATCATCCTGATAAAGCTCGCCATCGGTTGCGGGGACGGGAGCCTCGGTGGGGTCAGGCACCGCCGGGGTGATGGGCAAGGTAGCGGGGGTGATATCATCCGTTGTAGGGGTGTCTAGATCTACCTCTGGAAGGGTGGGCGCAGGGAGCGTCTCCATAGGAATCGCGGGGCTTATAGTGCCGGCAATGCCTTCGTTGAGCAAATCATCCGCTGCCATGGTGTCCATGGGCAGACAGGACAGCAGCAGCGACAGAGCCAACAGCATACTTAGCAATCGTTTCATAGGTTCCTCCTGATGTTTATAAATGATCATTTATTTTACCATAATTCGCAGGAAAAGTCTATCTGAATTGGGTGGGAACCCCTTCTTTTCTGGACATTTTTAGCAGAATATTGTATAATAAAAGTTAAATAGCTAAAATGTTGGAATCTCAGAAAGGAGTTCTTTCGATGAAACGATTCTTATCCCTTCTGTTGGCACTGGCAATGCTGGTGAGCGGGCTTCCGGTGGAGGCTCTTGCGCTCAGCGGTGACGCTGCTGCACCTACGGAGGCTGCAGTGGTGGAAACCACAGCGTCTGCAGAAGAAACCACTGTGCCCGAGGCATCCTCGGAGCCGGAAACAACAGGAACTGAGGCTTCGGAGCCGAGTATTCCGGAAACCACAGTGGAAACAGAGCCTGCCGTGATCGAAACCACGGCAGAAACGGAGTCTGCTGTTCCGGAAACCACGGCGGCAACCGAGCCCTCTGTCCCGGGGACTACGGAGGCAACGGAGATGCCGATGTTCTTCGCTTTCCGAGGCTCCGCTGAGAACTTCTCCGGCAAGGTCATCTCCATTATGGGTGACTCTATCTCCACCTTTGCCGGTTACATTCCTACCGCCGACGGCTTCAATTTGGAGCATTTGGCGCGGTATCCTCAGGATGATCTGCTGACGGATGTGAATGAGACTTGGTGGATGCAGGTCATTACGGAGCTGGATGCCAAGCTGGGCATCAACGACAGCTGGCGGGGCGCGACCCTTAGCGGCGGTGCGCCTGTGACCACCGGCACCACCGGTGAAAATGCTGCCATGAGCAATTTGGTGCGCATTCAGAATCTGGGTGCCAACGGCACGCCGGACATCATCCTGCTTTATGGCGGCACCAACGATCTGGCCCATGTCAGCAAGGTGGGCAGCTTCAATGCAGCGACTGCACCTACCTCGGTAGATCTGACCACCGCAAAGTGGGACAATCTGGCGGATGGCTTTGTGCACACCCTTCTGCGGATGCGGCATTATTATCCCAATGCCCAGATCGTGGCACTGCTGCCTGCGGTCACCACCTCTTACTATTCCAATGAAAAGCTGGCTGAGGCCAACGCTGTCATGGCCCAGATTTGCCAGCATTACGGCATTCCCTATACGGATCTGCGGGATTGCGGCATTACCACGGCGGAACTGCCTGACGGCATTCATCCCAACGCTGCCGGTATGGACTACATTACCGCGGCTGTGCTGGATGTTCTGCTGAGCCAGTGCGAAGTGGAAGCGGGAGAAAACAAGGTTTATTCCGTTTCCCACAAGCTGACCTCTGCCAGCGCAAGCAAGCATTACTACAAGGGCGTTTCCGCCGGTACCAAGTTTGAGGAAACCGTTTCCGGTGAGGATCTGACTGTGACCGTCACCATGGGCGGTGCTGACATCACCTCTGAGGTTTATGCAGATGGCAAGATCACCATTTCCAATGTCACCGGAGATATTGTGGTCACTGCCAAGGCGGTGTTCTCTCTGGGAGACCGTCTTTTGCAGCTGCCGGAGAAGCTGTGCGCCGGTTTGAACCTGTGGACCGCGCTGGAGCACGATCCGGAATACTATACTGCCAGCGGCTGGGGTGTCCATAGCTCCGGCAAGGTCTATTCCGTGACCATCCCCGTGAAGGCAGGGGACCGACTGTGGGCCACCTCCTTCCAGAGCAGTGCCCTGAATGGAAGCCCCTCCAGCAATGGTATCCGCGTTACTTATTTCAGTGAAGACGGAATGTTGGACTCCCTGACCTCCACCGAAACCTATAACGAGTTGACCCAGAACGGCTATCTCACGGTCCCGGAGCAGGCGAATGCGGTCAACATTCCCATGTGGACCAACGAGGACAGCAACGAGCTGTACCTCCTGAACGCAGAGCACAGCTATGAAAACGGCAAGTGCGCCATTTGCGGCGAGAAGGCTCCTGAGCTTTCCGGCAAGACCATCTCCATCCTTGGTGCCAGCATTTCTACCTATGAAGGCACCTCCAACGGTGCTGCTGCGGATACGACCAACTCTACCATCCGCAACAACGTTAAGTATTACCCCAACAACACCATCCCCGAGGTCGGCTTAAATGACACTTGGTGGATGCAGGTGGCGGAGGATCTGGACCTGCGGCTGCTGGTGAACAACGCTTGGAGCGGCAGCGCCATTCTGCTGGAGCGCTCCGGCACTGTGGGCGCATATGTGGACCGCTGCGTGCAGCTCCATGACAACACCGGCGACAATGCCGGAGAGGAGCCGGACATCATCTGCATCCAGATGGGCTTCAACGATTTCAGCTACGGCAAGGATACGCTGGGCGATGCCAATATCGACTACGCGGCCCTCATCACCGCTGACGGCTACGGCACCCCCTCCACTACCATGGAGGCCACCGCCATCATGCTGGATAAGATCACCAAGCGGTATCCCAATGCGGAAGTGTACATGTTCAACCACTTCAAGCGCATTGGTCAGAGCGCCTCGGATACCACGCTGATGGAGGGCCTCAATGCCTCCATCCAGACCGTGTGCGACCGCTTCGGCGTGAGTGTGGTGGACCTGTACACCACACTGACCGACCCCGCCCACATCGGTGACGGCAAGCTGCATCCCAACCGCCTCGGCATGGATGTCATCAGCGAGGCTGTGAAGTCTGCCATCATCGGAAATACGGATTACGAAGTGACCACCCACACCGCAAAGCTGGCGCTGGACGGTGTCACCGCCGACTACGGCACGGATAAGATCGTGGTGGACGGCACCGGCTTCTCCGTGAAGCTGACAGCTCCCGCCGGAGATACCCTGTCCGTTACCGTCACCATGGGCGGCAAGGATATCACCGCAGACTGCTACTACGCGCAGGACGGTAAGGTTTCCATTGCTGCTGTCACCGGCGATGTGGTCATCACCGCCAAGCGCGTCCACACCCCCAAGGACTATCGCTGGGAGTTCAACGGCACCGATCTGGCAGGCGAGAACACCCTGACCAAAACCGCAGGCACCACCACCGACGGTATTTTCAGTACCACCCGCTATGACATTGCAACGCCTGTGGTCCTGAGCCACGAGGAGCCTTGGGTCGTGGAGTGGAAGAGTGAAGGTACCTTCCAGAATGCCAGCGGCAGCGGCGCAAGAGTGTTTACCACCGATAAGGTAAACGCAAACTACAATGCCCGCTACATCTTCAAGAGCAATACCCGGGGCATTATCGCCATGGGCGAGAAGACCACCACCGGCAGCCACAACTACGGCATCGCGCTGGCGGATCATGGCATCGATTGGACCGCGCTGCACACCTACCGTCTGGAAAACCGGATCGCACAGGACGGCAGCAACATGATCTACCTGCTGGTGGACGGCAAGGAGATCGGCCCCATGACCCACTACTTCGTGGGCACCACCGACAAGAAGACCACCTCCCAGTGGCTCAGCGGCAAGGATTTCGTCTTCCCCTACATGGGCACGGACTCCCACGGCTTCAATGACTGCGCCATCGAGTATATTGCAGTCTGGGAAGGCGGACATGAACATGTATATGAATCCGTAGTCACCAAACCCACCTGCACCGAGAAGGGCTACACCACCCATACCTGTACCGTCTGCAGTGACAGCTATGTGGATTCCTATGTGGATGCCACCGGACACAGCTTCGGCGCATGGACGGAAACGAAGGTACCGACCTGTGAGGCTGACGGCGAGGAACGCCGGAACTGTGAAAGCTGTGACGCTTTTGAAACCCGGGCTGTGACTTGCGGTCATAACCCTGAGTATTCGTGGGATGTAGACGGCGATGGCGTGCTGGAACTGCTGGCCATTGGCAACAGCTTCTCTGTGGATGCACTGGAATACTTCTGGCAGATCGCAAATGATTTGGGCATTCAGAAGGTTGTCGTAGGCAATTTCTACATCAGCGGCTGCACTCTGAAAACGCATGCAGCCAACGCTGCCAACGATGCTGCAGCCTATACCTATTACTATAACGATAATGGAGTATGGAGTAAGACAGAGAATTACAAGCTGAGTACTGCCCTGACGGAGCGCAGTTGGGACTACATTTCCATGCAGCAGAGCAGCAGATATAGCGGAATGGAAAGCACCTATAACGAGGACCTGACAAACCTGATTTCCTATGTGAAGGGTCTGATATCCAAAAAGGAAAATGAGAACCGAAACCCCTGCGCCAAGCTGGTCTGGCACATGACATGGGCATATCAGCAGGATTCTACCAATACCGGCTTTGCAAATTACAACAATGACCAGATGACGATGTACAATGCCATCGTATCTGCCGTACAGAACAAGATCGTCACCAACACCGCTTTTGATCTGATCGTGCCCAATGGTACTGCGGTACAGAACTCCCGTACTTCTCTGCTTGGAGATACTACCACCCGGGATGGTTACCACATGAGCAGGGACTATGGCAGATATCTGACTGGTTTGCTGTTCGTCAAGACAGTTACCGGCCTTTCTGTAGATGGCATCACTTATGCTCCCTCCGGTGTGGATACGCAGGAAACGGCTATTGCCATTGAATCCGTCAATAACGCCTATGCCAATCCTTTTGAGGTGACGAAGTCTGCATATACTGGAGAAGTACCGGAGGAAGGATACATCCTGCTACAGAGCGAGTTCTATAAAGGCGCATTCTGGGATTCAACCAGTGCAACAGGCTATAATAAACTGTTCTTTGATAAGAGCATTAGCCAGAATTACTTTGCGACCATCCGTTTTACCAAAGAAACCCTGCCTGTTGGCTCCATCATCATTTTGGCCGATGGGTGGCGGTATCGGCCTGATGGCTGGATCACCGATACGGTGCAGACAGGCCCCCGGGAACCTATGACAACGGAATCCTATGTGGTTGTTACTGAGGAATGGTGGGACGACTACACCATCCGAGCTTTCAATATTTGCCGTGTGGATGGCGGCTCTGTTATGGATCTGACGGAAAATGAAATGAGAGATATTTTCCGGATTTATGTTCCTGAAGAAAGTCATGTGCATACCTATACATCCGTTGTTACAGCCCCCACTTGTACCGAAAAGGGTTACACCACCCATACCTGTGCCTGCGGTGACAGCTATGTGGATTCCTATGTGGATGCCTTCGGACACAGCTTCGGCGACTGGAAGGTCACTACCGATGCCACCTGCACCGAAAAGGGCGAGGAGCGCCATGACTGCACCAACTGCGACCACTTCGAAACCCGTGAAATCGCAGCCAAGGGCCACACCGAAGTCATCGACAAGGCCGTAGAACCCACCTGCACCGAAACCGGTCTGACGGAAGGCAAGCACTGCTCCGCCTGTAAAACCGTTCTGGTGAAGCAGAACGAGATTCCTGCCAAGGGTCATAGCTTCGGCGCATGGAGCAAAACCAAGGCCGCAACCTGCACCGAAAAGGGAGAGGAGCGCCGTGACTGCGCCAACTGCGACCACTTCGAAACCCGCGAGATTGCAGCAAAGGGCCACACCGAAGTCATTGACAAGGCCGTGGAAGCCACCTGCACCGAATCCGGCCTGACCGAAGGCAAGCACTGCTCTGTCTGCGGCACCGTTCTGGTGAAGCAGAAGGAGATTCCCGCCAAGGGTCATAGCTTCGGCGCATGGAGCGAAACCAAGGCCGCAACCTGCACCGAGAAGGGTGAGGAGCGCCGTGACTGTGACAATTGTGACCACTTTGAAACCCGCGAGATCGCAGCAAAGGGCCACACCGAAGTCATCGACAAGGCCGTAGAACCCACCTGCACCGAAACCGGCCTGACCGAAGGCAAGCACTGCTCTGTCTGCGGCGCCGTTCTGGTGAAGCAGAAGGAGATTCCTGCCAAGGGCCATAGCTTCGGCGCGTGGAAGACTACCACCGAGGCAACCTGCACCGAAAAGGGCGAGGAGCGCCGTGACTGCGCTAACTGCGATCACTTCGAAACCCGCGAGATCGCAGCTAAGGGCCACACCGAAGTCATCGACAAGGCCGTGGAACCCACCTGCACCGAAACCGGCCTGACGGAAGGCAAGCACTGCTCTGTCTGCGGCACCATTCTGGTGAAGCAGAAGGAGATTCCCGCCAAGGGTCATAGCTTCGGCGCATGGAAGACTACCACGGAAGCCACCTGCACCGAAAAGGGCGAGGAGCGCCGTGATTGCGCAAACTGCGACCACTACGAGACCCGCGAAATCGCAGCCAAGGGCCACACCAAAGTCATCGACAAGGCCGTGGAGCCCACCTGTACCGAAACAGGCCTGACGGAAGGCAAGCACTGCTCTGTCTGCGGTACCGTTCTGGTGAAGCAGAACGAGATTCCTGCCAAGGGCCATAGCTTCGGCGCGTGGAAGACTACCACCGAGGCAACCTGCACCGAAAAGGGCGAGGAGCGCCGTGACTGCGCCAACTGCGACCACTTCGAAACCCGCGAGATCGCAGCAAAGGGCCACACCGAAGTCATCGACAAGGCCGTGGAGCCTACCTGCACCGAAACCGGCTTGACAGAAGGCAAGCACTGCTCTGTCTGCGGCACCGTTCTGGTGAAGCAGAAGGAGATTCCCGCCAAGGGCCACAGCTTCGGCGCATGGAGCGAAACCAAGGCCGCAACCTGCACAGAAAAGGGCGAGGAGCGCCGTGACTGCGCAAACTGCGACCACTACGAGACCCGCGAAATCGCAGCCAAGGGCCACAGCTATGGCGAATGGGTAGAGATTTCTGCTCCTACTTGTACCGAAGCCGGTGAGCAGCAGCGCAAGTGTGTCTGCGGCCATAGCGAGACCCGTTCCGTAGAGGCGCTGGGCCACGAGGAAGTCATTGACGAGGGCCTAAAGCCCACCTGTACCGAGGGCGGCATCAGCGACGGCAAGCATTGCGGCCGCTGCGGCGAGATCCTGAAGGAGCAGGTAGAGCTTCCCGCAGCCGGGCACAGCTACAGCACCGAGCCGAAGTTCTTATGGACCGAAAATAACACCGTCTGCAAGGCCTACTTCCACTGCAGCCACTGCGACGCCATCAAGGTCAAAGTCTGCACCGTAACCACCGACACCGAAAACAATAAGATCCTCCATACCGCCACCGTGGAATTTGAGGGAAAGACGTTTACGGATGTCAAGGAGGAAGAATTGGAAGATATCTTGTGGGGTGATGCAAATGGGGATGGGAAAGTTAATACCAAGGATGCAACTCGTATCCTGCGGTATTATGCAGAGTTGATTTCTGATTCCGAGATTGACCTCGTCGCTGCAGATGTTAATAGCGATGGCAATGTCAACACTAAGGATGCAACCCGTGTCCTACGGTATTATGCAGAATTGATTGATTCCCTTCGCCACGAAAAGTAATTATGGATAGTTCTTAGACAGACTGAATCCACCCCGGACCTGTTTGGTCCGGGGTGGATTTTTACCATGGCTCGTTATATTCCGGTTTGGTTCTGCGTTTTAGGATGGACATGGACAGGTCGTCGGTATCGAACAGCCAAGTGTTTCCCTCGGGATCGGTGAAGCGCCAGAAGATGCCGTAGGTGCGGCGGGCACCTTCTTCCATTTTATGGGTCCAGCATTCCAGCAGGGCACCACTGCCGTAGTCCAGCACAAGCTCCGGCGCTGCGTCTGGTGCCGCAGAACGGGGTTTGGCTTGCTTTTTGGTGAAGAGAAAGTATAGGGCGTAGGCATTTTCCTCCGTAACCCGGGCATTGCCCTCCTCCTGCCGGGCCTGCAGGCTGTTATTTTGGCTGCAATAGACTGTGGCATCCGACAGGGCATAGAGGAAGGTGCGGTAATTGTGCTGGTGGTACAGACCTGAAACGATGAGAATCAAAATCGGCAGGAGGAGTGCGGCACCGGGCAGCAAAAGACGGAGTATGGATTTGTCGATTTTTTTCCATTTTACTGCCATAGAATGGCCTCCTTATCTAGTGTAGGCTGGGAATATATTCCCAGCGGGCAGTACCGTTCACTGGGCGGTATGTATGTTCCTGTCGGGGTACGATGGTGCCCGGCGGGGATATATCCCCGCCCTACAATGGACCCAGTAAATCGATGATCTCTGCAAGAGAATCCGCCTGCGCGAACAGTCGGGGCAGGGTCTCAGCGTCCGGGGTATCCAGATCCGGGATCATCACCGGCAGGCAGCCGGCCCGGTAGGCGGACAAAATTCCGGCAGGGGAATCCTCCAAGGCCAGACATTCTTCCGGTTTCAGCCCCAGCTGGGCGGCACCGTGGAGGTAAATGTCCGGGGCGGGCTTGCCATTAGGGACCTCGTGGCCGCTGCAGATCTTGGCGAAGCGGTGGTAAAGCCCCAGCGGCTTCAGGTATTCCTCGATCCGGGAGACCGGGGAGGAGCTGGTGATGGCGGCGGGAATGCCCCGCTCCTCCAGCGCATCCATGAGCTGGAAAATTCCGGGCTTTGGTTCCACGCCGTGTTCTTTAATAAAGGCATCCATCAGCTCGATGCGCTTGGCCCGGACCTGCGGATAGGAGATACCGGGGCCAAAGAAGGAGCAGAGCATTTCCTGACCGGCAGTCTTACTGAGGCTGCGCATCTTAAGGGACTGCTCCACTGTCATGGGATAGCCGTAAAACTGGCAGGCGGCCATCCAGAACCGGGAGAACAGCTTCTCCGTATCCAGCACCAGGCCGTCCATATCAAAGAGAACACCGCGAATGGGGCGCGCTGCGCCCCATTCCGGTTTGTAAATGTGATAGGCCATTAGTAGCGCAGACCGAAGTTCAGCTCGTAGTAGTTGCCGTTAGCATCCCGGTAGGCGTAAGCCTTGCCGTTCTCGTCCTTCAGCTCGTCGGGCATGTACTGGTCCTTGTCGAAGCCGGGCACGTCGTTAGGGGAGATGCAGACACCGTTTTCATTGACAGCCAGAACCTCGTCGCCCTTGGGCAGGGTGATGGGCAGCTTGCCGGTGGGATTGTAGCGGCCGAAGATCACATCCAGCGTAGCGGCGGGATAGGTCTCGAAGCCGGCAAGCAATGCATCCACGTTTCTTTCCACGTTGCCCACCAGCCATGCCAGCGGGAAGTTGATGTTGGAGATGACCTTGCCGCCCTTGGCGTGAACCGCTGCGGCGATCTCGGCGATCTTATGGGTGCCGGTGAGGGTAGTCTCCAGATGGGTCTGCTTCATGGGGCGGCAGAAGTCATCCACATTGGGTACTTCCTTGTTTTCACAGATATCCAGCTCCAGATAGCCTGCGGTGGCGGTGAAGTAGTCACCGGAGGAGGGGTTGACGAACAGGATGGCGATATCAGCCTCATTGTAGTCATCAGTCAGAGTTGCATCCTGAGCGACCATCTCCCGCAGAGCAGCGGTAGCCAGCTGGCCCTGCTGGGCATCCTTCTTGAAGGCCTCCACATAGACCTTCTTGCCGACAGCATTCAGAGGCAGGGTGCCGTCGTTCTTCAGCAGGACAACAGACTGACGGTGAGCCAGCTCGGCATCAGCCCAGTACTGGGAGGAGGATACGGTATCCTTAGCCTTCTTAGCGCAGCGGTAGGTATTCTCGAACATGCCCAGCTCGAACATTTCAGTGAGGGTCCGGGTAACGGTGCGGTCAATGGCCTCGTCGTTCAGAGTGACCATCTCAGGGGTAAAGCCCTCGGGCAGGGTGTGAGTGTCGTAGTAGCCGTTGGTGGCACGGTCGTAGGCTTCCCGGCCAAAGGCGTTGTCGTACAGGCCGGAGATCACGTCCACGCCGGAATTGTTGACAGCGAAGCCGATACGCTCAGGCTCATCCAGCATTTCCACGCCCCACTTCATGTTGTGGACGATGCCGGTGTCGGAGTTGATGTAGCCCTTAAAACCCATCTGGCCTCTCAGAATATCGTGGATGAAGACCCGGTTGTAGGCGAAGCCGTAAGGATCGAAGCGGACATCGTTGCCCTCACAGTCCTGCTGCACGGAGGACTTGGCAGCGGCGGGCTTGGAGTAGTAGGGCATGATGGAGGAGGTGTTCTTGGCAACAGCGGACTTGAAGCCGGGCATGTGGTACTTCTGCAAAGAACCGGGGGTGGCATAGACGTTCCACTGGCCTGCGGCGTAGTGGGGGTCAAAGCCATTCTCACGGGGGCCGCCGCCGGGGAAGTGCTTGGTGGTGACAGCGACACCGTCCTTGGTAACGCCGTCTTCGCTGCCCTGGATCCGGGGGATGATGTGCTCGGCGATCTCGCAGATCAGTGCGGGATCCTCACCGAAGGTGCCGTAGGAGCGCTGCCAGCGGGGGTCGGACATGCAGTCCACCATGTACATATAGCCCTTGCGCAGGTTGCAGGCCTCCCAGCTCTGACGGGTAGCCTCAGCCCACTTGTCAGCCACTTCAATGCCGCTGCCCTTGACGGCGGCTGCAATGCCCAGCGTGCCGGGCCAAGTGGGGAACACGCCGCCGGCATCGTTCATGCCGAAGACGATCTCACCGTTTTCATTACGGGAATTGGAGGCAGCCTGCACAGGGACAAAGCGCTCGCATTCCTCTGCGATTGCCTGCAGCTGGTTCAGGTAATCAGTCAGGTCATCGGGCTGAGCATTTTCACGCAGAATGGTGTGACGGGCGAACCATTCCTTAATTAAGGTAGTGGTGCCGGGGAGCTTCTGCTCGCCGAAGATGGTCTTCTGGTTCACTTCAGCTTCATCCACGCAGCCGCTTTCATCAGCCACAGCCACATGGCCCTTCAGCCGGGCGGAGGGGTACTTGGGACCCATGCGCCAGTCGGAGATGAACAGCTGGCCGATCTTCTCGTCCACGGTCATCTGCTTGACATAGGCAGCGGCGCGCTGGGCGGAGGGCAGCCGCCAGTCGTTGACAGCGGAAACGGTGCCGGAGCCGTCGATATCCTTAAAATACAGGCCGTCGGCCTCGATAATGGGACGGCTCACCGTGGTGATATCGGGGCCGTTGGGGTTTTGGTACAGCTTAAAATGTTCACTTGCCTTTTTTGCCATAGAATTCTTCCTCCATAAATCAGACATTTCCAAAAGGAAACGATACAAAGTAATTATGACAGATTTGCAAATAAATTGCCATGGTGGAATATGATGAAAAACAGAAAAGTATTTTGTGAAGTGTGACAATACAAAACACCCTGACTGTTTCCAGTCAGGGTGTTTCCTTAAATTATAATGAAGAATTACTTGGCAGTGCCGGCGATCTGAGCAGCGACTTCTGCTGCGAAATCGTCGACCTTCTTCTCGATGCCTTCGCCCTTGGTGTAGTGGATAGCATCAACGAAGGTGATCTTGCCGCCCAGCTTCTTGCCAGCGTCAGCAATGTAGCCGGCAACGTCGCCCTTGTACAGGTCGGCGCGGACGAACTCCTGCTGCAGCAGGCAGATGTCCTTGTAGAAGGCAGCGATCTTGCCCTGAGCGATCTTTTCCTTGACCTGAGCGGGCTTGTTAGCCATCTTGGGATCGTTGTCCATCAGAGCGACCTGAACAGCCAGCTCCTTCTCAACGACATCAGCGGGAACCATGGACTTGTCCCAGTACTGAGCCTTCATAGCAGCGATCTGCATAGCCACGTTCTTACCGACCTCGGTAGCGTCGATGCCACCCTCAACAGCCAGGTTGACCAGAACACCGTGGGTGCCGCCCATGTGGACGTAAGAAACGGAGGTGTTGTCAGCAAAGCGGTTGAAGCGACGGATCTGCATGTTCTCGCCGATGGACATGACCAGCTCCTGCATCTTCTCGGTGACGGTCAGGTTGGTGCCGGGATAGGTGCAAGCCTTCAGAGCTTCCACATCTGCGGGAGCGTCCTTAGCGATGATCTCGCAGAGGCTCTTGACCAGACCCATGAAAGCATCGGTCTTGGAAGCGAAGTCGGTCTCAGCGTTGACTTCGATCACAACGCCGACACCGTCGATGACGGTAGCGTATGCAACGCCCTCAGCGGCGATGCGGTCAGCCTTCTTAGCGGCCTTGGCCAGACCCTTCTCACGCAGCCAGTCGACTGCCTTGTCCATATCGCCGTCGGTAGCCTGCAGGGCCTTCTTGCAGTCCATCATGCCGACGTTGGTCATTTCGCGGAGCTTCTTAACGTCCTGTGCGGTAAAAGCCATTTTACATATCCTCCTGTAATGTTTATCGTTTTTTGTGTCATTGCTGCCTGAATATGTCATTGCGAACCAGTCCGCAGACTGGTGTGGCAATCTCCTTCGATTTGGGGGATTGCCACGTCGGGCTTTGCCCTCCTCGCAATGACAGAAAATTTCAGGTTCGCAATGACATGCTGTTCTTTAGAATTTCTCTAAAAATTACTCTGCAGCCTCGACAGCCTCAGCGTCCTCGCCCTGACGGCCTTCGATGGCAGCGTTAGCCATGGCGGAAGCGATCAGACGGATGGCGCGGATAGCGTCGTCGTTGCCGGGGATGACGTAATCGATCTCATCGGGATCGCAGTTGGTGTCAACGATAGCCACAACGGGGATGCCCAGCTTCTTAGCCTCGGCGATGGCGTTGCGCTCCTTGCGGGGGTCAACGATGAACATAGCAGCGGGGATCTTCTTCATTTCCTTAACGCCGCCCAG
>JAFSCK010000017.1 GCA_017436785.1 Oscillospiraceae bacterium | reverse complement strand
GCGGGGTCACTGACCCCGCCGACCCGGTAGCAAGTTTTAACATTGTGAAATAGGTGATAAATGGCGCAATACGTATAAAACAATACCATGTGCGTATCGATAGCGATCGGCGGGGTCATGACCCCGCCCTACAGTAGCTGTTGTATAAATTACGATTTCAGCAAAGCATGTGCCTCCTCTTATTTTCGGGAATTATTGCTAAATATTCCAATCATTTTTTGGCATCTTCCAAAGTGGAAAGCTATTGCATCCGTGAATAAAAAGTTTTACAATTAAAGTGCAAAACGCCGTGCTTCCACGGCAGAAAGTAAGGAGATTGATTCCCATGGCTGAATTTGTCAAACTGAACCCCAGTGAACTGAAGTTCCTGCACGAGCAGAACCCCGATCTGGTGAGCTACAACGTGGAGTTCGCCGAAGTCACCGGCGGCACCTTCTGGAAGGCCTACACTCCCGAGCAGATCGCCGGCACCGAGCCCTTCTATGTTGAGCCCTCCGCTGACGGCATCGCTGCTATGTACAAGGATCTGATGCAGCTGTATCCCCCCATCGACCTGTACAACCCCAAGCTGCGCAAGCTGACCAAGGATCTGGGCACTACTTGGTGCCGTGTCTCCGGTACTTGGGCCACCAAGACCTACTATGACTTTGACGGTGAGTACGCTCCCGGTCAGGTCCCCGAGGGTTATCTGAACGTTCTGACCAAGGAGCAGTGGATCGGCGTTCTGGATTTCGTTAAGGACTGCGGCCTGAAGCTGAAGGTCTCCGTTGCCAACTGCCCCGGCCTGCACAGCGCCGAGGAGCCTTGGCCCTCCACCGAGGCTGAGAAGCTGTTCTCCTTCTCCAAGGCTTACGGTGTGCCCATCATGGCAGCTGAGTTCGCCAACGAGCCCAACATGCTGGAAGACACCGGCTTCCCCAAGGGCTACACCGCAGCACACTACCGCCGCGATGCTGACCTGTTCGCAAAGTGGCTGAAGGAAAACTATCCTGAGTGTCTGTATGTCGGCACCTCCGATACCGGCGGCGCAGACGTTTCCTTCGGCAAGATGAGCAAGGACAACGGCACCGGTGGTGTCGAGCAGCTGGCCCGTGAGAGCGCTACCTGCGAAGAGCTGCTGAACGGTCTGGAGATGCCTCTGGATGTGTTCTCCTACCACTACTACAACGGTCTGTCCGACCGTCTGGCATCCGTCATGCCCGCCGGCCACTGGGATCCCAGCGAGGCCAACGGCGAAGAGTATCTGGATGTTGCCATGGCTTTCTGCCGCGCCTACATCCCCTACCGTGACAAGTACGCTCCCGGCACCGAAATGTGGGTCACCGAGTCCGGCGATGCAGGCGGCGGCGGCGACACTTGGGCTTCCACCTATCTGGATGTCCTGCGTACCCTGAACGAGCTGGGCGGCTTCTCCGCTCTGACCCGCGGTGTCATCTTCCACAACACCCTGACCGCTTCCGACTACGCTTATCTGGCACGTTTTGTCCATGATCCTCGTCCCAACTTCTTCGCTGTCAAGCTGTGGATCGAGCTGATGGGCACCGACGTTTACGCTTCCGGCGAACCTGTCCGCGAGGGCGCTCACGTTTACGTCCAGTCCTACAAGAAGGACGCTTCCAAGAAGTGCTACCTGATCATCAACAACTCCGAGACCGAGACCACCACCGTCGATGTTCCCAACGACGGTCTGATCTGGGTCCTGAACGGCAAGGACGGCTTCAAGCGCGCCACTGTCATGACCCTGAACGGCCGTGATCTGGTTCTGGGCGAGAACTGGGAGCTGCCCGACCTGTCCGGCGACGCTGTCGCTGCCGGTAAGGTAGAGCTGGCACCCATGACCTGCACCTTCCTGGTCGTGTAATTCCCATACTTTTCCCAAAGGACGCATCCAAATGGATGCGTCCTTTTTCATGCCGCGGCATTTTCCAACCCCCTGTTTTTTCTGCAGCGAAAACGTTTACGCACCTTCACCAATTTTCGCCATTTCTTTTCTCGTTCTTTGCACACAATTCACAAATCGTTCATATAATAGACATTTGTACTTCACAAACGGACAAGGTGGGTGTATAATCACCCTGATATTTCAGCCATGTACGAAGCTTGGCAAAGACAGAAAGGACCGCCTATGGAAATCTCGCTGCAGGAGCGGCTGAATAAGCTGCTGGATGCCTATTCTCACCAGTATGATATCGACCGAGATGTGGAAGTGGAGGGCTTCGTCTATCCTGCCACCGCCACTTATTATCTGCGGGATGAGAATTACCTGATCTCCAAACAGCACGTCCTGTCGGCAGTGGAACAGCACGAATACCTTTACTTCTATCTGACCGACCACCTGACTGCCGAAGACCTGCAATCCCAGATAGATCTGTCCAAGAGGGCGGGTCTGGGTAAGGTCAAGCCCCACAAGGACCACATGTTCTCCAACGTGGGCCTCATCGTGCTGGCAAATACCATTTCCCCGGAGGCGCGCAAGCTCATCCAAAAGACCCGCTTCCGGAAAAATTACAAGCTGAGCCTCTATGGCTGGACGGAGTATCAGCTTGCCGCTATGGAAGCATCCACCAATTGCTTCTTTTCCAATCCAGCAGGAAAGGGAGCCAAGAAAATCATGGAGCAGAACTTTGCTCCGAAAACAGGCAGAGGGAAATGATCCTCTGTCCTCAGGGAAGCACTGAAAAAACTGGCAAGAGCGGTCAGCGAGAAATTTTGGCACAAATTAAAGTTTGGATAACGCAGGAATCCTTTGTGTATTTCAAGTTTTTCAAACTGCAAAGTTGGGGCAAAAGATCCGCTGAGCGCCGCAGACGGTTTTTTAGGGTTTCCCTCTAAAATAAGAAAGGAGTCACTTTATGAACGGTATTACCCTCCTCCTCCTCAGCGTTGCGATTCTGGTCATCGGCTACATCTTCTATGGTCGCTACCTGTGCAAGAAGTGGGGCGTCGGTGAGCTCGACGTCGAAACTCCTGCACACACCATGGCTGACGGCATTGACTACGTCCCCGCAAAGGCCCCTGTCCTGATGGGCCACCACTTCTCCTCCATCGCTGGTGCAGGCCCCATCACCGGTCCCATCAACGCAGCAGCTGCCGGCTTCGGCTGGGGTGCCTGCGCACTGTGGATCATCATCGGCGGCATCTTCTTCGGCGGTGTCCATGACTTCGGCGCCCTGTTCGCCTCTGTCCGTCATGGCGGCAAGTCCATCGGTGAGATCATCTCCGCCAACATGAGCAAGCGTGCAAAGCGCCTGTTTATCATCTTCGCTTACCTGACCCTGATCCTTGTGGTGGCAGCCTTCGCTTCCATCGTTGCCGGTACCTTCGGTGCCACCTTCGATGCCTCCGGCGCTGTTGACATGGTAGCCTCCGAGGCCAACGCCCGTGTTGCCATGGTCTCCATCCTGTTCATCGTCATCGCCATCGTCTTCGGCTTCGCTGTCTACCGCCGCAATGTCCCCATGAGCATCGCTTCCGTCATCGGTGTGGCTGCTATCGTCGGCATCATTGCCATCGGTCTGAACTGGCACCCCATCTACCTGTCCACCAACGCTTGGATGTGGATCGTAGGCGTGTACATCTGCGTGGCCTCCATCGCTCCTGTGTGGATCCTGCTGCAGCCCCGCGACTATCTGTCCTCCTTCCTGCTGTACGCAATGCTGGCACTGGCTGCTCTGGCTGTTTTCATGGGCAACCCCTCCATGTCCAGCATGCCCATTCTGGACACCCCCAACAACGCTACCCCCGTGTTCCCCGTTCTGTTCACCACCATCGCCTGCGGCGCTATCTCCGGCTTCCACTCTCTGGTCTCCTCCGGCACCACCTCCAAGCAGCTGGATAAGGAAACCGATGCCAAGCCCATCGCTTACGGCGGCATGCTGCTGGAGTGCGTGCTGGCTATCATGACTCTGATCGCTACCGCTTACGCTTACAGCCTGAAGGGCACTGAGTTCCAGCTGAACGGCGCAACCGCCATCTTCGGCGGCGGTATTGCCGGCATGATCGATCCTTCCCGCGGTTCTGTCTACACCACTCTGTACACCCTGCTGGTCCTGACCTACTCCGCATTCTGCCTGACCTCTCTGGATACCGCCACCCGTCTGGCCCGCTTCATGTTCCAGGAGTTCTGGCTGGATGGTTCTAAGGGTGAGACCCCCGAGAACGTCACCGGCTATAAGAAGATCCTGTCCAACCCCTACGTTGCAACCCTGATTACCGTTTTCCTCGGCATCATGCTGGGTCTGAACGGCTATGCTAAGATCTGGGCACTGTTCGGCTCCGCCAACCAGCTGCTGGCTGCTCTGGGTCTGCTGGCTGTCGCTACTTGGCTGGGCAACATCGGCAAGGACAACAAGATGTTCCTGCTGCCCATGGCCTTTATGCTGGTGGTCACCATCGCTTCCCTGTGGATCAACACCACCCAGCAGATGGCTGCCATCTCCGCTGGCGGTGCTGACTGGGGTCCCTATGTTCAGGCTATTCTGGGCGTTGTTATGATCGTTCTGGCTGTGGTTCTGGCCATCGAAGGTGTCATGACCATCGCCAAGCAGAAGAAGACTGCCAAGGCCTAAGTTTTACCCATAACAAAAGCACGATCCTTGCGGATCGTGCTTTTTCGTTATTTCCCCGGTATCTTAATGCCATAATCAGCGCTTCGGAAAACCGGATCCGCCGGGTGGCCGCCCTGCAGCTTCTGCATGCCTCTGGTCACGGCATCCCGGGCGTTTTTCCATTCCTTCCCTGCATTGCGGAAATCGTTTTTCATAACGAACCAGTCCAAGTCTTCTTTGATTCGCAGCAGGTTTTCCTGCATCAGGGCAGGGATCTTCTCGTGGAACCACTCCCGCTGGCCATTGGGCAGGCTATTTGCAGACTCCTCCAGCAAAATGCGGAAATGGTGCAGACAGAAGCCCTTAGAACGCTCCACCGTTTCCCGAAATTCGCCATCCTTCAGCATGGCGAAGAAGGTATCAACGTAGCGCTGCATGTTCTCATCCATCTGGTCACATACGAAGCAGCTGCTCTGCTTCTCCTCCAGCCACGCAAGCATGTCCGTTTTCTCCGCGACTGGCGGCTTTTTCCGCAAAAGGCTCCGCTTCGGCGGCAGCTCGTAGCTATCCAGCTGCCGCTCCAGTTCCATCAGCACACCTGTATAATAGGTCTGCAGGATCAGGGCACAGCCCAGTGCATTGCCGTAGCCGTGCATCATGTGCAGATGATGCCGGCAGAAGCCCCGGCGGTCCGTGATGGCGCGGATCTCCGGCTCCATGTAACTGGCTCCGGGACCGATGGTATATTTGATGGCCCGGTGCTCCGCGTCCCGTTCCAGATAACAGAAGGGACACTCGTCACCGGAGGCAAAGGCGTCATTGATGGGAATGGTATCCAGTTTCTCTCTCATGGCGCACCTCAGCCCGTCATTTTTTCCTGCTTTACCTTGTGGTCGATGATATGACGGCCTGCCAGCTCCTTACGGATCTCCTCCACCGAGATGCCCATTTCCACCATCAGCACCAGCACATGGTAAGTGAGGTCGGCAATTTCGTAGATGGTTTCCGCCTTATCCTTGGATTTCGCACCAATAATGACCTCCGTGGATTCTTCTCCTACCTTTTTCAGGATCTTATCAAGGCCCTTTTGGAACAGGTAGGTAGTGTAGGAGCCTTCCGGCAGCTCCTTTTTTCGGCTCAAAAGCAGCTGGTACAGGCCTTCCAACTGGAATTTTTCTGCTTTTTCTCCCAGAATGGGATTGTGGAAGCAGGAGTCCGTTCCCAAATGGCAGGCGGGACCGTCCTTCTTCACCCGAACCTCCAGCGCGTCATAATCACAGTCCGCGGTGATGGATACGATGTGCTGGTAGTTTCCGCTGGTTTCTCCCTTCAGCCACAGCGCCTGTCGGGAGCGGCTGAAGAAGCAGGTCAAGCCTTTCTCTATGGAAATCTGCAGGCTTTCCCGGCTCATATAGGCAAGGGTCAGCACCTTCCCGGTGTCATCATCCACCACAATGGCGGGGATCAGACCCTTTTCGTCAAATTTCAGTTTTTCCAAATCCATATTACAACCTCACCAAAATGTCGTTGTCCCTAAGTGTCCGTTTCAAGTCGGGAATCTGTACCTGACCAAAATGGAAGATGGAGGCGGCAAGACCTGCATCTACCTTGGGCAGGGTTTTAAAGAGGGTGATAAAGTCCTCCTTACAGCCCGCGCCGCCGGAGGCGATGACAGGGACCTCAACTGCGTTGGAGACGGCTTCCAGCATCTCCAAATCAAAGCCCTTCTTCACACCGTCGGTATCAATGGAGTTCAGGACCACCTCGCCTGCGCCGTTGGCGACGCAGCGCTTGATCCACGAAATGGCCTCCATGCCGGTATCTTCCCGGCCGCCCTTGGCAAAGACCCGAAATTCTCCTGCCACCCGCTTCACATCGGCAGACAGTACCACGCACTGGTCGCCGTAGAGCCGGGCAGCTTCCCGCACCAGATCGGGATTGCGGATGGCGCCGGAATTGACGCTGACCTTGTCGGCACCGCATTTCAGCACCCGGTCAAAATCCTCCACGGTGTTGATGCCGCCGCCTACCGTCAAGGGGATGAAAATGGTGGAGGCCACCTCCGTCAGAATGTCGGTGAACAGCTTCCGGCCTTCGGCGGAGGCGGTGATGTCATAAAACACCAGCTCGTCGGCGCCGTTGTCGGAATAGAATTTTCCCAACTCCACGGGAGAGGAAACGTCCTGCAGGCCCTGAAAATTGGTTCCCTTCACTACCCGGCCATTACGGACATCCAAACAGGGAATGATGCGCTTTGTAATCATAAGGCCACCTCGATTGCAGTTTTCAAATCAATGGCACCGATGTAGTAGGCTTTGCCGATGATGGCACCGTGCAGATCCATAGCGGCAAGGGCCTGAACATCCTCCAAGGTAGACACACCGCCGGATGCAATCAGGTCAATGGCATACTTCTGGGAAAGCGCCCGGTACAGTTCCCGGTTGGTGCCCTTCATGGCCCCATCCCGGGAGATATCGGTGCAGATGACGGTTTTGACCCCCAATGCTTCCATTTTGGCGAAGAAGGCATCGGCTGTCAGGGTGCTGGTTTCCGTCCAGCCCTTAATGGCAACGAAACCGTCCTTGAGATCCACACCTACAGCGATTTTTTCTCCATATTGGACAAGAGCGGCTTCCAGAAAGTCCGGGTCAGTCACCGCCGCAGTGCCGAGGATCACCCGGTCCACACCGATGGCGAGGTACTGTTCCACTGTCTCCAGATTTCGGATACCGCCGCCCACCTCTACAAAGAGGTCCGCAGCCTTGATAATGCCGGCAATGGTTTCCAAATTGGCAGGCTGACCCTTTTTTGCTCCCTCCAGATCCACCAGATGGATATGGCTGGCACCGGCTTCGGCAAAGGCTTTGGCCACCTCAGCAGGGCATTCGCTGTAGACTGTCATCTGAGCATAGTCGCCCTTGTAAAGCCGGACAGCCTTGCCCGCATATAGATCAATGGCAGGATAAATATACATTTACTGCCCTCCTTTTATTGTTCTGTCATTGCGAGGAGGACGCAGTCCGACGTGGCAATCTCCCGCATATTAGGGGATTGCCTCACCACTGCGCCCGCTTATCGCGTACAGAGCACAACGCCGCAGGCGGCTCTTAGCACGGAGTAGTCTGCGGACTGGTTCGCAATGACATAATAATTAAATTTCACAGAATCTGCGAAGGATCTGCAATCCCACATTGCCGCTCTTTTCCGGGTGGAACTGACAGCCGAAGATGTTGCCCTGCTCCACGGCGGCGGTGATGGGGATGCCGTACTCCGTCACGGCGGCAAGGGATGCTTCGCAGCCGCTGGCATAGTAGGAGTGGACGAAATAGACGAACTGGCCGTCCACGGCTTCCAGCAGCCGTCCGGACTTCCATTCCAGCTTGTTCCATCCCATGTGGGGGATCTTCAGATCCTGGGGCAGCTTGCCTGCCATGGGCACTACCTGTCCCTTCAGCAGGCCCATGCCCTCGTGCTCGCCATACTCAAAGCTCTTTTCAAAGAGCATCTGCATCCCAAGGCAAATGCCCAACAGAGGCTTTCCCGCTCTTGCCTGCTGGCGAACAAAGCTGTCCAGCCCGGAAGCCCGGAGCTTCTTTGCTGCATCCTCAAAGGCACCTACGCCGGGCAGCACCAGACGGTCTGCCTTGGCAAGCTCCACCGGGTCACCGCTGACGAAAGCCTCCACGCCGATGGCCTTGAAGGAGGAACACAGGGAAAATAGGTTTCCCACGCCATAGTCAATGATGCCGACCATCACAGCACCCCCTTGGTAGAAGGAATGTCATTGGTCCCATCCAGCGCCACGGCAGCTTTTAAGGCCCGGGCTACGGATTTGAAAGCACCCTCCACGATGTGGTGGGCATTTTTGCCAGCCAGCTGCCGGATATGCAGACTCATGGGGCAGTTACGGGTAAAGGCAAGGAAAAATTCCTCCACCAGCTCCGTATCGAAGCTGCCAATCTTCTGGGTGGGGATCTCCAAGCCAAAGCACAGGCAGCTTCTGCCGGAAATATCCACAGCTGACAGAATCAGTGCCTCATCCATTGGCAGCAGGAAAGAACCATAGCGGGTGATGCCCCGCTTATCACCCAGCGCCTGCTGGAAAGCCTGTCCTAAGCAGATGCCAATGTCCTCCACACTGTGGTGGTCATCCACATAGGTATCTCCTGCGCAGGTTACGGTCAAATCGAATTTGCCGTGGGCAGCAAAGAGGGTCAGCATGTGATCCAGAAAACCACAGCCGGTATTGATGCTGCTTTTTCCGGTGCCGTCTAAATTCAGGGATAGGGAAATATCCGTTTCCGCAGTTTTGCGGCTTAATTCACAGGTTCTCATATGTATACCTCAATTCTGTAGGGCGGGGTCAGAAATCCGCCGATCAGGTTGCGATGATATCCATGTTACAACAATCAGGAATGTTTGATTCCTGTCTGACAGAACGCTCTGCAAATTTGCAGGCGGGTCGGCGGGGTCATAACCCCGCCCTACATTGCTGCAAGGATCTGGTGCACTATTTCCACAAACCGCGCCATCTGTTCTGGGGTGCCGATGGTGATGCGGTTATATTGGGCGATCTTAGGATCAGAGAAATGGCGGACCAGAATGCCCTGCTGTTTCAGCGCATTGTACAGTTCACCGCCGTCCATTTTGTCAGTTTTGGCAAAGAGGAAGTTGGTTTGGCTGGGCAGGACGGTGAAGCCCAATTCTTCCAGCTGCCTTGCCGTCCATGCGCGGGTCTGGATGATCTCGGCGCATTTTTCCTGATAGTATTCTTCCGCCTCTACCGTTTTTTCTCCCAGCAGAAGCGTCATGCGGTTAATATTATAGGGATTGGTGGAATATTTGATCTTTTCCAAATCGGCAATAATGGCAGAGCTTGCAAAGGCATAGCCCAGACGTCCGCCGGCAAGGCACCGGGATTTGGAGAAGGTTCGGGTCACCAAAAGGTTATCGTATTTTCCAATCAGAGGCAGGCAGCTTTCCCCGCCAAAGTCCACATAGGCCTCGTCAATGAGCACCAGAGAATCCGGGTTGGTCTTCAAGATTTCTTCAATCTCCGAAACCGGGATACGCATACCGGTGGGGGCGTTGGGATTGGCGATGACCACCATTTTGTTTTTTCCGCAGTAGTCCCGGTAAGCGATGGAAAAGTCGGGTTTCAGCGGAATTTTCTCCGCTTCCAGTGCATACAGGTCGGCGTAAACCGCGTAAAAGCCGTAGCTGATTTCCGGAAACACCACACCTTTGCTTCCAAAGGCCATAAAGGCAAAGTTCAGTACCTCGTCTGAACCGTTGGACACGAAGACATTTTCCGGGGTTACGCCATAGAGGCCCGCCAGCTTTTCCTTCAGGTTTTTGGCGGTGGGATCAGAGTAGAGCCGCAGCAGTTCTACCTCTCCGGCTGTCATGGCTGCTACCACGCTAGGCGCAGGAGGATAGGGAGACTCGTTGGTATTCAGCTTGATGTACTGCATGTCCTGGGGCTGCTCGCCGGGGGTGTAGGCCTCCAGCTTCTGAAACTGAGGCGCAAGAAAGCGGCTCATATTTAGCCCTCCTTTCGGATCATGACGCTCTTTCCGTGGGCCTGCAGGCCCTCCTGCCCCGCAAAATAGTCGATGGACTCCGCCACAGTGCTGAGGGCATCGGCAGTATAGTAGGTGAACTGGCTCTTTTTCACGAAGTCGTCCACGCTTAAGGGGCTGGAGAACCGGGCAGTGCCGGAGGTGGGCAGGGTGTGGTTGGGGCCTGCAAAGTAGTCACCCAGCGCCTCCGGGCAATTGCGGCCCATGAAGATGGAGCCTGCATGCTTCACCGCATCTAAGTAGGCAAAGGGATCGTCCACCATCAGTTCCAGATGCTCCGGGGCGATCTCGTTGGCAATGTCGATGCCGGACATCAGGGTTTCCGCCACAATAATTTTTCCGTTGTTATCAATAGAGGCCCGGGCAATTTCCGCACGGGGCAGCAGAGGGATCTGCCGTTCCAGCTCCGCGCTGACAGCCTGTGCCAGTGCTTCGCTGTCAGTGACCAGCACGGCGGAAGCCAGCTTATCATGCTCGGCTTGGCTCAGCAGGTCGGCAGCAACGTGAGCGGGGTCGCTCTTTCCGTCAGCGATCACCAGAATTTCACTGGGACCGGCGATCATGTCGATGGACACCATGCCGAAGACCTGCTTCTTTGCTTCCGCCACGAAGGCATTGCCGGGGCCCACGATCTTATCCACCTTGGGAACGCTTTCCGTGCCGTAGGCAAGGGCGGCAATGGCCTGCGCGCCGCCGACCTTGAAAATTTTGTCCACACCGGCGATTTTGGCAGCAGCCAGAATCACGGGGTTGATCTTGCCATCCCTGCCGGGAGGCGTCACCATGACGATCTGGCTGCATCCGGCAATTTTTGCCGGGATGGAGTCCATCAGCACGGTGGAGGGATAAGCAGCGGTGCCGCCGGGGACATAGATGCCCACATTCTCAATGGGCGTCACCTTCTGACCCAGCACGATGCCGGGCTTTTCCGCAATGACGAAGGAATTGCGGACCTGACGGGAATGGAAGGCCCGGATATTTTCCGCCGCCTGCTCTAAAATGGTAAGAAATTTTTCATCTACAGCAGCAAAGGCCTCGTCAATTTCCTCCTGCGTGACCTGCAAGGCGGTCAGCGCTGCCTTGTCGAATTTGAAATTGTATTCCAGAAGGGCCTTGTCGCCCAATTTACGGACATTGGCAATGATCTCTGCCACAATGTCTTCTACGTTAACGGCAGGGACGACCCGGGCGAAAATTTCGCTGTTAGGCACCTGACCGTATTTCATGATCTTGATCATCTGCTCTCCACCTGTTTCTGTAACTTCCGGCGGATGGCGTTGATGGCGTCATCCTTAAATTGATAGCTGGCGGTATTGGCGATGAGCCGTGCACTGATGGGGACGATCTCCTCATAGACCACCAGATCGTTTTCTTTCAGCGTAGAACCGGTCTCCACGATGTCCACGATCACATGGCTGAGGCCCAGAATGGGGGCCAGCTCGATGGAGCCGTTGAGATGGATGATATCGATATCCCGGCACTTGCTGTTGTAATGATCTAAGGTAATATTGGGAAATTTGGTGGCTACCTTCAAGGTCCTGCCGATGGGGTCACGGAAATCCTTTTTTCCTGCCACTGCCATGCGGCATTTTCCCATCTGCAGGTCCAGCAGCTCGTAAACATCGGGCTGGTATTCCAGCAAAATATCCTTGCCCACGATGCCAAGGTCCGCTGCACCTCGTTCCACATAAATGGCAACGTCGGAGGGCTTCACCCAGAAATAGCGAACACCCTTTTCAGGGTTTTCAAAAATCAGCTTCCGGCCCGGATCCTCGATGGAAGGGCACTCGTAGCCGCTTTCCTTCAGCATACGGTAAGCCTTTTCACCCAGACGGCCCTTGGGCAGGGCAATATTGATCCAAGTCTTCACAGCAGGCGCACTCCTTTCTCGAAACGGATCAGCCACTTCCACCGGCGGTCCTTTGGCTGCTGCCGGGATACCAGCACCGTGCCCTTTTGCGCGGCTTCCTCCGCCGCCTTTGTCAGGACCAGGGGCGCTACCGTGCCATCGTGGAGGATCAGCGTATCCACATCGAAGGGGTTTTCCTCCCGGTACAGCTCCTGCAAGAGATCTAAGTACAGGGCAAAGCCGATAGCCTTGGCTTTGCGTCCCATTTTCCGGGGGAGCTTATCGTACTGGCCTCCGGAGAGAATGCTGCTGGCAATACCGGGAAGATAGCCCCGGAAGACCACGCCGCTGTAATAGCCCATGTTGTTTCCCACGGAAAAGTCAAGGCAGACGTTCTCAGCGCAGCCGCTCTCCTCCAGAACCTGCCACAGGTCTTCCAATTGGGCAAAGGCCTGCCGCTCCGCTTCCGTGGTCAGCACCGCTGCTACCCGGGGAAGCGCTTCCCTGCCGCCATGGCAGGAGGCGATCATTTCCAGCTTTTCCCAAGCCTTCCGGTCTGCTCCGCAAAGGTCCTGCAAGGCCTGCACATTCTTCCGCCGCAGGGCTTCCATGGCCTGCGGCCGCTGCCGGTCATTCAAGCCGCAGCTTTCCAGCACGGCAGAAAGCAGACCCATGTGGGAAATGTCCAGTACATAGCTGCTTCCCAGCAGCTGAAGGCTCCTTGCTGCCAGAAGCACCACCTCTGCGATCTCGTAGTCGCCAAGGTCGCCCACACATTCCAGACCTGCCTGCATGATCTCCCGGTAATCCCGGTAGACATTCTCATTATAATAGACCTTCTGCACTACCCCGGGCTCCTCCGGGGCGTTCTTCACAATGGAGAGGGTCACGTCCGGCTTCAGAGCCATGAGCTTGCCCCGGTCTCCGGAGAAGGTGATGATCTGGTCAGACACCAGAAAATCCTTGTTGCGGACATAGAGGTCATATTCCTCAAACTTGCTCATTTTATAGGGGGCATACCCATAGCGGCGGTAGAGGCTGCGCAGAGTAAAGACCGCCCGTTCCTCATGCTTCAGGATCACATCCGTCATCATCTAATATCCCCGCTTTCTTCAGATAGTCCAGCGCGGTGCGATAACCGCCGCCATAGTTTAGGCACCGGTTCACCCGGCTGATGGTGGCAGAGCTGGCACCGGTAGCTTCCGATACTTCAATATAATTGCTGCCGGAATCCAGCAGACAGGCCACCCGGAACCGCTGGAAGAGGGACTGCAGCTCCTTGATGGTGCAGATATCTTCAAAAAACACGCGGCAGTCTTCAGGTGTCTTCAAAGACAGCACCGCCTCATAAAACAGGTCTTCTCCCGGATGTCGAATCTTGCCCATAATCAATGTTTCCTTTCTCATTTACCGTAGGTGGCGATGCCCACATCGCCCCGCTTCTCTCGACGGACATCCGGGCCGATGTAGGCATCGGCCCCTACGATACGTTTTGTTTGTGATACTTTATCACTTTACTTCGCTAAAGTCAAGACATATCTCACAAAATCCCACCATAATTTTTGTGCGTATATGCACAAGGGACAAACGTTTCTCCCAAGGGAACATTTTTTACCCAAAACCTATTGACCTTCGCAGTTTGCGGTGCTAGAATAGTGCAATCTAGAAAAACCGCGAGAGGTGTTTAACAATGGAAAAGAAAAATATCGACTGGGGTAACATCGGCTTTGGCTATGTTCAGACCGATTACCGCTATGTTTCTACCTACAAAGACGGCGCATGGGATGAGGGCGGACTGACCACCGATGCCAACATCGTCATGAACGAGTGCGCTTGTGTTCTGCAGTATTCCCAGAGCTGCTTCGAGGGTATGAAGGCCTATACCACCGAAGACGGCAGAATCGTCTGCTTCCGCCCCGACCTGAACGCTGCCCGTATGGTTGAGTCTGCTGAGCGGCTCAAGATGCCCGCCTTCCCCGAGGAGAAGTTCTTGGAGGCGATTAAGCAGACCGTGAAAGCCAACGCTGCATGGGTTCCCCCTTACGGCTCCGGCGCTTCCCTTTACCTGCGTCCCTTCATGTTCGGCTGGGATTCCATCATCGGCGTCAAGCCTGCCAATGTCTATCAGTTCCGGGTCTTCGCTACCCCTGTGGGCCCCTACTTTAAGGGCGGCGTGAAGCCTCTGACGGTCCGCATCTCCGACTTTGACCGGGCAGCCCCCAGAGGCACCGGCCATGTGAAGGCTGGCCTGAACTATGCCATGAGCCTGTATGCCATCGTGGATGCCCACGAGAAGGGCTACGACGAGAATATCTATCTGGACTCCGGCTCCCGCACCTATATCGAGGAGACCGGCGGTGCCAACGTCATCTTCATCAAGGGCAACACCCTTGTCACCCCCAAGTCCAGCACCATTCTGCCCTCCATCACCCGCCGTTCCATCGTCCATGTGGCAAAGGAGTATCTGGGTATGGAAGTGGAAGAGCGGGATGTGGCCCTCTCCGAGATCGACCAGTTCGAGGAGTGCGGCCTCTGCGGCACCGCAGCGGTCATCTCCCCCGTGGGCACCATCGATGACCATGGCCGTCTGATCCACTACGCAGGCTTCGGTCCCAAGATTCAGAAGCTGTATGATACCCTTACCGGCATCCAGATGGGCCGCATCGAAGCCCCCGAAGGCTGGATCATGGAAATTGAATAAAAGACACATTTCAGGCGGCAGGAAATACCCTGCCGCCTGTTTTTTATGATTATAGAGGCGATTCATGAATTGCCCCCACAGTGATATTCGTATTTTTCTGGCGGACTTTTGTATTTCTGTGCTTGACACTTTTCTGTTTTCATGGTATAATGCACCGCACATAGAGAAAACGCTTTGAAGAGGAAAAAGCAGTTTCCTTTCCCTGTACAGAGAGCCGCCGGGTGGTGCGAGGCGGTCACGGTGGAGACTGTATACTGGCCTCTGAGCGGCCGCGCTGAACGAATCTTCCAGTAAGCCGGACGGAACCCGACCGATACAGCGGGAGGCGGTTGCTGGACCGCTGTTGAGTGGCTGCGCCATTGCGCGGCAAAAAGAGTGGTACCGCAAGGTTTTTGTGTAACGAAAGCCCTGTCTCTTTGCTATAAAAAGAGACAGGGCTCTTTTTATAATCAAACAGACAGCAAAGGAGAACATGTATGCTTACCATCGACAAGATTTTTCACGCTTCCCTGGTTCTGAAAGATATCATCCGTCCCACCCCTCTGGCCCGTGCCTACGGCTTTTCCAAGGATTTTGACCTCTATTTCAAGCCCGAAAATCTGCAGCGCACCGGCTCCTTTAAGCTTCGCGGCTCCGGCTACAAAATTTCCCAGCTCAGCGAGGAGGAAAAGGCAAAAGGTGTCATCGCCTGCTCCGCCGGTAACCACGCACAGGGCGTGGCACTGGCCGCCAGCAAGTGCGGCATCCGTTCTCTGATCTGCCTGCCGGAAAACGCCCCCCTGTCCAAGGTGGAGGCCACCAAGGGCTTCGGTGCAGAGGTTTGTCTGGTGCCCGGTGTCTATGACGATGCCTACAACAAGGCATTGGAGCTGAAGGAGGAGCACGGCTACACCTTCGTCCATCCCTTTGACGATGAAAACGTCATCGCCGGTCAGGGCACCATCGGCTTGGAGATCCTCAACGAGCTGGATGACATTGATGCCGTCATCGTTCCCATTGGCGGCGGCGGCCTGATCGCAGGCGTGGCCTTCGCCATCAAGTCCCTGCGTCCTTCCGTCAAGGTCTACGGTGTCCAGGCCGCAGGCGCTCCCAGTATGTTCAAATCCATTAAGGACGGTCAGATCGGCACGCTGGACTCTGTCTCCACCATTGCCGACGGCATCGCTGTCAAGCGCCCCGGCGACCTGACCTACGAGCTGGTGAGCCGCTATGTGGACGACATCGCCACCGTCACTGAAGATGAGATCTGCGCCGCCATCCTGAAGCTCATTGAAAAGCAGAAGATGATCGCGGAAGGTGCCGGTGCCGTTTCCGTGGCTGCCGCCATGTTCAACAAGTTCCCCATTCAGGGCAAGAAGGTGGTCAGCGTTATTTCCGGCGGCAACATCGATGTCACCAGCCTGAACCGGGTCATTGAGCGGGGCCTCATGAAGTCCGGCCGTATTGCCACCTTGATGATCGAGCTGGCCGACATGCCGGGCCGTCTGAAGGACGTTTCCCGCATCATCGCCGACTGCGGCGGCAACATCACCGAAATTCACCACGAGAGGGGCAATACCCAGAACATCAAGGATTGCTTCCTCCGGGTGGATCTGGAAACCAGAAATTACGACCATGTGGAACAAATCAAGCAGGCACTGCGTGCGGAGGGCTTCCACGTGGTTGGATAATAGAATATCCCATGTCATTCCGAGCCAGCGCGCACGCTGGCGTGGGAATCCCCATCTTAAGAAGGAGGTTGCCACACCAGTCTGAGGACTGGTTCGCAAGGACAGGATCATTTCAAACCTGAACATTGAAGGAGAACACGCATATGGATACCAGCAAGTACAGCATCGGCTACTACCCGGCCCCCGGCAGCCACTATAAGTGGGTGCAGCGCGATCACATTGAGAAAGCCCCCCAATGGTGCAGCGTTGACCTGCGGGACGGCAACCAGAGCCTTGTGATCCCCATGAGTTTGGAAGAAAAGCTAGAATTTTACCATATGCTGCTGCGGGTGGGCTTCAAGGAGATCGAGGTGGGCTTCCCCGCCGCCTCCGATACCGAATACGAATTTTTAAGAACCCTCATTGAAAACAACATGATTCCGCAGGATGTGACGGTGCAGGTGCTGACCCAGTGCCGGGAGCACATCATCCGCAAGACCTTCGATGCCTGCAAGGGCGCACCCAACGCCATCATCCACTTCTATAATTCCGTGTCCGTTGCCCAGCGGGAGCAGGTTTTCCGTAAGAGCAAGGAAGAGATCATGCAGATCGCCATTGACGGTGCCAAGCTGGTAAAAAGATTAGCCGCCGAATACGAAGGCAATTTCCGCTTTGAATATTCTCCCGAAAGCTTCACCGGCACCGAGCCGGAATACGCTTTGGAGGTTTGCAACGCGGTTCTGGATGTGCTGGAGCCCAGTGAATCCAACAATGTCATCATCAATCTGCCTGTCACCGTGGAAATGTCCATGCCTCATGTCTACGCCAGCCAGGTGGAATACATGAGCGAGAACCTGAAATACCGGGAGCATGTGACCCTGTCCCTGCACCCCCACAATGACCGGGGCACCGGTGTGGCGGACACGGAGCTGGCCTTGCTGGCCGGTGCTGACCGGGTGGAGGGCACCCTTTTTGGCAACGGCGAGCGTACCGGCAATGTGGATATCATCACCCTTGCCATGAACATGTACTCTCACGGTGTGGACCCCCATCTGGATTTTACTGACATGCCCGCCATCTGTAAGATTTACGAGGACACCACCCGGATGCACGTCTATGAGCGCAGCCCCTATGCAGGCGCGCTGGTCTTCGCCGCCTTCTCTGGCTCCCATCAGGATGCCATTGCCAAGGGCATGCAGTGGCGCAAGGAGAAGAAGCTCCACCAGTGGACCGTTCCTTACATTCCCATCGATCCCCACGATATCAGCCGCACCTATGATGCCGATGTCATCCGGGTCAACTCCCAGAGTGGCAAGGGCGGCATCGGCTACCTGCTGGAGCAGACCTATGGCTACAGCCTGCCGCCTAAGATGCGGGAGCATCTGAGCTACCAGTGCAAGAGTGTTTCCGACCGGGACCACCGGGAGCTGAAATGCGAGGATGTGCTGGCCATCTTCATGGACCGCTACCTCAATGTCAACGACCCGCTGGATATTTCCGAAATGCACTTCACCCGCAAGGGCGAAAACGTGGAAGCGACTGTCACCTTCCAGCGCTTTGGCCGGACCAAGACCCTGCGCTCCATGGGCAACGGTTCTTTGGATGCCGTCAGCAACGCCCTGAAGGAGTTCACCGGACGGCAGTTCAACCTGAAGGTCTACTCCGAGCACTCCGTGCAGGAAAAGAGCTCCGGCTCCACCGCCGCCGCCTACATCGGTCTTGAGGACGTAAGCGGCTCCATGTTCTGGGGCGCCGGCACCGATACCGATATCATCAAGGCCAGTGCCCATGCACTGATCAGCGCCTTCAATAATATGACCAGAGAATAACAGAGAAGAATGTCATTGCGAGTCAGTCCGCAGACTGGCGTGGTGCCCTGAGCGAAGCGAGGAAATGCCCTTGGGGTGCAATCCCCAAAAGTTTCCCGAATGTTTAGGAGATTGCCACGTCGCTTCGCTCCTCGCAATGACAGCGTTTTAAGGGAGAAAGTAATTATGGGAATGACTATGACCCAGAAGATTCTGGCCGCCCACGCGGGGCTGGAATCCGTTAACGCAGGACAGCTGATCCGGGCCAAGCTGGACATCGTCCTTGGCAACGACATCACCACCCCCGTTGCCATCAATGAATTTAAAAAGAACGGCTTTGATTCCGTTTTCGATAAAGACAAAATCGCCATCGTTCTGGACCATTTTGTGCCAAATAAGGACATTAAGGCCGCAGAGCAGAGTAAACAGTGCCGGGAGTTTGCCTGTGCCCATTGCGTCAGCCACTTCTACGATGTGGGAAAAATGGGCATTGAGCATGCCCTTCTGCCCGAGCAGGGCGTGGTCACTGCCGGCGACTGCATCATCGGCGCCGACTCCCATACCTGCACCTACGGTGCCTTAGGTGCCTTCTCCACCGGTGTTGGCTCTACTGATATGGCAGCCGGTATGGCCACCGGCACTGCGTGGTTCAAGGTGCCCTCCGCCATCCAGTTCAAGCTTACCGGAAAACTTGCCTCCAACTGCAGCGGCAAGGATGTGATCCTCACCATCATCGGAATGATCGGTGTGGACGGCGCACTGTATAAATCCATGGAGTTCGTGGGCGAGGGCGTTGCCAGCTTGTCCATGGATGACCGGCTGTGCATCTGCAACATGGCCATCGAGGCAGGTGCCAAAAACGGCATCTTCCCCGTGGACGAAATCACCATGCAGTATATGGAGGGCCGCTGCGAGCGGACCCCCGTGGTTTACAGCGCCGATGCCGACGCAGAGTATGAGGCTGTCTACGAGATCGATCTAAGTAAAATCGTTCCTACGGTGGCCTGCCCCCACCTGCCTGAAAACACCCATCCCGCTGCGGAGCTGTCCGACATCAAGATCGATCAGGTGGTCATCGGCAGCTGCACCAACGGACGGATGGAGGACATGGAAGCAGCTTACAAAGTTCTGAATGGCAATTCCGTTGCTCCCGGTGTCCGCTGCATCATCATTCCTGCCACTATGGCGATTTACCGGGAGTGCATTGAGCGGGGCTACCTCACCGCCTTCATCGATGCCGGTGCCGTGGTCTCCACCCCTACCTGCGGCCCCTGCCTTGGCGGTTATATGGGCATTCTGGCAGCGGGTGAACGCTGCATCGCCACCACCAACCGAAATTTCGTAGGCCGCATGGGCCATGTGGACAGCGAGGTTTACCTCGCCAGCCCCGCCACCGCCGCCGCTTCCGCTCTCACCGGCTATATCACTGCCCCCAAGGAGGATTGAGCTATGAAGACACAAGGTAAGGTTTTCAAATATGGCGACAACGTGGATACCGATGTCATCATCCCCGCCCGATACTTAAACACCTCCGTGGCATCCGAGCTTGCCAAGCACTGCATGGAGGATATCGATACAGAATACGTCAAGCAGGTTAAGCCCGGTGACATCATGGTAGCCGGCTGGAATTTCGGCTGCGGCTCCTCCCGGGAGCATGCCCCGCTGGTCATCAAGACCTGCGGCACCGGCTGCGTCATTGCCAAGAGCTTTGCCCGAATTTTTTACCGGAATGCCATCAATATCGGCATGCCCATCTTAGAATGTGAGCAGGCTGCGGAGGAGATCCAGCCCGGGGATCGGGTGGCAGTGGATTTCGATACCGGCATTATCAGCAATATCACCACAGGCAAGACCTATCAGGCAGAGCCCTTCCCGGAATTTATACAAAATATCATCAAAAAGGGCGGATTACTTGCTTCCTTGAAGGAGATGTGATACAATGAAACGCACCATTGCAGTGATCCGGGGCGACGGCATCGGCCCGGAGATCGTGGCACAGGCTTTGCTGGTTCTGAATAAGATCGCAGCCCTGTATGGACACGAATTTACATACACTGATGTGGACATGGGCGGCTGCGCCATTGATAAATGGGGCGATCCCCTGCCCCAGACGGAGCTTGACAAGTGCCTTGCTTCCGACAGTGTTCTCTTGGGTGCCGTAGGCGGCCCCAAGTGGAACGATGTCCCCGGTCCCATGCGCCCGGAAAAGGGTCTGCTGCGGCTGCGCGCAGGCATGGGTGTCTATTCCAATAACCGTCCCGCCAAGATCTGGCCCCAGCTGGCTTCCGCCTCTCCTCTGAAACAGGAGATCGTGGACAAAGGCATCGATTTTATCATCGTTCGGGAGCTGATCGGCGGTATTTACTTCGGTAAGCACGAAACCGTTTACGAAGGCGGCGAGCAAACTGCCATCGACGAACTGCGCTACTCGGAAAGTGAGATCCGCCGCATTGGCCGCATCGGCTTTGAGACTGCCCAAAAGCGTGGCAAGCGCCTTTGCAGCGTGGAAAAGAGCAACGTATTGGATTCTTCCCGGCTGTGGAAAACCGTAATGCACGAGTTGGCTGCCGAATATCCCGATGTACAGCTTTCCGATATGCTGGTGGACAACTGCGCCATGCAGATCGTCAAGGATCCCAGCCAGTTTGACGTCATCGTGACAGAAAACATGTTCGGCGACATTCTCTCTGATGAAGCCTCCATGATCATCGGCTCCATCGGCATGATCCCCTCCTCCTCTCTGGGTGAGGGAAGCCGGGGACTGTACGAGCCCATCCACGGCTCTGCCCCCGACATTGCCGGAAAGGATATTGCCAACCCCATCGGCACCATTCTGGCTGCCGCCATGATGCTGCGCTTCTCTTTCGATCTGCCCAAGGAAGCTGATGCCATTGAGAATGCCGTTTCCAAAGTTCTGGATGCAGGCTACCGCACCGGCGACATCATGGCCCCCAATTGCAAACAAGTCGGCTGCACCGAAATGGGACGGCTGATTTTGGAGAATCTCCAGTAATCCCTTTAGAAAGGAATGATGACATGAAACTTTGCGGTTCCGATATCATCGTTCGTACCCTCATCGATCAGGGTGTTGATGTCCTCTACGGCTATCCCGGCGGTCAGGTCCTCAACATTTTCGATTCCCTTTACAAATATCAGGATGAGATCCACCATGTTCTCGTAGCCCACGAGCAGGGCGCGGCCCATGCCGCCGACGGTTACTCCCGCTCCACCGGCAAGGTGGGTGTGTGTCTGGCTACCTCCGGTCCCGGTGCCACCAATCTGGTCACCGGCATCGCCACCGCCTTTCTGGACTCTGTGCCCATGGTGGCCATCACCGGCAACGTGCCCAACACTGTCATCGGTACCGACGGCTTTCAGGAGATCGATATTACCGGTATCACCCTGCCCATCACCAAGCACAACTACTTTGTGACTTCCATTGACTGTCTGCAGGAGACCATCCGGGATGCTTTCCAACTGGCGGCCTCCGGCCGTCCCGGCCCCGTGCTGGTGGACGTGACCAAGGATGTGCAGGTTGCCATGTATGACTACGAGCCCCTGCCTCCCCTGCCTCTGGACGAGCCCTTCCCTGCCAAGGATATCCGCATTCAGCAGGCTGCCGACTGTATCAATACCGCAGAGCGGCCCTACATCTACTTTGGCGGCGGCCTCATCACCAGCGAGGCCCAGGACGAGCTTTTGCAGCTGGCAGAATTGATCGATGCCCCCATCGGCTGCTCTTTGATGGGCATATCCGCCATTCCCACGGACTATCCCCGGTTCCTCGGCATGCAGGGCCTTCACGGCCACTTTGCCTCCTCCACGGCCATGCACAATGCCGATGTGATCATCGCGCTGGGCTGCCGCTTCAACGACCGCTGCACCGGCAACCGGAGCAAATTCGTCCGCAGCGCCCGGATCGTCCACATCGATATTGACGGTGCTGAATTGAGCAAATCCGTTCAGGCGGCCCATGGTCTCCGGGGCGATATCAAGAAGACCCTCCAAAAGCTGCTGCCCCTGATCCACAAGCAGGACCATCCCCAATGGCGGGAAAAAGTCAGCCAACTGGTGGAGGAGGAAGCCGCTTCCCTCGATACCCGGGATGGGCTCACCCCCCGGAATGTCATGAACGTGGTAAACCGCCACCTGACGGAAACCACTCCCGTTGCCACCGATGTGGGCCAGCACCAGATGTGGGCTGCCCAGTATCTGAACTTTAAAAATCCCCGCAGATTTATTTCCTCCGGCGGTCTCGGCACCATGGGCTTCGGCATGGGCGCTGCCATCGGCACCCAGATGGGCACCCATGAGCATCCCATTCTCATCACCGGCGACGGCAGCTTTGGCATGAACCTGACAGAAATGGCCACCGCCGCAGCCAATAAGATTCCCATGGTGATCCTGCTGCTGAACAACAGCGTGCTGGGCATGGTCCGGCAGATGCAGACCCTGTTCTGTGATAAGCGCTACAGCAACACAGACCTTGCTCCCCGAGGTACGGACTTTGTAAAAGTCGCCGAGGGCTTCGGCCTGAAGGCAACCCGGGTGGCCTCTTTGGAGGCGCTGGATGCCGCCCTTGCCGAAGGTTTTGCCTATGACGGCCCCTGTCTCATTGAGTGCCCCATGGACAAAGAGGAGCTTGTGCTTCCTATGGTTCCCCCCGGCGGCTCTATGGGCGATATCATTGTAAGGATCGGTGACTGATATGAAGAAATTTACCGTAGCCATTCTGGTCAACAATCAGTTCGGCGTTCTGAACCGGGTCACCAGCATGTTCCGCCGCCGTGCCTTCAACATCATTTCCCTGACGGTGTCGGAAACCGAATCCGAGGAGTATTCCCGCATCACCGTCCAGTCTGAGGGCGACGGCATCAAGAAGGAGCAGCTTATCAACCAGCTTTACAAGCTGCCGGATATCGTATCCGTGCAGGAGCTGAGCAACGAGGAAACCGTCAACCGGGAGCTGCTGCTCATTAAAATCAAAAATTCCTCCGAGACCCGGGAGGATGTCCGCTCCGCCTCCGATGCCTACGAGGGCAAGGTGGTGGATTACACGAAAGAATCCATCATGATCCAGATGATCGGCGACAGCCGCAAGATCGATAACTTCGTCCACCTGATGAAGGAGTTCGGCATTCTGGAGATCTGCCGCACCGGTGTGGTGAGCCTGCAAAGAGGCGCTACCACCATCCGGCGGGTAACCAATCTGTAGACTATATTGTCATTGCGAACCAGTCCGCAGACTGGTGTGGCAATCCCCTCCAGCTTTTGCTGACGGGAAGGAGATTGCCACGTCGCTTCGCTCCTCGCAATGACATGTAATTTATATCCATATTGAAAAAAGAGGTAATCATTATGAATCGTATTTTCTATCAGCAGGACTGTGACCTGCAGAAGCTGGCAAACAAGACCGTTGCCATCATCGGCTATGGCTCTCAGGGCCACGCCCACGCGCTGAACCTGAAGGAAAGCGGCGTCAATGTTATCGTTGGCCTGTACTTGGGCTCCAAGAGCTGGGCCAAGGCCGAAGCGCAGGGCCTGACCGTTATGACCGCTGCCGAGGCTGCCAAGGCTGCCGATGTTATCATGATCCTGATCAACGACGAGAAGCAGGCTGCCCTGTATAAGGAGTCCATCGAGCCCAACCTGACCGAAGGCAAGACTCTGGCCTTCGCCCACGGCTTCAACATCCACTTCGGCTGCATTAAGCCCCCCAAGAATGTCAACGTCATCATGATCGCCCCCAAGGGCCCCGGCCACACCGTCCGCTCTGAGTATCAGGCCGGCAAGGGCGTTCCCTGCCTGATCGCTGTGGAGCAGGATGCCACCGGCGACGCTCTGGATATTGGCCTTGCTTACGCACTGGGTATCGGCGGTGCCCGTGCCGGTGTTCTGGAAACCAACTTCCGTACCGAGACCGAGACCGACCTGTTCGGTGAGCAGGCTGTTCTGTGCGGCGGTGTCTGCGCCCTGATGCAGGCTGGCTTTGAGACGCTGGTGGAAGCAGGCTATGACCCCAGAAATGCTTACTTCGAGTGCATCCACGAGATGAAGCTCATCGTGGACCTGATCTACCAGTCCGGTTTCAGCGGCATGCGCTACTCCATCTCCAACACCGCTGAGTACGGCGACTACATCACCGGCCCCAAGATCATCACCGTGGAGACCAAGAAGAGCATGAAGCAGATCCTGAAGAACATTCAGGACGGCACCTTTGCCAAGGACTTCCTGCTGGATATGTCCTCTGCCGGTGCCATGGTCCACTTCAATGCCATGCGCAAGCTGGCCTCCGAGCACCCCTCTGAGGTCGTGGGTGAAGAGATCCGCAAGCTGTACAGCTGGTCCGACGAGGATAAGCTCATCAACAACTAATCAAACCAAATTGTAGGGGAGGGGCATTGCTCCTCCCGCAATCTGACATCTATGTCATCCTGAGCGGAGCGTAAGCGGAGTCGAAGGATCTACGCACTATCGTTACTGCATAGTTCAAATCGGTGCGAAGATCCTTCGACTTCACTTCGTTCCGCTCAGGATGACAGCTTTTCTCCATTTCCTTAATCTCAAAGAAGAAAGCAGGAATCCCTATGATGATGAAAGATAAGGTCGTCAACGGCCCCCAGAATGCGGCCCACCGCAGCCTGTACCATGCCCTTGGCCTGACCTATGAGGAGCAGCAGCGGCCTCTCATCGCTGTGGTCAGCTCCTACAACGAGATCGTTCCCGGCCATATGAATCTGGACAAGATCGTGGATGCCGTGAAGCTGGGCGTTGCCATGGCTGGAGGTACTCCCATCGTGTTCCCCGCCATTGCCGTCTGTGACGGCATTGCCATGGGCCATGAGGGTATGAAGTATTCTCTGGTGACCCGTGACCTCATTGCCGACTCCACCGAGTCCATGCTCCGTGCCCACGGCTTTGACGGTGTGGTGATGGTGCCCAACTGTGATAAGAACGTGCCCGGCCTGCTGATGGCTGCGGCCCGGGTCAATATCCCCACCATTTTCGTCTCCGGCGGTCCCATGCTGGCAGGCCGGGTGGACGGCAAGAAAACCTCCTTAAGCTCCATGTTCGAGGCCATCGGCGCTTACACCGCCGGTAAGATCGATGAAAAGCAGCTCCGCATCTGTGAAGAGGGCACCTGTCCCACCTGCGGTTCTTGCTCCGGTATGTACACCGCCAACTCCATGAACTGCCTGACCGAAGTCCTTGGCATGGGACTGCGGGGCAACGGCACCATTCCCGCCGTATATTCCGCCCGTATCGAGCTTGCCAAGCACGCCGGTATGCAGGTGATGGAGCTGGTGAAGAACAATATCCGCCCCCGGGATATCATGACCGCTGCTGCCATCCGCAACGCCCTGACTGCCGACATGGCGCTGGGCTGCTCCACCAACTCCATGCTCCACCTGCCCGCCATTGCCAACGAGTGCGGCGTGGACTTTGATCTGGACATGGCCAATGCCATCAGTGCCGTGACCCCCAACCTGTGCCATCTGGCTCCCGCAGGTCCCACCTACATGGAGGACCTGAACGAGGCAGGCGGCGTTTACGCTGTGCTGAAGGAGCTGACCAAGCTGAACCTGCTGGATACCTCCGTCATGACTGTCACCGGCAAGACGCTGGGCGAAAATATCGCCACCGCCGTCAACAAGGATACCTCCGTCATCCGCACCGTGGAGAACCCCTATTCCGCCACCGGCGGCATCGCCGTGCTCCGGGGCAATCTGGCTCCCGAGGGCAGCGTGGTCAAGCGCAGCGCTGTGCTGCCGGAAATGCTGGTCCATGAGGGTCCCGCCAAGGTCTTCAATTGTGAAGAGGATGCACAGGCCGCCATCAATGCAGGAAAGATCGTTGCCGGTGATGTGGTGGTCATCCGCTACGAAGGCCCCAAGGGCGGTCCCGGCATGCGGGAAATGCTGAACCCCACCTCTGCCATCATGGGCATGGGTCTGGGCAATTCCGTTGCCCTGATCACCGACGGACGGTTCTCCGGTGCTACCCGGGGTGCCTGCATCGGACACGTTTCCCCCGAGGCTGCCTCCGGCGGTGTCATCGGCGTGGTCCGGGACGGCGATATCATTTCCATCGATATTCCCAATTCCAAGCTGGAGCTGAAGATCTCCGACGAGGAGCTGGCTGAGCGTATGGCCAATTTCGTTCCTCAGAAGAAGGAGCTGTCCGGCTACTTGAAGCGGTATGCTGCTCTGGTATCCTCCGGCGCAAAGGGTGCGATTCTGAACGTATGAGATCCAGTGAACTTTCAACTTTGAATATTCGGCTCCATTCTCTGGCCATTTTCCGGAATTTGCTGAACGATCCGGTGCTGTCTGCCCTAAGCCGGTATCTTGGCAGTCTGGACAGCGATTCCACCGCCGGTTCCGTGGCGAAATATGCCGAATTTGTGTCCCGGCTGTATGATGCCGGAAGCACTACCCTGGCCCAGTACGTCCAGCAGATCGTGGGCGACAACGAAAACACCTACATCCGCCGCATTGGCCGCGGTCTGGAACCCGTGGAGGAAATGGTGGAAAGCGTTCGCCATGAACTGGAAATTTTGCAGGCTGTGGCCGACCTGACCCCCAAAAAGCTGCGGCTGGGCCTGAACTGGGAGGGCTATCTGCCCAGCTTCAAGGCAGAGACTGTGGACATTGCCGGCCACTACCGCAAGCGCTGCGAGAACATCGGCAAATTCGGCTACGGCATCTATGCCCGGCACCACATGTTTTATGTCAACGCCGAGGGGCAGATCGTTCCTGTTCACAATCCTGATAAGACCCGTCTGGCCTCCCTCATCGACTACAAGCGGGAGCAGCAGATCATTCTGGACAATACCCTTGCCCTGTTGGAGGGAAAGCCCGCCGCCAACATTCTTCTAAGCGGCGATGCCGGTACCGGCAAGTCCTCCACCGTCAAGGCGGTGGTCAATGAGCTGAGCTACAAGGGCCTGCGGATCTTGGAGGTCCGGAAAGAGCAGCTCCACGCCATTCCCGCGATCTTGGACGAGCTGAACACAAATCCGCTGAAATTCATTCTGTTCATCGATGACCTGTCCTTCCAGAAGGACGACGACAATTTCAGCGCCCTGAAGGCCATTCTGGAGGGAAGCGTGTCTGCAAAATCCCGAAATGTGGTGATCTACGCCACCTCCAACCGCCGCCATCTGGTGAAGGAAAGCTTCTCCAGCCGGGACGGCGATGATGTCCACCGCAACGATACCATGCAGGAGCTTCTCTCCCTGTCGGAGCGGTTTGGCATTCAAGTCACCTTCCAGAAGCCCAACAAGGAAGTCTACCTTGGCATCGTTCACCACCTTGCACAGGAAAAGGGTGTGACCATGGAGACTTCCGAGCTGGATATGCTGGCAGAACGCTTCGCTCTCGGAAGAGGCGGCAGAAGCGCCCGGGCCGCTACCCAGTTCATCGACGGCCTGCTGGCAAAGCAATGAGAAACAAAGCACGAACCCAGCCGGGTTCGTGCTTCATTTTGTCATTGCGAGGAGCGAAGCGACGTGGCAATGACACCTTTTCAATTGACACTGCTTTGCCAAGTCGATATAATAAAAAGAAAAATGGAGGTTAGTGTTATGGATTTTTTAGAAATTGCCAAGGCACGGCAGTCCTGCCGGGCATATGACGAAACGAAGATGGTAGAGCAGGAAAAGCTGGACGCCATTTTGGAGTCAGCCCGGCTGGCACCCTCTGCCTGCAACGGTCAGCCCTATAAGCTCACCGTCTGCCGCGGGGAAGCTGCCAAGCAGGTAGCACTGGCCACCCGGGGCATGGGCGGCATGAACAAATTCGCGGTGCAGGCCCCTGTCATGATCGTGGTATCGGAAATGCCCTACGTCAAATCCGCAGCCCTCGGTGCCAAGGTCAAGGGTAACGACTACCGCTCCATCGACATCGGCATCACCACGGCCTATCTCACCGCCGAAGCTGCGGCACAGGGTCTCTCCACCTGCATTTTGGGCTGGCTGGACGATGCGAAGATCCGGGAAATTTGCGGTCTGAATCACCCCGTCCGCCTTGTCATCACCCTTGGCTATGCCAAAGAGGGAGAAGTACTGCGGAAAAAGGTGCGTAAGGATCTGTCCGAACTGGTCAGTTTCGCAGAGTAACGGTAGGGCGGGGTCATGACCCCGCCCTACAAAAAGAGGTTTTTTATGAACAATACACTTCTATCTACCTTCGGCCCCATGGCCTGCCACAGCGTTCGGCTGCACCGTGGGGACGACCTCCTGCTGTCCATCAAGGACATTGCCAAGGAGAAAAACATCCGCGCAGGCGTTGTCCTGTCTGCCGTTGGCTGCATTTCCAAGGGACGGGTCCGGGATGCCAGCGGCGTGACCATCCGGGACATTACCGACCACTGCGAGATCGTCAGCCTCAACGGCACCGTCAGCGCACAGCGCTGTCATCTGCACATTGCCCTCTCCAAAGAGGATCTAAGCACCATCGGCGGCCATCTTACTCCCGGCTGCATCATCAACACCACCTGCGAACTGGTGATCGCAGAGCTTCCCGGTGTGGTCTTCGGTGTGGAAGAGGATCCGGAAACCGGCTATGACGAATTGATTTTCCAGCCGACAACGTAATATGGAACGTCCCTGAATGGCAATGCCATTCAGGGACGTTTTTTCTGTTATCGTTCCAGTCTGCGCTTACATTTTCCGGTCTTGCCGCAGTGGGGGCAAGTGAGGTAGCCGCTTCCGGGAAGCATCGACCAGCTGCCCTTTAAGTAGGTCTTCCAGCCAGGGACAAACAGCTCGCCGCAGTGGCTGCACTGAAAATAGCCTGTAACCCTGTCTACGGTGCAGGCAAAGGCTGTGCCCAGAATACATACCAGCAGACCTGCAATGCACAGCAGTTTTTTTGCTGTCTCGGGCATCTCAAAGAATGCCGAGATGCCCGCAATGAGAAAGCCCAGTGCCAACGTTCCAACCGCAATGACCCATGTCCACGCCTGACGCAGTTTGTTTTTCTTCTTTTCGTCCAGAATTGCCATCAAATTTTCCTCCGCTTTTTGTTTATAGGTTTCTTCTGTAAGCCGCTGACCGGACAGCAGCTCGTTGACATTGATGCCGAGGATTTCGCACAGGGGCAGCATCAGCCCTACCTCCGGCAGGCCGTGACCTGTTTCCCATTTGGAGATGGTCTTGTCGCTGATACCCAAGGCCTCCGCCAGCTGCCGCTGGGTCAGTCCCTGCTCCTTCCGCATGGCGGTGATAAATTTTCCGGTCCTAAGTTGATCCATGTCGATCCCTCCTTGGCATCTATTGTTACAAAAAGCGGAGATAAAGGGAACCCACGAACCGTAGAGTTCCCTTTTTTTGCAGAAATACAGGGCGGGGATTGCTCCCCGCCCCCCAATATCATGCAATTACTGTGCGTTGACGGCATCCACGAACTTGAGGAAGGCGGCGCGGCCTGCCTCGGTGTTCTTGTAGACACCGGCATCCTCCAGAACGGCGGCAAAGACCTTGCCGGTTTCCTGCAGGATGATGTCCAGCGCATTGTCCTCGGTGAAAGTGTATTGCTTCTTCAGCTCCTCCACCCAGTCTGCGTGCTTATTAAGTGCCTCGTCGGAGGCCACATCCCGGCCTTCCACCACGGCGGCAGCCAGCTCCGTCAGCTCGCCCTTCAGGCGGCTGGGCAGGACAGCCAGACCCATGACCTCGATAAGGCCGATGTTCTCCTTCTTGATGTGGTGCTTGTCCGCATGGGGGTGGAACACGCCCATGGGATGCTCCGCGGTGGTGATGTTGCAGCGCAGCACCAGATCCAGCTCGTAATGGTCGGAGCGGCGGCGGGCAATGGGGGTGATGGTGTTGTGGGGCTCGCCATCGGAAAAGGCGATGATGCTGGAATTGAAGTCGGAATAGCCACGCCATGCAGTCAAAATCTTGTCAGCCAGCTCTGCAATTCTGGCAGGATTCTTGCCATTGAGGCGGATGACGCTCATGGGCCACTTGACGATGCCTGCATGAATATCCTCATAGCCCTTGAAGAAGACCTCCTTGGCAAGGCCCGCATTCTCCATGGCGAAGCGGTAGCGGCCGCCCTGGAAGTGTTCATGGCTCAGAATGGAGCCGCCTACGATGGGCAGGTCTGCATTAGAGCCCACGAAGTAGTGGGGGAAGACCCGGACGAAGTCCAGCAGCTTCTCAAAAGCGGACTTGTCGATCTTCATGGGCACATGCTGGGAATTGAAGACGATGCAGTGCTCGTTGTAGTAAACATAGGGGCTGTACTGCAGGCACCAGTCCTGACCGCAGACCTCGATGGGAATGATCCGGTGGTTGGCCCGGGCGGGATGGTTCATACGGCCTGCATAGCCCTCATTCTCCCGGCACAGCTGGCACTTGGGGTAAGCATTCTGAGGAGCATTCTTGGCGGCAGCGATGGCCTTGGGGTCCTTTTCGGGCTTAGAAAGGTTGATGGTGATATCGATCTCGCCGTAAGCGGAAGGATACTTCCAGCGCATGTCCTTCTTGATGCGGTAGCGGCGGATGTAGTCGGTATCGCAGGAGAACTTGTAGTACCAGTCGGTAGCCTCCACAGGATTCTTAGCATACTTTTCCCGGAAGGTACGGATCACTTCCCGGGGCATGGGAGTCACGGCACCCATGATGCGGGTGTCGAAAATGTCCTTGGCGGTGATGCCGTCATCGCAGATGCCCTGCGCAACGGCGTAGTCCAGCAGACCGGCAAGAATTTCTTCCAGATCCTCGGTCTGGGTCTCGTTGGAAGGGACGTAGTCATCCTTTCGCAGGATGTCCAGAATCCGGTTGGTCAGCACCTGATGGTCCAGCGGATCTGCAAGGCCATTGTTCATGGCATAGGAAACGAGGGAATCAATGTAGGTTTCGATTTTCATAAGTTATATCACTCCAAACAAAAGTCCCTGTCATTGCGAGGAGCGAAGCGACGTGGCAATCCCCTTCCCATTTGCAAAAACTTACAGGAGATTGCCACGCCAGTGTACGCACTGGCTCGCAATGACATTTTTATTTATTCAACCACCATTTCCACGCCGCCCTGAGGACGGATGGACAGGATGTGGCAGGCGCCTTCACCCAGCGCGGCATCGATGCCAGCCCGGAAGGATTCCAGAATCTCGAAGGGAACGAAAGCCTGCACGGTGCCGGCGAAGCCGCCGCCATGGACACGGTAAGCACCCTTACCCTGCAGGTAGTGTTCACACAGACCCAGCGCCACAGCCATGGCCTGCTGGTCCACATAACCGGCAGGGATGACATTCTGCAGGTACATCCAGCTGGAGAAGCCGGATTCCTTGGTCAGGCGCAGGAAGCCCTCGAAGTCGCCGTTTTCCAAGCAGGCAACCTGCTTGGGCACACGGCGGTTTTCGTTATACTCATGGATGGCACGCATGACCGCGCGGTCAGTGCAGATCTTCCGCAGTTCGGGGATGGCGGCGTAGAAGTCCTCCTCAGGAATCTCGGTGGTGACTTCCTTGCCAAAATACTTGCAGATGGCCTTCAGTTCCAGAGTAACGGCAGCATACTCGTCGGTCAGGTCGGCATGGTCTGCCCGGCTGTCGATGATGCACAGGGCATGGCCGGTGGAGGAGAAGTCAAAGTTGACGGGACGGATATCGGGATGGTCCTTGTCGGCAAAGTCGATGGTGACAAGGCCGCCCACAGCGGAGGCTGTCTGATCCATCAGGCCGCAGGGCTTGCCGAAGAAGACGTTTTCCGCATACTGGCCGATCTGGGCGATCTCCGGCTGGGAAACCTTGGCATCAAAGAACAGGTGGTTGATAATGGTGCCGATGAGGACCTCGTAAGCAGCAGAGGAACTGAGGCCGGAGCCGGGCAGGACCGTGGACTCACAGTAGGCATCGAAGCCCTCCACCTTGCAGCCCAGCTGGGTAAAGCGGGCAGCCACACCGCGGATCAGGGCGGGAGTGGAGTTGATCTCCGCTTCCACAGGGGTCAGCGCATCCAGAGAAATCTCGCACATGGGATAGCCCTTGGACTGGATGCGGATGGTGTTAGTGCCGTTAACACGGACAGCAGCCACGGTATCCAAGTTAACTGCACCGGCCAGAACCCGGCCCCGCTGGTGGTCGGTATGGTTGCCGCTGACCTCAGTACGGCCGGGGGCGGAGAAGTAACGTTCTGGCTGGGCAGCGAAGATGGATGCAAAACCGGCATCCAGAGCCGCCTTCATTTCAGGATTCAGGATCAATGCAGGAACAGACATGATTTTTTCCCCCTATATTTGTTATCGTAGGGGCCGATGCCCACATCGGCCCTAACGGAAATTTATCTTGATTATAATGGGCCGATGTGGGCATCGGCCCCTTCGCAGACGCTTTTTATGCTTTGCGGATGGTGAACTTCACAGTCCGGTCCACGTTGGATTCCAGCCAGTACTGGCGCTGGACCGGTGCGCCCCAGCTGTCATCGCCGCCAATACCCATCTGACAGCCCATAATGCGGACCCAAGTGTAGTGGGCCTTGGGCAGCTCGTAAACGTGCATGGCGTTTTCCAGCTCATAGCAGCTGTAGGGCAGGACAGAGCTTTCAAAGGGAGCACCCTCCGCTTCAAACCGTAAGCCAAAGCCATTGTCATCCGTCACTTCCAGCCAGCGGGTGCCCATGCGGTTGCCGCATTCGCCGGGGATCATGTACCGGGACAGGTTGGAGGCTGCGTCGCCGCCGAAGATGCCCAACCGGGCACCGTCCATACGGTCCCAGTAATTTTCCTCAGGGCCGTAGCCGTAGTAGCGGAAGTTGTGGTATTTTTCCTTCAGCTTGAAGTTCATGCCGAAGGCGGGCAGGCTGGGCAGGCCCTCCTGACCGAAATAGGTGGCCTCCACGGTGATGGCACCGTCGCCGGTGACGGTATAAGAAACGGTCTGCTTCACAATGGGCACCATGGGGACCTCATAATCCATAGTGACAGTGACTTCCGTTTCGCTTTCCGTAACCCGGCAGTCTACCATTTTCTGGTACAAACCTGCGGCCAGCCACTGGCCGCGGTCGAAGCCGTGCTTGCAGCCCCGGTCATTGTCCGTCAGAGCGCGCCAGTAGGTAGTCTTGGGAGCCCGGGGGATCATCTCCACATCGTCATAGCGTAAGGACGCGATGCCGCCCTCGGCCTTGGAGAAGTGGACATGGAAGCCCTCACCCTTGACACCGATGTTCACATCGCCCCAGATGACCTGCAGAGGCTTGGTGCACTTGGCCTTGGGGCCTTCAATGGTCTTGATGTACTGACCAAAGCAAACTTCATAGCCCTTTTCCGCCCAGTCGGTATCCGCAGGCTGGACCATGGAAACCTCATAGGTATATTCGCCGGAGGCGGTGACTTCCGGGAAGGGCAGCGCAAAGTATGCCTTCTCCCCTGCCTCGGCCACCAGCTTGGTCTGGCCCTCAAAAATCTTCACGCCATCCCGGAGAATGCGGTAGATGAAATCATAGCAGGCGGTGGTGATGAACTGGTTCTCATTCTTTACCGTAACGCCCTTTTCGTCCGGGAACAGCTTCACATTGGAGAACCAAGCCTTGACCTCCTGAGCCTTGGGAGAAACAGTGCGGTCGGCATAGACCAGACCGTTGGTGCAAAATTCGTAATCGGTGGCCCGCTCGTCGTGGTCGCCGCCGTAGGACAGGTACTCCTCGCCCTGCTCATTGGTGTGCAGCACAGCCTGATCCAGATAGTCCCAGATAAAGCCGCCCTGATACTGGTCATACTTTTCTTCCAGCGCCATGTACAGATTCAGATTGCCGCCGGAATTGCCCATGCAGTGGAGGAATTCGCAGCTAATGTAGGGCTTGTCGGGTTTGGCAGCCAGATATTCGTCGATCTCCTGGGGCTTGGCATACATCCGGCTTTCCATATCGGACAGGTGGCACCAATCCCGGTTCCAGAAGCAGCCTTCGTAATGGACCAGACGGGTATCATCCACGCTGTGGAAGAATTTCGTCATAGCTTCGAGGCAGGTGCCCACATAGGACTCGTTGCCCAAAGACCAGATCAAAATGGAGGGATGGTTTTTATCCCGCTGGAACATGGAATTGGCACGGTCCAGAACGCATTCCTGCCATTCAGGGAAACTGCCGGGAACATTCCAGCTGGGCTCCAGCTGGCCCAGCTTCTGCCAAGAGCCATGGCTTTCCAGATTGGTCTCATCGATCAGATAGATGCCATACCGGTCGCAGAGCTTGTACCACAGGCTCTGGTTGGGGTAATGGCAGGTACGGACGGAATTGAGGTTATAGCGCTTCATGAAGCGGATATCCCACAGCATATCCTCCTCGGTGATGGCCCGGCCTCGCTTATAGTTAAATTCGTGACGGTTCACGCCCCGGAAGAGGATGCGCTTGCCGTTGATGTGCATGACACCGTTCTTCATTTCAAAGGTACGGAAGCCCACATCCATGGGAACAGCCTCCACAGTGGCACCGGTCTCGTCTGTGATGTGCAGGTACAGCTGGTAGAGGTTGGGTACCTCAGCGCTCCACTGCTTTGCGTTGGGGATCACGCCTTCAAAATGGACACTTTCGGAAACAGGCACGGTTTCCGTATAGACTGCGTTGCCTTCAGCATCCTCCAGCACAGCGGTGATGCAGCCGGAGCGCTTGCCGGACAGCTTGACAGTGAGCTCCAGCTTGCCGTCGGTGTAGCTTTCATCCAGTGTGGATTTCAGGAAGAAATCCTCCACATGGGTCTCAGGAACGGCATACAGGTACACATCCCGGAAGATGCCGGAGAAGCGCCAGAAGTCCTGATCCTCGATCCAGCTGGCGTTGGCCCGTTTGTAGACCTCCACTGCCAGCTTGTTTTCGCCTTCCACAAGGTACTCGTCCAGTTGGAACTCAGAAGGCGTGAAGGTATCCTCGCTGTAGCCCACGAAATGTCCGTTCAGCCAAACATAGAAAGCGATCTCCACGCCCTGAAAGGAGATGGAGATGGGCTTGCCTTGAAGGTTTTCGTCCACCTCAAAGTAGCGGACGTAGCTGCCTACAGGATTGTAGCTTTCCGACACCTGTGGGGGACGCATATATTCCGTGCCGTCCCAAGGATACTGGGTATTGATGTACATCATGGTGTCGTAGCCCTGGGTCTGGATGTGGCCGGGGACCTGAATTTTGTCAAAGCTTCGGCAGTCAAAGTCTGCCTTGTAGAAATCCTTCACCCGCAGAGAGGGGTTCTTTGCATAGGAGAAATACCAAGTGCCGTTTAAGCACTGGCGCAGAGGCATTTTCCCCTCTGCCCGGGCTTCGGCCACGGTTTCATAATACAGATGATCGGAATGGGCATCCTTACGGTTCACTGCAAAGACTTCCGGATCAGAAAGCCAGGATAAATCGGGATGATTTGCTTTCATTTGAGCATTCCTTTCTTTTGCATGTTATTCCTTTGTAATAATACCACAAAAGTGCTTGTATTACAAACAATTTACCCCGGCAGGATATACAAAAAACAGGAGCAGATTTTGTAGCATTAACGCAAAGAAAGAAATGTAAGCAGAAACAGGCCTGTCAACAAAAACCGCCCGCTGCAAATTTGCAGCGGGCGGCAGAAAAACACAAATTACTTGACCTTGGGCAGAGATGCAGCAGCCACGGACTGACCGACACGGCGCATCTTTTCATCGGGCAAAGTGACATTGCACTTGGCAGCCAGCTCGGGATACTCCTCAGCCAGAACCTCCTTGCAGACACGCAGGATGGTGTCGCCGCCCTTGCCGGACATAACGCGGCCCAGCAGCATCATGTACTCGATGTCGTAGAACTGGGAGTACAGCACGGTGGTGTAAGCCAGATAGACGCCGATGGTCTCGAAGATGGCCTGTGCTCTGGGATCGTCAGCCTCCATCAGCTTCTGGACGAACTTCAGCTTCTCAGCCAGTGTCAGCTCCTCGGGAATCTCAATACCGGCAGCGGGAGCCAGCTTGATGACGGCATCCTGAGAGAAGTACTTGCAGCCAACACCGAAGTCGGTGGACCACTCGTCCTGCATGGCATTCTCACACAGGTCAACGGGAGCGAAAGCCAGCTCGTTGATCCAGCCCAGAACATTCTGGTCCTTGTCAACATAGCCCACAGCCTCGGAGGTGCCCATAGCGATGCCCATCAGATTGCCCTTGCCCAGACCCATGGCACCGGCCAGAGCGGAAACGTCGCCGTCATTGGCAACCAGCAGAGGTGCATCGGGGTTCACAGCGGCACCGGCGCGGTCGTAGATGGTCTTGACCTTGTCCCAGTTGGAGCGGGGGACCTTGATAAACAGGGAAGCCACCATGGGAGCATTGCCGATGAAGGTGCCGGCAGAGGAAACACCGATGGCGTCAACTCTAGGCATCTTGGAAGCTGCCAGCTTCATAGCCTTGACGATGTGCTCAAAGTGGTATTCGGGGTCGCTGTTCAGCTTGGGCAGCCAGACCACCTCTTCGGAGAAAATGGTCTCGCCGTCCACAACAGCGGAAACCTTCATATCAGAGCCGCCGGCGTCAAAGCCGATACGGCAGCCGTCCATATAGCCGCCGATAGACTCGGGGACTTCGTTGGAGGCAGGGACCTGATCCAAAGGCAGATCCACGATTTCCAGATCCCGCTCATAAAGCTGGTTGACGAAGGTATAGTCAAATTCACGCTCACCGCCCAGCTGGTAAGCTTCCCGCAGCTTCTGTGCCAGCTCGCTGCAGCCGCAGATGGAGACCCGGAAGCCGCCGGTGGACCACAGCAGGAACTTCACATAACGCTCCACATAGCGGTAGTCAGCAGCTGCCATCTCAGGAGTGCCATGGATGCAGGTATGGTGAACAGAAACCCGGCCCTTGTCCCGCTCGACGGCAATGGCAATGGGCTTCTTTGCGTCCTTCAGGTAAGCGGCGCGCCAAACGCCGAAGGGAATGAACTGGGGGTCCAGCTTGGGGGTGAATTTCTGCTGGTATTCAACGCCTAAGTACTGCATAGAAAGGTCCTCCTAAATTTTTATTGTTTCTGATTGTATTATAGCATAGTTACACTGGTATGCAATAGCATTATCGACTATTTTTTGTCAAAATCAATTATTTCGCAAGCTGCTTGTCAAAGCCCATTTCCACCAGCGCATGGAAGGCCTGCCACGCCTCCTCCGGGATCTCCTGCGGCAGCTGCCAGCCCTTTTGGGCATAAAGCTCCATCCTCTGAAAATCGCCTACAATGACGGAAATGGAGGCGTTTTCACTGATGCCCTGCTGCTTTGCCCGGTGCAGGTATTCCGGGATCGTGACCTGCGGGGAAGTCACCTGAAAGGAAATCTCCGGCCAGTAGACCCCCATGGCAGCCTTGATCCGCCGCTCCATGAAGGGCTGATGGACCCCAAGGATCCGAGGCTGCTGCAGCCCCAGCTCCCGAAGCTTTTCCCGGGTAAAAAGGATGTTTTCCGCCGTATTTCGGGATTTGTCTTCCAGAATAATCGCCGCCTCCGGCACGCCGCATTCCATAGCCACCCGGGCAAACCGCACCGCCTCCGGCTCCGGAAGCAGCCCCTCCGTATTGCGGCCCAAGCCGCCGGTAAACAGCACCCTAGGGGCATAGCCCTGCAAATACAGCTCTGCCGCCCGGCGGGCAATGTCCGTGTTGAAATTGCCAAAGCCCACGATGCAGTCCGCCTTTTCCGGCGCCTGATGAAGGCACAGATAATCCCAGATGGTTTGTAAGGGTTTTAAGTATTCCATAAATTTAAAATCAATGCTCTGTAGGGCAGGATTATGGCCCCGCCCTACAATACGGTCAAGTCAAAAGCCGCCGGAGTGTTCCCCCGGCGGCATTTTTTGTTAGCAATACTTTGCCACTGCAGCCTGAATCATGGCGACAGCCTCGTCTACGATGGCGTAGTCGCTTTCGATCAGCTCTGCCAGAGGGGCGCGGACAGAGCCGCAGTCGGGGCAGCCCATCTTGCGGAGGGCTTCCTTGATCATGCCGTACATATTGCCGTGACCGGAGCACAGCTTGTAGATGATGCGGCAGCAGTCGTTCTGGATTTCCAGTGCCTTTGCCAGCTCACCGGCCTTGACGCAGCGGTACAGCTCCACATACAGCTGGGGCATAGCACCGTAGGTGCCGCCGATGCCGCCGATGGCACCCATGACCAGACCGGAGATCAGCTGCTCATCGGGTCCGTTGAAGACGATGGCACCCTCATCCTTCCACATCTGGATATCCTGGGTGGGCATGGAGGAGTTCTTGACACCGATAACTCTGGGGTTCTTCAGCATTTCCTTCAGCAGGGGCACGCTCAGCGCAACGCCAGCCAGCTGGGGAATATTGTAGATGATGAAATCGGTGTTGGGAGCAGCTGCGCTCATGTCATTCCAATACTTGGCAATGGCGTAGGGAGGCAGCTTGAAATAGATGGGAGGAATGGCGGCAATGGCATCTACACCCACAGACTCTGCATGGGCAGCCAGCTCGCAGGAATCGGCAGTGTTGTTGCAGGCGATGTGGGCAATGACGGTCAGCTTGCCCTTGGCCTCGGCCATGACATTCTCCAGCACCAGCTTACGCTCTTCCTTGCTCTGGTAGATGCACTCGCCGGAGGAGCCACCAACATACAGACCCTGAACGCCCTGCTCAATGAACCAGCGGGTCAGGGCACGGACAGCTTCGGTATCGATCCTGCCGTCACGATCATAGCAGGCGTAGAAGGCAGGGATAATACCCTCATATTTTTTCAGATCAGACATAACGTTTCTCCTTATCGTGGTCATTGGCGCAATCAGGAGATTGCCTCGTCGGGGCTTTGCCCCTCCTCGCAATGACATACTTAAATTGCATCGATTCGGGCTGACCACCCATTGGTGATGGATGCGGAGCCAGCCCGCAGACTCGAATTGCCGGCGGCGGCTCGCCGCTTAGCCTTTAACGGCACCCATGGTGATGCCCTTGGTGAAGTACTTCTGGAAGATCAGGAACACGATAATGATAGGTACGGAAGCCAGTGCGGCACCGGCCATCAGCAGACCGTAGTCGGTGGAGGATTCGCCCTGCATGGTGGCGATACCCAGGGAGATGGTCAGGTTCTTGTTGCTGGTCAGCATGATCAGCTGCATGAAGTAGTCATTCCAGGAGTTGATGAAGGTGAAGATGGCGCAGGCACCGACACCGGGCTTGATCATGGGGAACATGACATCGGTGAAGGTACGCCATTCAGAAGCACCGTCGATACGGCAGGCCTCCACCATTTCGGTGGGGATACCCTCAGCAAACTGCTTCAGCAGGAACACGCCGAAGGGCCAGCCGACGATGGGGAAGATAACGGCCCAGATGGTATCATACAGGCCCAGGGCAGACATTTCACGCAGCAGGGGGATCAGAATGACCTGCTTGGGCAGAGCCATGGCGCAGACCACAAGACCGAAGATCAGGCCTTTGCCCCAGAAACGCTTCTTGGCCAGCACATAGCCTGCCATGGCGGAAGTCAGACAGGTGATCAGCATGGAGGCAACAGACATGAACACGGTGTTCAGCAGCCAGCGGATAGCGGCAGGAACCTTGGGGCCGGTGACGGTATAGCCAAAGGCAGAGATATCAAACAAAGGCGCGGTACGCTTGGTCATCAGGCGCTCAAAGTTGCCCATATCCCACTCGGAGGGAACCCAGACAGGGGTACGGGAGTTAATCTCCGCGCCGGTCTTGAAGGCGCCGGTGATGATCCAGTACAGAGGGAAGGCAAAGAGGAATGCCATAATGCACACGAAAATGGCAGAGGCAACATTGAAAATACGGGCACGCTGTGCGCTGCGGTCGATGGTATTCTGATTCATAACCTCACCCCTCCCTTATTTCTCTTCGCCCAGCTTGAACTGGACGGCGGACAGAATGGCGATAATGATGGCCAGAATGACACCCATTGCATTGCCGTAGCCGTACTTGTACAGCTTGAAGGCGTTGTAATAGATGTAGTACATGATGGTCATGGTGGAGTTGTTGGGTCCGCCCAGAGTCAACAACTGGATCAGCGCAAAGCACTGGAAGGAGTTGATGGTGGTGATGACCAGGATGTACAGAGTAGTGGGCATCATCTGGGGCCACTTGATTTTCCAGAAAGCCTGCATGGGAGTAGCACCGTCAACTTCGGCTGCCTCCACCAGAGACTTGTCCACGTTGTCCAGAGCGGAAACGTACAGAACGATGGGCTGACCAACGGAGGTAGTCAGCAGGATCAGAATGATACAGCCCAGAGCATACTTAGGATCGCCCAGCCAGTTGATGTTCTTATCCAGCAGGCCCATCTCGGTACCCAGGTAGTTGAAAATGCCGTAGTAGTTATTATACATCCACTTCCAGACCATGGTAACGGCAACAGAGCCGGTGACCACGGGCAGATAGAAGATGCAGCGGAAGGCAGAGGTAGCTGCCACGGGCATCTTGCTGATGACAGAAGCCACCCACAGGGAGAAAGCACAGGTTACGGGCACAGACACCAGAACAATAACCAGGGTGTTTCTCAGAGCAATCCAGAACACATCATCATTGAACAGGGTCTTGTAGTTATCAAAGCCAACAAAAATATCTTCCCGGCCCATGGTGGCATCGAAGAAGGAGGTGTACACGCACATGAACATGGGATACAGGACGAACATGACGAAGAACACCAGGAAGGGTGCCAGGAACAGGTAGGAAGTAGTTGTCTCGCGGATCATCAGACGGCGGGACTTGGCATTGACGGAAATTTTCTTATCAGCCAAGGGATTGATCCTCCTCTCAAGGATATTCCAACCAAAGTCATTATCAGGGCGGGGCTTGCTCCCACCCCTGGAAGAATTCCATTACCAAACTTTGTAAACCTTAACGCCCCTCCCCTTTTGACGGGAAGGGGCGCTTGTTTAGTTATCTGTTATCAATTAAGCCTATGGCTTACTTGCCGTTAGCCTGGTTGACGTAGGTATCAACAGCTGCCTGGATAGCCTCGACGGAGCCGTCGGAAGCGCCAACCTGCTGCAGCATGTTCCACCATGCGGTACGAGCCTCAGCCCAGCCAGTGGTAACCTGGTAGTAGTCACCCAGCAGAGGCATCAGGACATTGTACTCAGCCATGATAGCGTTGTCAGCCCAGATGTTGGACAGATCTGCACCTTCAGCGGTGTCGCGGACTGCGAAATAGCTGGCAGCCTTGACAGCGTCAGCGGTAGCAGCGGAGTCACAGAAGTACTTGATGAAGGTCTTGGCAGCGTCGATCTTGGCAGCATTGCCATTGTCGAAGATGCCGAAGCCCCAGATACCGCCCTGCAGTGCAGGAGTGGTGTCGGAGGGGAATGCCATGAACATGATGTCGTCGCCGTTCAGGGTCTTGCCAGCGCCGGTGTTAGCGGTGTTGGGGTTCAGCTGCTGAGCGATGTTCCAGCAGAAGGCAACGTTCAGAGTGCCGTTGTAGAACAGAGCGATCTCGTCGCCGCCGGCGATGCCGGGATCATAGGCGATGGCGGGATTGTCATACAGAGCCTTCAGAGCAGCGATGTTCTCCTCGGAGCCCCAAGTGTACTCGGTGTGCTCGGGGTTGGTGAAGGTACCGCCCTTCAGGTTGTTCACCAGAGCGCGGGTACCCTGGTCGCCACCCTGACCGACGCAGTAGACAGCGCCGACGGTGGAACCAGTGTGAGCGTAAACCTTAGCGATAGCAGCCTCGAAATCAGCAACGGACTTCCAGGTGTGGGTAGCCTCATCGATATGCTCCATGGCACCGGCAGCCTCAAAGACGGTCTTGTTGATGCCCATGCAGTGAGCAGTCATGACCAGGGGATACTCGTAAGCGGTAGCCTCGTCAGCGAAGCAGGCAGCCAGAGCAGCAGCGTTGATCTCAGCCTTGTCAGTGTCGTCGTACAGGTCAGCGATGTTGACCATCTTGCCCTTGGCGCCCCAGTTGGCGACCAGACGCTCGGGACCTTCCATGATCAGGTCGGGAGCAGCATTGCCTTCGATGGCGGTGTTGACCTTGTCGTCGCCGTCAGCGTAGGTCAGGTACTCAACGGTAACCTTGATGCCGGTGTCAGCTTTGAACTGAGCCATCAGAGCATCGACGGTCTCCTGAGTGCCCCAACCACCGATGGGATAGGTCCACAGGGTGATTTCGGTAGCAGCAGCGGGAGCCTCGGGAGCGGCTTCGGGAGCAGCTTCGGGAGCAGCAGCCTGGGTAGGTGCGGGCTCTTCAGCCTTCTCGACGGAGCAGGCGGCCAGAGACATGACCATAGCCAGAGCCAGCAGAAGTGCGATAAACTTCTTCATTGTTTTTCCTCCTAGAATTTTCTGATATGCTTACGGCTTGTGCCGTGAAAGCCAGAGTTCCATCCATCCTCATACCTTGAGGATGGAAAAAGGGCTAGCCCTTTTTGAAAATCGTTTTTTTCCACAATTTCCAGTTTCTATATTACAGCAAGCTTTTTGCAATGTCAACAGCTTTTAGAAAACAATTTTCCAGAAGCGACGTTTTCCAAAAATTTTTTCCATTTCGCACAAGAAAACGTTTCCAAATTTAAGCAACATGACGAAAGTGAAGCTGCACCCTTGACGCATCTTGAAAACATGATATTCTGTAAGCAAAAGGGGGTATTTTCTTATGAAAAAACACATTCTTTGCGTGGGCGATTCCAACACCCACGGCTACTGCGCTGATCCTGCCGACTGCGCCGACGGCGGCATTCGCTTCAACGAAAATGAGCGCTGGACCCGGCTGCTGCAAAAGGCACTGGGTGAGGAATACCTTGTCATCGAAGAGGGCCTGTCCGGACGGACCACCTGCTTTGACGATCCCATCCACGAGGGTCTCAATGCGCTGAACTACATTTACCCCTGCCTGAAAAGCCATGAGGATGTGGACCTTCTCATCATCATGCTGGGCACCAACGATACCAAGGACCGTTTCTATGCCAGCGCCGCCTGCATCGCCATCGGTATGGCCCGTCTGGTAAAGAAGGCGCAATCCTGCGAATGCTGGGGTGGAAAGCAGCCCAATATTCTGGTGGTAGCCCCGCCCCCCATCGGAGAAGGAATGCTGCGCAGCCCCGTTGCCGCTACCATGGGCAGCCTCTGCGTAGAAAAATCCCGGGAGCTGGCACATTATTATAAGGAACAGTGCGATCTGATCGGCTGCCACTTTATGGATGCCAATGGCTGCGAATTTAACCAGATCGATTTTATGCACCTGACCCGCAAAGGCCATGCCCAGCTGGCAGAGCGCCTGGCCCAGCTTGTGCCTCAGCTCGTGAAATAAAACATTTTTGATGTCATCGCGAACCCCTTCGATTTTGGAGATTGCCACGTCGCTGCGCATCTGGCAATGACAGGAAAACAAAAAATGCCGCCGTTATTCGGCAGCATTTTCAGCAGGCATATAGGGCCTGAACATGGGCTCAAGGAGCAGGGTGGAAAGTAGCGCCGCCAGAGCCGGCAGGAAGAACAGCGGGAATACATACCGTGCGCACAGCAGCACCGCTGCCGCATTCAAAATACCCAGCATCAGTGTCCGGGGCAGATTTGCCATGGCCAGAAAGACAGTATTTTTCAGCAGCGCACCCAACGGATTATCAAAACGGGACAGCATCGGAAACAGCACGCTTAGGATCCCCAGCACCAGCACCCCTGCAAAGGCGGCACCGGAGAACACCATCCAAGAAAGTTTCCCGTAGACTGCGGCGTTCCACACCGCGATCAGCCCCTTCACGAGGGCAGAAAAGACCGCTAAAAACAGCAATGTCGGCACGATCCCTGCCTTCCAGTTCTCCCGGAAGGTCCGCAAAAACCGCTGCCAGCCATGCTTATCACCCTGCCGGTAGGTATGGACTACAGAATCATACAGCGCCGCAAAGGAGGCCCCTATCGTGACCACCGGGAAGCAGCCCAAGATCCAGAACAGGCTCAGGAAAATGCAGTCGGTGATCTGATTCATGGTGATCATCAAAGGGCTGTCGGGACGGAAAAGGTTTCGGAACATAGCGGTACCTCCAATGGTTTTTCCCTATTCTAACACAGTTTTTTCCTTCTGTCACCATGCAAATCAAGTTTCTGCAGGGGCATTCCCTCCAGTTATGAGATGCCGCCCCCTGAAAAAAACTTTCTCTTTATCCGTTTTTTATTGAAATCAATTTTCATAAATGATATAGTATACACAAACAAAATAGGAGGATATTCTTATGGATCGTAAAAAGTTTCTCGCAGAACGCCAGTGGATCCGCAATCAGCTCAGCAACGTTGCCGATTTCTGGCTGAAGAACGGTTGGGACCATGTTCATGGCGGTGTCACCACCTGCTTAGACCGTACCGCTCAGGTCTATTCCACCGATAAGAGCGTCTGGATGCAGGGCCGCTGCGGCTGGACCTATGCCTACCTGTGCAATATTTACGGTGTCCGGGAGGACTGGCTGGCCTTCTCCAAGAGCTGCATCGATTTTCTGGAGGAGCATTGCGTCAATCACGATGCAGACGGCCGCCTGTACTTCACCGTAGAGGCTGACGGCACTCCCCTGCGTCAGCGCCGCTACTGCTACTCCGAGGCCTTCTACTGCATCGCCAACGCCGAGTATTACGGCATCACCGGCGAGAAAGAGCACCTGCTCCGGGCCCGCCGCGCTTATGACATGTACTGGAATCTGAACCACGGCATGACCGATCCCACCGGCATGGGCCCCAAGTCCACCCGTACCGGCCGCGCTCTGGGCATCCCCATGATCATTCTCAATGTCACCGGTGTTATGAAGCGTGTGGACCCCGAGATGAAGGAACTGTACGATGCCCGGGCCAAGGAATGTGTGGCTGATATTTTCAACTATCATGTCAAGCCCGAGCTTGGCTGCACGCTGGAAAGCGTCTGCATGGATGGCACTCCCCGGCTGAACGTTACCGAGGGCCGCATGGTGAACCCCGGCCACGATATCGAGTGCGCATGGTTCCTGATGGACTACGCCAACGAAATGGGCGACAAGGAACTGCACGAAAAGGCCATCAATGTCTTTGACATGGCTTTCTCCAAGGGCTGGGACCACGAGTTCGGCGGCATCCTGTACTTCATGGACTGCTTGGGCAATCCCCCCGAGGCTTACGAGCATGACATGAAGCTGTGGTGGCCCCACAACGAGGCCCTGATTGCTTCCATGATGATCTACCGCGACACCAAGGACGAGAAGTATCTGGACATTTTCTACCAGATCCTCGACTACTGTAAGGCCCACTTTGCCGACGAATACGGCGAGTGGTACGGCTACCTGCGCCGGGATGGCAAGCCCACCCTGCCTGCCTGCAAGGGTTCTACCTTTAAGGGTCCCTTCCATGTCCCCCGCTGCCTGATTCTGGTGGATCAGATGATGACCCAGATCCTTGGCGAGTAATTAACTGCTATAGGGGCAGGTCAATGACTTGCCCCTACACTAGATACCCTTAAGAAGAAAGGAGACACGGTATGGACGAACAGAATACCATGGACATTTTGGAACGCATCCATGCCTCCTATTACCAACTGACCGCTGCGGAGCGGAAGGTTGCCGACTATGTTTTGACCCAGCACACACAGGTCCAGTTCATGTCCATCACCCAGCTGGCAGACGAATGCGGCACGGCAGAGGCCACCATTTCCCGGTTTTGCCGCAGTCTGAAGCTGAAGGGCTTCAACGCCTTTAAGATCGAACTGGCCCGCCGTTCTGCTGCAGCACCGGCTGTACAGGAGCAGGCCAAGGACACGCCCTTAGGCCGCAGTCAGGAGGTTGGCCGCACTGCCAGTGACGCGATCCGTCAGACCGTTGATCTGGTGGAGCCTCAGCAGATCCAGCGTGCTGTGGAGCTTATTGAGCAGGCCTCCCATGTCATGTGCATCGGTTCCGGCGGTTCTATGCTGCTGGCGCAGGAATGTGCCCATCTATTCTCCACTGTGACCGGAAAATTTTATGCTGTTGCAGACTCTCACCTGCAGATGTCTGCCGCTGCAACCATGCGCACAGAGGATATCCTCATCCTCTTTTCCTACTCCGGTGCCACTACCAGCGGCCTGCAAATTTTGGAATATGCCAAGGAAAAGGGGATCCGTACCATCCTCATCACCCGGTTCCACAAATCCCCGGCAGCCAAGCTGGCAGACGTTGTCCTGCGCTGCGGCTCCAACGAGGGGCCTTTCCAGTTTGGATCTGTCCCCGCCAAAATCGCTCAGCTGGTGGTTGTGGATGTGCTGTTTCAGGAGTACCTCCACCGCAACCGGGAAAGCTGTGAGGAAAATATCCAGAGTATCGCCTCCGCCCTGTCCTGTATGCACGTTTGACACCCAAATGCCAACACCCCGGAATTACTTCCGGGGTGTTTTTTCGCCGTACACTGTCTAAAGATCATAAACCGGTATTTCCCAGTGCGTTTCATACATCACAGCAGGGCGGGGTCATGACCCCGCCCTACAATAAGAGCTTGACAGATTCCAATTTTACCTTTCCATATGCCAAAGGCCCCCGACTTTCATCGGGGGCCTTTGGACAAGAAAGAGGAAGTATCTTCAACGGGCAATGGCATACCCGGGATCTTATCCTATGGCTTCGTAATGTTCCACCACGGTTTTGACACGGCAGGTCTCCCAGAGGGTATCCTCTCCGGGCAGGTATAGGACCCAGCTGCCATTTCCTACAGGCACCATGGGGTCACTTTCCGGATTCCAGCCGTTAAACTCTCCGGTCAGGTAGATCCTCCGGGCATCCGGTGCCCATTCCCGAAAGACCCAGCCGCCAGTTACCCGGTGAAAGCCGTAGTAATCATGCTCTCCGGCAAATTCGCTGACCGTACCACCCCGTGCCAGCCGTCTTCTTCGGTTTTCCAAATGCCGGTACATACCGGCCTTCTGCATCTCCTGCATAGGCGATCCCTCGCTTATTTCAAGTCCGTGCCCATTCCGGTCAGCGCATGCTGCCGGGCGCACAGAAACTGCAAATACATTTGATATTCCCGGTCAAAGTAAAGCTCCCGCCGGTAATGATCCAGCGCATAGCCGTAGCGCCGGCGAATATCCTCCGGCCAATTCTGCCAGTGGATGCCGCAGAAAAAACGGTCCAGCGCCAAAAATAGGGAGTATTCCTCCAACCAGCTTTGATTTTCCTGCAAAAATTGCTGAAACCGAGGATCCTGCGCAATGTTACTGCGCTCGTAGGCCATGGTCAGCAGGATATCCTGATCCTGCCGCAATTCCTCCGGATCGGTATCCTCATCCATGCAAAAGGACATGCAGGACCACTCCTCGGGATATAACACGCCGTCACGGACCAACATACCCAAATCGATCTGACAGGGGTCCGACATCCGTTCGGGACCAAACTGTTCCCCGTTCTGAACCAGCCATTTCCGTGCCTGTCCCATCTTTTCCTGAAAGAAACCGGGATCATAGGCGATACCGGAAAAGGTCTGTGTTGCTTCCATTTTCATAGGCAGCTCCTCATTCTGCGTGAAAGTAATTTTGACCGCTTTCATTCCTGAACCGCAACATTAGTTGCAGAAATCTTTCTGCAACTAACATACAATATTTGCATCGCAATTTCAAGTCTTTTTTTCTTTTTCCACTGGATTCTACATTTTATACAAGCGCCGCAGTTTTTTTCTTTAATTTTCCTTCATTTTCACAGGTTTGCAATCTTCTGTTGCTGCAATTTCCATTGACTTTGCAGGAAGTTTGCATTAGACTATATGTATCAATTTCTAAGGACGTGTGCATATGGCAGTCACCATCAAAGATGTTGCAAAATTGGCCGGGGTCTCCCCCTCCACAGTATCCCGTGTCTGCAACAATAACCCCGCCATCAGTCAGGAGACCCGGGAGCGGGTCCAGAAGGCCATGGAGGAGCTGGGCTATGAGCTGCCAGCCTCCAACGACGCAGGAAATGTGCAGGCCATTAAGACCATCGGCATCATTCTTCCTCCTTCTGACCGGGAGGCCTATGAAAATACCTTCTACCTGAAGGCCATCCGGGGCATTTCTCAGGTGTGCAACCAGCGCCGGGTAGCCAGCACCGTGGTCACAGGCAAGGATTACGACGAGATCCTTCAATCCATCCAGACCCTTCACCGCAGCGGCAGCGTAGATGGCTTCATCATCCTCTATTCCCGTACCGATGACATCGTTGTGGACTACCTCTGTGAGCACGGACTGCTTTATGTCATTGTCGGCAAGGCCAACGAACTGTCCGGCCAGACCATCTGCATCGACAACGATAACCTGCTGGCCGGCCGGGAAGCTGCGGACTATTTGTATTCTCTGGGTCACCGCCGCATTGGTTACCTTGGCAGCAAAAATGATTTTCTTTACGCCTCTGACCGCCGCTCCGGTTATCAGCTTTCCTGTCTGCTGCACCAGCTTCCCATCCGGGAGGATTACTGCGTGGAAATGAACAGTGTCAGCCCCGACGGTGCTGACGCGCTGTTGTCCCTTCTGCGGCAGGAGGACCGCCCCACCGCCTTCGTGGTCAGCGATGACATTCTGGCCCTTGCACTGGAACGGGTTTGCCATCAGATCCAGCTGTCCATCCCGGAGGACGTTTCCATCATCGCCTTCAACAATTCCCTGTATGCCCAGCTGGCCTCTCCCCAGCTGACGGCAGTGGATATCAATTCTTACCGACTGGGGCAGGAGTCTGCTCACCAGATCATAAATCATGCGGAAAATCCCAATCTGCTGACCACCAAGATCATCGTCCCCCACAGGATCGTGGAGCGCGACAGCTGCCGCCGGATGGATTGAGGCTGCCTCCTATGATCTACCATTGGCATTACACAACCCCGGAAGGGCTTTCTGATTTAGAAATGACCAGCGATGGAAAATTTCTCACCGGGCTCTGGTTTACCGGGTCCCGTGGTGCAGGAAAGCACGCAGAGCCTTGGACAGACCTCCAGCTTCCCATTTTTGATGAGACAGCAAATTGGCTTGACCAGTATTTTCAAGGGAAACAGCCGGATTTCACCCCAAATTATCAAATCCACCACCTGACTGTCTTTCGGCAGGAGGTGATGGATATTCTGCAAACCATTCCCTACGGGCAAACACTGACCTACGGGCAGATCGCCCAGCGGATCGCGATAAAGCAGGGCCTTCCCAAAATGTCTGCACAAGCCGTCGGCGGTGCCGTGGGCTGGAATCCCCTGTGCATCCTCATCCCCTGCCATCGGGTGATGGGTGCCAAGGTTGCCCTGACCGGCTACGGCGGCGGAATGGCAAATAAAATCGCCCTCCTGAAGCTGGAGGGCCATGATGTATCCAAATTCAAACTTCCCAAATAAGCAACAAGGCGGGGATCCATCCCCGCCTGTATTATTTTTACAGAAACAGTCCCACTGCGGCTGCCACTGTCAGAATGACAGGATAGGCAAGGTAGTTCAGCTTCCGGCTGTTGGTGCTCTTCTCGTCATTGTAGAAATGGATCACCATGAAGGCCATGGGAGATGCCATAAAGAAGGGAGACATGACGGAGCAGATAATGGCCGCGGTAGCACCGGCAATGTTCCGGTACAAGGGCTTCGCCCGGAAATACCACAGAACTGCTGTCACGATCACCAGTGCGGAACCAAAATCAATGCGCAGCATCTCGCACCACACCACCGCAGCCGCCGTAACGGCCAGCTTGATAAGGGTGTTGGAGAATTTCTCCGCTGTATAGTAGCGATAGAAGGCGATCAGCACCATGCACAGTACCAGACCGAACACCGGGTTCCGGCTGTCCAGCGCAAACAGCTTTGCTCCCAGAGCAAGATTGTAGGGAATCTCACATAGCACCGCCAGCGCTGCGACCCGGAGGAAGTATGCCTTAAAGTCGGCAGTATGCTGGACGCCCAAAACTAGCATCAGTGCAAAAATCGGCACCGCGCAGGTTTCCACTGCCTGCAGGATCAGCGACAGTGTGGCCATGACCATGGCTTCTTCCGATGTAGTGATTGCCTCCAGCAGCTGCTGGGCGGAAACCTGTCCGATCCCCAGAAGGTGGGTCTGCATCAGGCCCCGGCCTACCACGCCTGCCGCCGCAAACAGCAGCGCCCATGCCCGCAGTGCATTGCCGTTGAAGGCAAAGCTTTTCTTTTTTCCGAGTCGTTCCATAATGGGATCCTTTCGAGGTAAGAGATTTGGGATAGAAAGAGTTTTCCCGCAGCTTCCCCATGGAGCAGGAAAGCTGCGGGTGCCATCCATGGCTCACCCCAGTCATGGATGGCATGGTGAAAAGGAAGCTCTTGTTGCTTGTTTGGAAATTAACCCTTGACGGCGCCGCCCATTGCTTCCTGATAGAACTTCTGAGTGATCATAAACAGGATGGAGATGGGGATGGAGACCAGAACGGCCGCAGCACAGAAACGGGTAAACCAGCCGCCGATGTACTCCATTTCCAGCATCTTCCACATGCCGATGGAAACGGTAGCATACTGAGTCTCAGCACGGACGATGATCTTAGCAAAGATGAAGTCCATCCAGGGGCCCATGAAGGCGGTAATGACCTGATACACGATCATGGGCTTGCACAGAGGCAGGGTGATCTTGTAGAAGGTCTGGAAGCGGGTGCAGCCGTCGATCATGGCAGCCTCGTCCAGAGCCTTAGGAATGGTATCCATGTAGCCCTTCATGACGTGGAAGCCGGTACCGGCGCCTGCGGTGAAGCAGATGACCAGAGCGATGGGGATGCGGTTGCCTTCGGTCAGGCCCATAGCCTTCAGCAGGAAGTAGATAGCAACCATGGACATGAAGCCGGGGAACAGGTTGATGACCATAGCCATATCCATGTAGCTCTTACGCATGGTCCACTTCACACGGGACAGGCTGTATGCAACGCTCAGTACGAAGAAGGTGGAAATCACGCAGGTGAAGCAGGCGATGATGAAGGTGTTCATGAACATCTTGGGGAAGTTCATGGTCTTGACATCGGTAAACAGGCCGATGTAGTTGTCCAGCGTATACTGCTGGGGCAGGAAGGTGGAGCAGAACATACCGGTGCTCTCACCGCGGAAGCTGTGGGCAATGATCCAGATAAAGGGGATCAGCCACACGATGGCCACGATCACCAGGAACACATGGACCACGATATCCGTGACCATCTTTTGTTTCTTAACGGAAACAGGTTTCTTAGCCATTATTTGAAGCCCTCCTCATCCTTGTAAGATCCGGAGCTCCGGTAGGTGACCAGTGCCACAACAGCCAGAACGATGAAGGTGAAGATACCGATAACGGCACCCATGTTGTACTGCTGCTTGTCAATGGACAGCTTGTACAGCCAAGTGACCAGCAGGTCGGTCTGGCCAGCGGAATCGCCAACGTAGGTGGGGCCGCCGCCGGTGAGCAGGTAGATGATGTTGAAGTTGTTGATGTTGCCGGTGAACTGGGTGATGATGTAAGGAGTCAGCACGAAGATCATGTAAGGCAGAGTAACATAGCGGAACTGCTGTGCGGTATTGGCACCGTCGATACGGGCAGCCTCATACTGCTCAGCGGGGATATTCTGCAGGATACCGGTGACCTGCATGACGGTATAGGGAATACCGACCCACAGGTTGACCACGATCAGCAGCACGCGTGCCCAAGTAGCGTCGGTCATGAAGGGGAAGACCTCGCCCTTGCCCAGAACGCCGAGGCTCTGGAACAGGGTGTTCACAGCACCGTTGTCCTTGAACATGTTGCGGATGATCATCAGGGAAACGAACTGGGGAACTGCAATGGTCAGGGACAGGATGGTTCTCCACAGGCCCTTGAAGCGGGTGGAGGGACGCTGGATGATCATTGCCATGAAGGTGCCCAGGAAGAAGTTCAGGAAGGTTGCGAAGAAGGCCCAGATCAGGGTCCAAGTCAGAACGCCGCCAAACTGTCTGCCGATGGCACTGCCGGAATCAAAAATTGCAAGGAAGTTCTTGATGCCCACCCAGTCGAACAGGATCAGGTGGTCGTCAATAGCGGAGTAGTTGGTGAAGGCCATCAGCATCATGTAGACCAGAGGAACCATGGTGAAGATCGCCAGCATCATGAAGGGAGGAGCCATCAGCAGCTTGTGAATGTTCTCATCAAACAGTGCGATGATGTCCGTCTTCATGGAAGGAGCCTTCTTGCCGGCGCGCTTAACGCACAGGCCCATATAGCCGCTGCGGACGGATGCCCGCCAGACTACGACGAAGAAAGCCACGATCGCCAGAGTAGCCACAGCAAACAGCAGGATCTGCTGAGAGTTGTCACCCTGAATGTACTCATAGACGCCCAGATCATCGTTCCAGACTTCCTGAGTGGGAGTATCGCCCAGAGAGGGCAGCAGGCTCAGCCAGTTCAAGCCACTGGTAGCCATGTAGTAGACGAATGCGATCTCGATTGCGAGGAACAGCAGGCCCTTCAAGAACTGGCCGGCTGCAATATTGCCAAGGCCCATGATCAGGCAGGACAGCCAGACCACGGCACCGCCATTTTTCAGTGCGCTCTGCAGAGAGGTAGAGCCGATCTTACTGTAAGCGGCGATGGGCTTGGTCATTTCTTTTGTTGCCACTTTACCGTCTCCCTTCGGTTTTCAGGTAAAAACCGCACAAATGCAATCTTTTCCCTGATTTTTCTTGATTTTAAGTAGAGAAAAACGGCGGTCGGAAATATTCCGACCGCCGCCGGACTCAAAGCTCAGTCAAACAACTCGGGCGTGTTCAATTACAGGCCAGTGCTGTTCAGCAGTTCCAGAGTAGCATCCAGCATCTCCTCGACGTTGTCGTAGGTGATGGAGCCGTTCAGGATGTTCAGGCCGAAGTTCTTGACGGGATCCCAGTAAGCGTTCATTGCAGCGATGGTGGGCTGTGCAATGGTAGCGGTAGCCATCTCAGCAGACTCGGTCAGGACGACGAAGTTGGACTTGACAGCCTCGTCCTCAGCGCAAGCGGTAGCAGCGGGAGTGATGGCGGACAGCTCGTAACGAGCCAGCTGGCCCTCGGGAGAAGCCAGGAATGCAGCCAGCTGCATAGCAGCCTTGGGGTTAGCAGCATTGGGGTTGACGCCGATAGCCTTGGAGCCAGCGAAGGACTTCATCTGGTAGTCGGTGCCGTTCATGGTGAAGGTGGGCAGAACAGCGCAGCCCAGCTTGTCGCCCAGAGACTCTTCCAGAGCGGGACGATCCCAAGGACCGGAGAACATAGCGTGGATGGTGCCTTCCTTCATGCCAGCAACGCCGGTGCCGTCAACGTCGTTAACGAAGTTGGGGTTCTTAGCGAAGTCGATCATGAACTTACCAGCCTCGACACACAGGTCGGAGGAGAAATCGATACCAGCAGCTGCGTCGATGCCCTGAGGACCGTACAGAGTGCCGCCGACACCGAAGAAGAAGGTTGCGGTGTACCAGGAATTATCCATGGGGAAGGAGACAACGCCCTTCTCCAGCATGGTGTTCAGGTTCTTAACATCCTCTTCGGAGAAGATGTCCTTGTTGTACCACATGAACCAGGTGTTGGGAGCCATGGGGAAGCCGTAAACGCCGCCGTCGGTGTAGGTGACGGTGTCAACGTAGGTCTGAGCCACGTCGTTCTGGACCTGCTCCAGGTAGGAGCCGCCCAGCTTAGCCAGAGCGCCAGCCTCGATCAGGGTGCCCATCTGGTCGTTAGCGTACAGGAAAACGTCAGCAGCTGCAGCGGGGTCGTTCTTGACGATACCGGCAGCGTCGCCTTCACCGCAGACACCGATGTCCCAGGTGATAGCGTACTCGGGGTGAGCTTCCTCGAACTTAGCCAGCATGACGGGCAGCCAGCAGGTCTCGTCGACCTGGTCGGCCTGAGGAGCCCAAACCTTCAGGGTGACAGCCTGAGGACCAGCAGCTTCGGTAGCAGCGGGAGCTGCAGCAGCGCCCTGAGTCTCAGCAGGTGCGTCAGTCTTGCTGCCGCAGGCAACCAGGGACAGAGCCATGGCCAGAACCAGCAGCATTGCAATGATCTTCTTCATTGTTTTTTCCTCCTAATGTAAGAGATAATGTAATATGCTACGACAGAAACTTTTCTGTTGAAGCCAGAGTAAGATTTTGTTCTCAACCATGGTTGAGAACAAAAGGGCATGCCCTTTTTCGAAACTTCCCGAAACTTTTTTCGTTCGCAGGAATTTATTATGAACAGACTATGTACAGTATACCACCCATACTGCGGTACCGTCAACAATCGTATTTGTAAAATTTCTTGTTCATATTTTGGTTATTTTAACCAATATTCATTTATTCTTCGTTTTTATTCCGTCCCGGATCCTGTCTTTTCTCCAGTGCGTTCAGCGCATCCCAATTTGCCCGTCCGAAACGTTTCGTAACGTTACGGACTTCCTCCCCCAATTCCTCCGTGACCTGACCGGGCAGCAGCCGCCAGCTCCAGTTCGCATCCACGGTTCCGGGGGTATTCATCCGGGCGCTGTTGTCTAAGCCCAGCCAGTCCTGCATGGGGATGATGCAGGTATCCGCACAGCACATCATCGCAAGGTCGATGAGCTTTTTGTACATCCACTTGTTGGCAGTATCCTGATCCCGCAGGTAAGCGCGGATGTGCTCCTTGTTTTCCTTACCCAGACCTGCAAACCAGCCGGAGATGGTCTCATTGTCATGGGTGCCGGTGTAGACCACGCAGTTATTGGTATAGTTATGGGGCAGATATTCATTGGCGCCGCCGATATCCGCTGCATCGTAGGCGAACTGGATGACCTTCATATTGGGATAGCCGCTGTCTTTCACCAGCTGGCGTACGCCATCGGTCAGCAGACCCAAATCCTCTGCAATAACGGGCCGGTCTCCCAGCTTCCACTTCAGGGTGTTGAACAGGTCCATGCCGGGGCCCTTTTCCCAGTGGCCGTCCTTGGCTGTAGCAGAACCTGCGGGGATGGCAAAATACTCGTCAAAGCCCCGGAAATGATCCAGCCGGACCATATCGAACAGCTTATAGCTGTACCACATACGGGTGACCCACCAATGGTAGCCGGTAGCCTTATGGTAGTCCCAACGGTACAGAGGGTTGCCCCAGACCTGACCGTCGGCAGCAAAGCTATCGGGAGGACAGCCTGCGATCTGGGTGGGACGGTTCTGCTCATCCAGCTGGAACATCTCCGGCTGGGCCCAGACATCGCTGCCGTCGGGAGAAACATAGATGGGCATATCGCCCACGATCAGAATATGGCGGTCGTTGGCGTATTTCTTGAGGGCGCTCCACTGCTCGTAGAACTTAAACTGCAGGTACTTCTGGAACTCCACCTCGAAGTACAGCTTGCCCCGGTAGTAATCCAGCGCAGGACCATAATGCATCCGGATATCCTCGGGCCACTGGGTCCAGCCGGCACCGCCGAAGAACTCCCGGACAGCCATAAACAGGGCGTAATCATCCAGCCACCAGAAATTCTCTGCACAGAAGGCATTAAAACCGGCGTTGTGGCTGACATCGCTGCGCTCATAAGCCTTGTGCAGCAGGGGCAGGCGCTTTTCAAACAGGGCCTTGTAGTCCACCTTGCCAGGATCGGAGCCAAAGTCCACAGCATCCACTTCCTCCTGCTTCAGCACGCCCTCCTCCACCAGCGCATCCAGAGAGATGAAGTAGGGGCTGCCGGCAAAGGCGGAATAAGCCTGATAGGGAGAATCAAAGGCACCAGTATGGGAGGTGCTGCCCAGAGGCAGGATCTGCCAGTACCGCTGACCGGACTTCTCCAGCCAGTCCACAAAATCATACGCCGCCTTGTCAAAGCAGCCGATGCCATACTTGGAAGGCAGGCTGGTGACAGACAGCAACACACCGCTGAATCGTTTCATCGTCGTTTCTCCTTTTTTGTGTAGTGACAATATGCGCTATGTAGGGCAGGGTCATGACCCCACCCTACTTTATACGATTTTATTCCACATCTTCGTAATACAGCATGACCGCCTCATAGGGCAGCAGTTCGCTGCAGCCGTCATTGTAGTTGCTGAGGATCATCTCCGCGCCCCGGAAGTTCTCCGGTGCGTCGAAGGGCAGGGTCTTGTCCGTAAAGTTACAGACCACCAGCAGATGTTCCTTCTCTGTATCCCGGGTGTAAGCGAAGATATTCTCATCCTCGGGGCACAGCAGGGTAAAGCTGCCGCTGCGGAAGACATCCTTGCTCTTGCGCAGCTCGATGAGCTTCCGGTAATAATGGAAGACGGAATCAGGGTCAGCCAGCGCAGCCTCTGCGTTGATCTCGGTATGGTTGGGATTCAGGGGCATCCAAGCCTTTCCGGTGGTGAAGCCTGCCTTCTCCCCTGCCGTCCACTGCATGGGAGTCCGGGCGTTGTCCCGGCTTCTGGCGTGAATGGAAGCCATGACCTCCTCAGGATCATATCCCTGTTCGAGGCGCTCCTTGTAGACATTCAAAGTCTCAATGTCCACATGCTGCTGGATATCCAGCCGGATATTGGTCATGCCCAGCTCTTCGCCTTGGAAGATGTAGGGCGTTCCCTCCATGCCATGGAGCATGGTGGCCAGCATTTTGGCAGATTCCACCCGGTATTTCCCGTCATTGCCCCAGCGGGACACGGTACGGGGCAGGTCGTGGTTGTTCAGGAACAGGCTGTTCCAGCCCTTGCCGTGGAGCTCCCGCTGCCAGCGGTCGTAGCACTGTTTCAGCTTCGGCAGGCTCAAGGGGATGGTGTCCCACTTATCCTTGCCGGGCTCCTGATCCAAGCAGATGTGTTCAAACTGGAACACCATGGACAGCTCGCTGGCATCGGGGGCACTGTAGAGCTTGGCCCGCTCCGTATCAGCGCCCCAAGCCTCACCCACGGATACCAAGCCTTCCTCCTTGAAGGCCTCGGCAGACAGCTCCCGCAGGTATTCATGGAGCCGGGGCCCGTTGTTGGTGATCTGCTTGTCGGCATCCTTGCCGATCTGGTCGATGACATCCAGACGGAAGCCCTCCACGCCCCGGTCCACCCAGAAGCGGATGGTCTGATACAGCTCCCGGCGCATTTCCGGATTCTCCCAGTTCAGGTCCGGCTGCTCCACCGCAAACTGGTGGAAATACCACTGCTTCAGCTCCGGCACGTAGGTCCATGCAGAGCCGCCGAAGGTGGCCCGCATCTCATTGGGCGGGCAATCCGGTTCCCCATCCCGCCAGATGAAGTAGTCATGATAGGGATTGTCCCGGCCCTTCAGGGCCTCTTGGAACCACTGATGCTGTTCGGAGCAATGGTTCAGCACCAAGTCCAGAATGATGGAGATACCCCGCTTCTTCGCCTCGGCGATCAGGGTGTCCATGTCCTCCAGTGTGCCGAACATGGGATCGATGGCGCAGTAATCGGAGATGTCATAGCCGTTGTCCACCTGAGGGGATGCACACACAGGAGACATCCAGATGCCGTCGATGCCTAAGTTTTCCAGATAGTCCAGCTTGGAAATAATGCCCTTCAGATCACCCACGCCGTCGCCGTTGGTATCCAGAAAGCTCTTGGGATAGATCTGGTAGAAGACGGCAGACTGCCACCAGCCCCATTTGGTTTTGTCTAATTTCAGTTTTGCCATAAAGCCTCACTTTTCGTAAAATACATGTCATTGCGAGGAGCGGCAGCGACGTGGCAATCTCCTGAATCTTCATTGATCATTCTGAAATAACAGGTAATCCCATTATACAGGAGATCGCCACACCAGTCTGCGGACTGGTTCGCGATAACAACTTCTAACAATCATTTTTCCAGTGCCTCAAAGACCCGCAGCATTTCGCCTACGCTCCATGCCTGCGCAAAGCAGCCCTTGCCCTCACCGGGGAACTGGCCGTCGTAGATTTCCGGCAGCTGGCCCATGCAGCCCTCTGCCATCATGCTTTCCAGCGCGGATAGCTGCTGCCGGACATACCGAACAGCCTCCTCACTGTAGCCATGGACCTTCAAATAGGCCAAATAATAGCCGCCCATAGGGAAGACCCATGTGGTGCCCTGATGGTAGGCCATATCCCGCTGCACCTGTGCGCCGCCGTAGGTAGGATGATACTCCGGATCCTCCGGGGACAAGGTCCGCAATCCGCAAGGGGTATACAGGTGCCGGAACACCGTCTCCACCACGTTTTTCTCCTGCTCCGGGCTCAGCATGGTAAATGCCATGGACACTGCCCAGATCTGGTTGCAGCGCAGCTGGGTGTCGGCAGCAGTGCCGGAGAGCACATCCTTCAGATAGCCCCTGTCTTCCATATAGAATTTCTCACAGAAGGAAGCCTTGACCCGCTCCGCCAGTACAGCGTAATCCTTCCCATCCAGAGAAAGCTCCTTTGCCAGCGCATCCATGATCCGCAGGGCGTTATACCAGTAGGCATTGATCTCCACCGGCTTGCCATGGCGGGGGGTAGGCAAATGGCCGTTGACACAGACATCCATCCATGTCACCTGATCCAGACCGCCGCCGGCAAAGATCAGGCCGTCGCTGTCCATGCCAATAGAATGGTGGGTACCCTTGCGGTAATTCGCAACGATCCGCTCCATAACAGGCCATGCTTCCTGGACAAAATCCTTATCCGCTGTGCGCCGGACATATTGCCACAGGCTGTCGATCAGCAACAGGGCCGCATCTACCGTATTATACATCGGCTGGCTTTCGCCCTCCGGGAACAGATTCGGTACCAGACCGTCCTTTTCATAGGCAAGGAAGGTCCGCAGAATGCTCTTGGCATCGTCATACCGTCCGGTCGCCAGACAGCAGCCCGGCAGGGCGATCATGGTATCCCGTCCCCAGTCGCTGAACAGGGGGTAGCCTGCCAGAATGGTCTTCTCCCCAGTGGAATCCCGCCGGGCAATGTAGGCGTCGGCGCTCCGGGCCAGCCGCCGGGCCATGGGATCGGTAAAGGGGCACGCTTCGTCCAGCTTTTTCTGATAGGCCAGTGCCTCCGCCAATAGCTTTTCTGCTGCGGCAGGCTTTGGCTCCATAGAAAACACGATGCTGAGTTTTCCGCTGCTTCCCGCCGGAATGGTCTTCGTGATCCGGCAGCAGCAGCCGGTCAGGCCGCGGTCAGGCCGTCCGTCCTTGGCATCCTCAGGGTAAGCAAGGGTCTGCCAGACAGCACTGCGCTTGCGGATATTGCCGTCGGTGCTCAGATACAGGGTATATTTTCCATCCGTGATCTGCCCCCGCTGATAGGTAAATTCCTTTGCCTGCAGCAAGGCTTCTTCCTTGGGCGCAAATTTCAGGAAGGGCTCTGCCTGCAAGGTGCAGTCACCTTCTGACCGGTTCTCGATCTCATAGAACAGCACTGCGGTATTCTTCTCCTGCACCATGCACAGTGTCCGCTTGACCGTAACGCCCCGCTCCTGATAGGTCCATACCGGAAGATATTCATAGGCAAAGCCCGACAGGTACCGGTACCCATCCTCCTGCAGCCGCCGTCCCGCAAAGCTCTGAGAGGACAGGTAGATCTGCCGCTGCCCCAGCTTTAAGGTTTCCCGCATCCGGTGCACCATAGTGATCCGTTCATTGGGAGCCTTCACCGCCGCCACCAGAATACCCTGATCGCACCGGGGAACCGAGTATGCTGCCGTCAAGCTGGCGTAACCGCCCAGTCCGTTGCTCAGCAAAAAAGACGATCTTTGTGCTGCAGATAGGGTCTGCATATCCTGCTTTCCGCAGAAATAGCCCATAAGATCCCCCTCCTTTTCTCTATTCCATACGCCTTTCTCCGAAGCAAGCAGCTGCCGGAAGAAGAAAGTTTCGTAATGTTTTGTATTTCTTTAGTATATTGCGTTTCTGTTTTTTCGTCAACCAGCATTCTTCTCCCATTCCATTTTCAGCATTTAGCACAATTTTAGTCTTTTCTTTTTATCTATATCTTCCAAGCGTTTCGCATTTCCGAAACCGTCCGAAACAATTTGTGCATTTTTTACAAATTTCCTTTGCATTTTGAAAAGTCATATGTTATAATACGTTTAAATTTTCCAATTTTCAGGGGGTGAGGACTTGGCGACACTGGACGATATCGCACAGGAGCTGGGAATTTCCAAAGGAACCGTTTCCAAGGCGCTCAATGGTGCCAAGGATGTCAGTAAGAAAATGCAGCAGGCTGTGCTGGAAAAAGCAGTGGAGCTGGGCTACTCCCGCTTAAACCGCAGCAATGCGGCGCCCCGGCTGGCTGTCTTTATTTTAAACATGGAATATACCAAGCCGGAGGATTTCGGCTATGATATTATCGTAGGCTTCCGTCAGGCCGCGGAACCGGCTGGTTTTCAGGTAGAGATCGTTCCTTTGACCCTGCAATTGCAGCAGGAGATCCGCTACGACGAATATATGATGCGGGAAAACTACTGCGGCGGTCTGTTCCTCGGACTGTCTCTGCTGGACCCTTGGATCACAGAATTTGAGACCTGCCGCACCCCCACAGTTCTTTACGACAACCATGTCAGCGGCAATCCCAACGTCACCAGCATCGGCGTGGACATCATGGAGAGCATTGCGCTGGCCATCAAGCACCTGCGCAGCCTCGGCCATACCAAGATTGGCTACTTAAGCAGCGCGCTGGAAGCCTATGTCTACCAGCAGCGTTATCTATCCTTCCAGCGGGTCATGACCAATCTCGGCCTGCCTGCGGATGACAGTGTCATGGGCAACGCCTTCCATGTAAATGTCTGCCTGTCACAGCATCTGCCCCGGCTGCTGAAAAACGGCTGCACCGCCATTTTGTGCAGCCATGACATTCTGGCCCATAGCGCCCTGTTCTACTGCAACGAGCTGGGTCTGCGGGTCCCGGAGGACATCAGCATTCTGGGCTACGATGATATCCCCATCTGCCGCTATACCAATCCCCCCCTAAGCACCATCCGGCAGAACCGCCCGGCATTGGGCAAAAGCGCCTTCTACGCCCTGTCCTGCCAGCTCAACGGTGTCCCCCTGAGCACCCATCTGCTTCATGCAGAGCTGGTCCTCCGCGCCTCCTGCGGCCCCGCCCCCAAAACACCCAGAACCATTTCCCTGCCGGAACCCGTTGGGAAGTAATGGCATGCCCTCCGGTAAACGCTTTCAATTCAGCAAAGCTGAACAGCAAAAGCCCCTGTGTAGGATCATCGCTACACAGGGGCATTGTTATGCAGTCTGCACAAGCCGGGACCGTTCATCCGGCGCAGTCAAAATTCCGCGGGTGGTCTTTTTCTCATTCTCCCAGCAAATAGCTGCTCCGTCTCAGGATTGCCGGCCCGCATTTCCGGCAGGTATAGGCTTCCTTCAGCAGGATGTCCGTAATGGTTTCCTCGGTGCCGCAGCGGCAGCAGGCGGGGATAGAGGTCACTTTATCCTCGTAGATCCAGTAGCCGGCGCATTTCGGGGTAATATTTCCCCACTTGTGATGGTCTTCTTTATGGGTGTGGAGCTTGCCATAGTTATAGATATTGGAATCGCGGACCTGTACCCAGCTGTCTTCATCGATGCTTTCACAGACGATGTAGTGACCGCCCCGGGTCCAGTAGCCGGGGTGCTGGAGGGAAATGACGATCTGGCCTTCTTCCAGTGCCGCCTTGGCCACCTTGGCATCGTAAGTCTTCTCCCGAAGGTAGAAGCCCATGACAGCAGGCTCATAGTTGAACATCATGCCGTCGGTGCCGTTGGAGTGGCTGTAGTGGCCATACCGGGCGCACATTTCCGGAGGCGTCAGTTCATCATCTGCCATGTAGCTGGCAAGCATGGCCATGGAGGTGATGCCGCAGCCGTTGGTGACGATACGGTAGCCGCCGTACATGGTGCCCTCGTAGTCCTGCTGCAGGTACAGCGGGACCTCCGGGAACCGTTCGTGAGCAATATCAGGATACAGGATATCCCCGGCAGCTACGGCTGCCTCAGCTTCCGCCAGCGTGATGGCGCTGTACTCCACTTCCATGGGATAGGTCTGACGGGCATTTTCCAGCAGGGCAAGCTGCTGCTCCTGATAATAGGCATCCTCTGCCATAGCCTCACCTGCGCAATAGCTTCGGGAGAAATACAGCACATGCAGACCATATTCGCTGCGGATGATGGTGGTATCACCACTCTGCCGGGCAGGGTCAAAGCACCATGCATCCAGCGCCTCCATCAGCTGCCCCTTACGGATGCCCTGATAGCCGCCGCCATCCAGAGCGGTTCCGGTATCGGCGGAATTTTTGTTTGCGAGGTCTGCAAAGGTAGCCTCAGAGGAGCGGACATCCTTCTTCCATTTTGCCAGCATTTCCTCGGCATCTTCTTCGCAGATCTGCCACGCATTTTCGGAGCACTTCACCGTGCCGTCCTCCCGGATCTCCACAGTCTCGATGATGACCGGCTCTGCATCCGCAGGACGCCAGACATTTTCTTCCAGGATCACATTCTGCGGCACCAGCAGCATATGACGGATATCCACCAGCTGCTCCTGAGAGGAGAATGCACCGCTGTGGTCCTCGTACCAGACTGCCAGTTCCTCTGCCGTGGGTTCGATGTAATAGGACATATGGGTAAAATACATGTAGCCCCGGTTCAGGGTATCGGCATAGTCCAGCAGTCCAGCCTCGGTGGTGCCGAAGGCCTCCTTTGCCATGGCAGAAACGTTGGCGTAGCCTGCTTCCTCTGCCAGTGCTGCCAGAGTGTCCGGCAGGGCATCCAAATACGCCTGATGGAGGGTGTTGGGGGAATAGTAGGCATTGTAGCCGTAGAGATATTTGGTGGCAGGCTGGTCTGTCAGGTATTTTTCATGGTTTTTCAGATTGGGGCGGTAGGCCTCCTCCGTAGGCAGGGGGAGTGTCTTGCTTTCTGTCACCATAGCCTGTGCGGTATGCCAGCGGTTCAGGGCCTGCCGCAGGAAATACTGCTGCCAAGAATTGACGCTGCTGTCGATCTCACAGGGCTGGGTATCCAGACTCTGGTGAAAATCCGGCCCCTCCTCCGGATGCTCCCGCTGCCACTGGGCCACCTCCGCCCAGTACCAGACCTGCAGGTGCTCATTGGTCAGCTCCGCGTCGCCAACTGTGGCAATGACCGCATCCGTCAGCTCCGCGGAATAGCTGCCCTTGCAGGTCACATCTTTCGGATCGCCATCCATCGGCACCGTGGGTACGACGGCAGGCTCTGTGGCCGGTTCCGTGGCTTCCTCGGAGACACCGTGGAACCAAGACCGCTGGTCGGCCTTCGTCTCCTGCGCAGCTTCCTTTCCGCAGCCGTACAGCAGCATCAGCGATGCCAGAAGCAGGGCGAAATATACTTTCTTCATGGGGAAATCAACTACCTTTATTTGACGATAATTTATGATTTTACCATACCACAGACCACAATGCAATAGATTGCTGCGGGAGATTTCTTAAGATTTCTCCCGGCTTCGGCTTGCTTTTCCCGGCGCTATGGAGTATAATCAAGGCAGAATACTTTTTCAGGAGGATATCCCATGGAAAACGAAACCCTGCTGCCCGAAGAGGAAGTCAGCATTCTCACCCTCACCGACGAGAACGGTCAGGATGTCAACTTTGAATATCTGGACTGCATCGAATACGAAGGTGTGGAGTATCTGGTTCTGATGCCCGAGGACGAGGAGGATGACTCCGTCGTGATTCTGGAAGTGGAACCCGTAGACGAAGAGGTGGAGAACTATCTGGCTGTGGAGGACGAGGCTGTGCTGAATGCCGTCTTCGCCATCTTCAAGGAGAAGTTCAAGGACGTTCTGGAATTTGAAGAGTAATGCAAAAAGGGACTGTTGCAAAACAACGCAACAGTCCCTAAAATTTTGGAATTATCTACAGTCTGCGGATGTAGGGGCGGATATTATCCGCCCGCGGGCGACGAATCGTCGTCCCTCAAAAGATTATTTCTTCACAGTGGCAGCAGCCCGCTTTTTATCTGCCTCTTTAATGAGGTAAACGATGGTGCCTACGATGACTGCCACGATGATCGCGCCGGGCAGGACACCTGCGCCGAAGGAGCCGGTAGTGATCAGGGTGCCGATCTGGTAGACCAGATAGGAAACCGTGAAGCCGGTGGCAAACTGCAGCGCCACACCGCCCCAGAACCATTTCCTGCTGCCCATTTCGGAGTTCATAGCACCCAGCGCGGCAAAGCAGGGCGGGGTGAACAGGTTGAACATCAGATAGGCCAATGCCGCCACCTTGGTAATGGCCATGACACCAGCCACCTCTGCACCGGCACCCTCCAGCATCGCCAGTTCTTCGGTATCGATGAGGTTTTCCAAGCCGACAAAGCAGACGGCCAGCGTGCCCACCACGTTCTCCTTGGCGATGAAGCCGGTGACAGCGGCAGCCGCCAGCTGCCAAGAGGCCACGCCCACAATGGGCACCAGCAAATAGGAGATGGGGGATGCAATGGAGGCCAGAATGGACTGGGACGCCACCTCTGCCTCTGTCAGGGACCAAGTGAAGGTCTGCATGATCTGCACCACGGTGTTGCAGACCAGAATGACCGTACCGGCCTTGACGATGTACGCCCAGCCCCGGGAGCACATGGACTTGAAGGCCCGGGTCAGAGAGGGAAGCTTGTATTCCGGCAGTTCCATGATGAAGTAGGAGCTCTTGCGGCGGGTGCCGGTGATCCGGTTCACAAGGACCGCACCCACCAGAATGATGAAGATGCCGGCGAAATACATCAGGGTGCCCACCCAAGACGCATCCTCAAAAAAGGCACCTGCAAACAGAGCAATGACCGGCAGCTTGGCACCGCAGGGCATGAAGGGGGCCAGCATCGCGGTGGCCCGGCGCTCCCGCTCATTGCGGATGGTGCGGGCTGCCATGACACCGGGAATGGCGCAGCCGGTGCCGATGACAAAGGGGATCACAGACTTACCGGAAAGGCCAACCTTCTTAAAGATGGGGTCCAGTACGATGGTGGCCCGGGCCATATAGCCGCAGTCCTCCAGCAGGGCGATCAGGAAGTACATGACCATGACCAGCGGCAGGAAACCGATGACGGCAATGACACCGCCCACGATGCCATCCACCAGCAGTGCCTGCAGAATGGGGGATGCCCCGGCAGCCTTCTGCGCTACCAGCTCCTGAAAGCCCTCCAGCCATACCGTCAAGGTATCCGCAAGGAAAGGACCGAGGGAGGACTGGGAAATGTCGAACACAAGGAACATGACCAATGCGAAAATCGGCAGACCGATCCACTTGTTGGTCAGGATATCATCGATCTTATCCTGGAAATTCCGTTCTCTGGTCAGCTTCTGCCGTGTCTCCACCGAGGCAACGATCCGGTTGACGAAGGCAAAGCGCTTCTTATCTGCGGCAACGACCGCTTCCTTATTGCTTAGATCCACATAGCCCGGATCATAGGGTGCTTTCTGTATCGTTCCCCGCAGGGCCACGGCGGCCTTCACCACCTCAGCAAGATCAGAATTTTCCGAATCCGTGGAAACCGTTTCCACCACAGGGCAGCCCAGCTTTTGGGACAGAGCTTTGCTGTCGATCACGGTCTTCTTTTTCTGGTTGATATCCGTTTTGTTCAGGGCCACCACCACAGGGATCCCCAGTTCCATCAGCTGGGTAGTGAAAAACAGGGAGCGGCTCAGGTTGGTGGCATCCACGATATTCACGATCACATCCGGCTGCTCGTTGCGGATGTAAGTACTGGTAACGCTCTCCTCTGCCGTGAAGGGAGACATGGAGTAGGCACCGGGAAGGTCCACAGCGGTTAGCTCCAGATCCTGCGCAAAGGTTTTCTTGATGGGCGCCTCTTTTTTATCAACGGTAACACCCGCCCAGTTGCCCACCTTTTCATTACGGCCGGTAAGGGCATTGTACATCGTGGTCTTGCCGGAATTTGGATTGCCCGCAAACGCGATTCTCATTGGAAGATCCTCCTCTTTCCATGAACGATCTATTTTGTCGATTAGCGAAAGCTAACCGATGTGATAAAAAGTCGATTAGCCGCAGCTAACCATGTACCTATCATAATCCCAGAGGCAGGATTTGTCAATACTTTTTTATTATTCTTTTTCTAAAGGACTGTTGACAAACTGGGGGTTATATAATATACTATTATTAGTTAGCATATGCTAACTAATAATAGCGCTTAAAGGAGGAACCGCTATGAAATGGATAGAGTTGGTGCAAATGTTGTCTTCCCTGTCCGGGATCGCCATGATCCTGATGGGCTCCGCTTGGCTGAAACGGTTCCTGTGGGAACAATTATAACTACAACAACCCCGCCCTCTGTGTCTGGAGGGCGGGGTTTGCATTTTTTAGATTCTGGCAACGCCGGAGGCTCTTGCAGCTTCGGCAACGGCCTTGGCAACCGCAGGACCCACTCTGGGATCAAAAGCAGCGGGGATGATGTATTCCTCGTTCAGCTCATCGTCGGAGATCAGGTCTGCCAATGCCTGAGCGGCAGCCATCTTCATCTCCTCGTTGATGTCGGAGGCCCGGACATCGAAGGTGCCTCGGAAAATGCCGGGGAAGGCCAGCACGTTGTTGATCTGGTTGGGGAAGTCGGAGCGGCCGGTGGAAATGACCCGTGCACCGCCTGCCTTGGCTTCATCGGGATAAATTTCGGGGGTGGGGTTGGCGCAAGCGAAAATGATGGCATCCTTGTTCATGGTAGCGACCATTTCCTTCGTCACCATGCCGGGTGCGGAAACGCCGATGAACACATCAGCGCCCACCAGAACATCCGCCAGCTTACCGGACTTCTTTTCCAGATTGGTCACCTTGGCCATTTCTTCCTTGATCCAGTTGAGGCCCTCGCGGCCTTCGTAGATGGCACCCTTCCGGTCGCACATGGTAATGTGCTTGAAGCCTGCGCTCAGCAGCAGCTTGACGATGGCGATGGCGGCAGCACCGGCACCGGAGGTAACGATGCGGACTTCCTCCTTCTTCTTGCCCACTACCTTCAGGGCGTTCTGCAGACCTGCCAGCGTGATGACAGCGGTTCCGTGCTGGTCGTCGTGGAAGATGGGAATATCACATTTTTCCTTCAGCTTCCGCTCGATCTCGAAGCACCGGGGGGCGGAGATATCCTCCAAATTGATGCCGCCGAAGGAGCCGCTCATCAGATAAACCGCGTTGACGAACTCATCAACATCCTTAGATTTGACGCACAGAGGGAAGGCATCCACGTCGGCAAAGGCCTTAAACAGGGCACACTTGCCCTCCATAACCGGCATACCGGCCTCGGGACCGATGTCGCCCAGACCCAGAACGGCAGTGCCGTCGGTGATGACAGCGCAAAGGTTATGGCGGCGGGTCAGCTCATAGGACTTATTCACGTCCTTCTGGATCTCCAGACAGGGCTGGGCAACGCCGGGGGTATAGGCGAGGGACAGGTCGTCCTTGGTCTTGCAGGGAACCTTGCAGACCACTTCGATCTTGCCGCCCCACTCACCGTGAAGCCGCAGGGATTCTTTTGCGTAATCCATAATGTAATTCTCCTTTAATTCTATGCTGTCATTGCGAGGAGCGAAGCGACGTGGCAATCCCCTTAAAGCTTCCAGAATGTCCGGGAGATTGCCACGCCAGTGTGCACACTGGCTCGCAATGACATGTGTTTTTAGCCCTTCACCATCACGGAAATACCGTTGGGAATGATGGTGATTTCCGCATTTTCACCCTTCTCCTGCTTTGCCATAGCAACGGCGGTTTGCAGATCCGGGGCGTAGTCCAGCTTCATTTCCCGAAGTGTCTGTTCCATCTCGGGGCGGGAGACAAAAATGACCCGGTGCTTCATGAGGATCCTTGCCAAGATCTGGCTTTCCCACTGGTCGGGGATGGTTTGATCCTGAGGCGTTGCCGCGCACTGGGCAAAGTGGGCAGCCGGGCTTTCGCAGGTCTTCAGGGACTGGTAGAAGCCTTCGCCGCCGGTGCCGTCGGCAAGGTGGGCGCACATAATGAGCACCGCCTGATTCTTAGCGCTGGCCTCCGCCGCCGTCAGTCCCTTGACACTCTGGTAAATATTCTGGTCCAGAGGCGCGCCGCCGTTGGAGGTAATGACGATATCTCCGGGGATGGCCTGCACCTCACAGTAGGGCCGCAGGAAGGCAACGCCGGCGGCATGGGCCGCTTTGAAATCTCCGGCGAAAGCCGCCACAGTCTTCTTTTCGTCATCGATAACCACGTTGACAATGAAGGCAAGCTTTGCCAGCTCCGCTGCCGCCACCATATCAATGTGCAGGGGATTGTTTTCCAAGATGCCAGTACGGGCGTAAGGGGAAGCGATAAATTCACCGCAATGGTTGCCCAGCACCGTGGTCTTATCGCAGACACCGGGCAGGACACTTTTCCGCCCGCCGGAGAAGCCGGCAAAGAAGTGGGGCTCGATGAAGCCCTCGGCAACCAGCAGGTCCGTTTCCACCGCTGCCCGATCAATGACCAGCGGAGCACCGGAGGGAAGAACGCCGATCGCTACATTGGAATCAGCGTCAAAGGCATCGTGGACGATGATCTTCTCCTTGTTTGCGATTTCCGGTCCCAGTTTGGCTTCCAGCTCTGCGGTGGTAGTGGGCCGGTGGAAGCCGGTGGCTACCAGCAGAGTAATATCGATATTCGGGTTCCCCTGCCGAAGCGCCTCCAGCATGGGCGTCAGGATGTCCCGGCTGGGCACCGGACGGGTGTGGTCGGAAATGATGATGGTGCAGCGGTTTTTCCCCATTGCCAGCTCCGCCAGCGGGGCCGAGCCAATGGGCGCTGCCAAGGCCGCCTCCACCAATTCCCGGCCCGATGCTTCACTTTTCAGTGTATCGATCCGGGAAACCAACAGGCCATCGTAAGGAATGTCGCAGGGAATGTGGGTTTTGCCGTAAGGAATGGAGATCATAGGCATTCCTCCTTGCTTTTGCGAAAAATACGCGTATTCGTAGGGGAGGGTCTTGACCCTCCCGGTCATTTTGTTATGCAAAATGACATCGCCGCAGGCGATCATATATTTATTTCCCTTCGGGAAATTCCAAATTGCAAAGCAATTTGGGCGGGAGGGTCAAGCCCCTCCCCTACAAAATTAGTAATTTCCCTTAAACACGTCTTCCTTCACGGGAGGACGGTAATCGCCGAAGTAGCTGGAGAAATCCAGGCCCAGATAGTTGCACAGGTCCAATACCTCCACCATGGTATTGTCGTTGACGGGGACACCGTTCTTGCGGATGCGCTCCACGGCCTCCACTTCCTTTTCGCCGTGGGTGTAGATCCGCTCGGCACCGTCGGCCTTGGGAGCTTGGCGCAGCTCCTGCAGGAACTTGGAGAAGTGCTCCTTGATGGCTTCCGGGTCGCCGAAGAAGGCAGGGTTGATGGCCATAAAGCCGTGGCAGATGTTGCCCTTGCCGCCCACCATGCAGTAGTTGGAGGTGGCACCCATGGAGAGGATGGAAGCAAAGATCTCGCAGAGCATGCCGTAGCCGTAGCCCTTATGGCTGCCCAGCGTTTCGGTGGAGCCGCCCAGAGGCATGATGCCGCCGCCGTTCTTAGCTACGATGTTTGCCAGCACATCGGGAGCATCGGTGGATGGGTGGCCGTCCTTGTTCAATGCCCAGCCCTCGGGCAAAGGCTTTTCCATCTTGTTGTACATTTCCAGCTTGCCCCGGGTTACAACGGTGGTGGAGGAGTCAAAGAAGAAGTCATAGGGCTCTGCAGGGAAGGCGCAGGCGATGGGATTCGAGCCCAGCATGGCCATACGGGCATTGGTGGGGACCATGATGGCCTCGGAATTGGTGCAGGAGAAGCCCATGAGGCCTTCGCGGCATGCCATCTTGGCATAGTAGCCGGCGATGCCATAGTGGTTGGAATTGCGGACAGACACGATGCCCACACCGCTTACCTTGGCCTTTTCAATGGCCATCTCCATGGCCCGGTGGGAAACCAGCTGACCCATGGCATCATGGGCATCGATAACGGCGGAAATGGGGGTCTCGAAGACCACCTCGGGCTTGGCATCGATCTTGATCATGCCCTTTTCAATGCACTTGTGGTAGCGCACCATGCGCTGCATACCGTGGGACTCGATGCCATACAGGTCAGAGGTCAGCAGCACATCCTGAATGATGTCTGCCTCCTGTTCGCTGAAACCGAATTTGGTAAATGCATCCATGCACAAACGGTGGAGGATTTCGTAGCTCCAATATTGATAAGCCATAACGTGTGCCTCGTTTCTCCGTGGTAGCCACGGCAAATTTCTGGTCTCAAATATCAAGATACACCTTGCCAGATTACTTTCTTTATACCGTGTTTTGCCCTTTCTGTCAATGCGGCATGTTTTAGAAAAAGCGCCGTCTTTTTTGTTTATTTTCACCAGTTCTCGCAACAAAAATCCCGACATTCCACAACAGAATGCCGGGATTTGGTTGTATTACCACTGATAGCAGAAGGTATGCTCACCGATGGTTCCCCATACGTTTTCGTTGACCTGATAGGTAGCAAAGAACACCACATCCTTGGGCACCACATAGGGTCCGTTCAGAGCACGGCGGATCGCTTCGTACTGGATATGGGTGGGCTTCGCCAGATACAGCCGGTCCGCACCCTTAAACTGATCCTGCGCATGGATGATGCTCTTGACGGAGGATTGAAAATTTCCCGCAGCCAGACGGTTCAAAATGACCTCTGCAATGGCCTGCTGGCCCTCAAAGGGCTCGCTTTCCGCTTCCAGACAGATGACCTTTGCCATCAGGTCGATCTCCTCCTCCGTCAGTTCAATACCGGGATAGCGGAACTCATCGGTATTGGGCTCGGGTTCATAGATGAAAGGTTCCTCCGGCATGGCCGTGGCATCGAAGATCCACGCGCCCCGGTAGCCGGAGAGGATCGCCCCGTCTGTAAAACCGTTTTCCAGACCCTTGCTCAGGTCCCAATGGCTGTAGTGGGAGCCAAGCGGATCGTTGACCGTAATGCGGCCTTCCTCATTGATGCCCGTCAGGACGATGAAGTGGAGGTTTTCCGTGTAGAATTTCCGCTCGTCCATGACCACGATCACCAGTTTCCCTTCCTGCAGGGCCTGCTTGGCTACATGGAAATTCAGCGCCCGCTGCCAAGGCAGCTGCAGCTGGTCGGATACATAGTCCAGCCATTCAAAGCTGTTTCCGATGTAATTGCCGAAATAGTCCATCAGCATGGCAGGAGTGTATTCGTGCTTGGTCATGTAGCTTGCCACCATGGCAAGGGCTGTCACATTGCTGCCGGAAGTGGCGATGGAGCCGGAGAGGTACCGGATATCCGGATACTGCGACATATCGTACACCGGCACCGTGTCAAAGGTCAGGGGCGCCTTGGTTTCTTCAGGCTCCGTTTCCAGAGGCAGGGTTGTTTCCGTGGGCGGCTCTGTTTCCGGGGGCTGGGTCTGAGGCGGCTCCGTCTGAGGAGGAACCGTTGCTTCCGTCCATACCGGCTCCGTCATGCTCCGAGGATAGGCCAGCGCATCCGGCTCCTGAGGTTCCTGCCTCAGAAAACCAAACACATCTCCGCCGCACAGCATCACCGTAAAGCCTGCCGTTGCCGCCACAAACAGGCAGATGGCGACCAGTGTCAGGATCACCTTTTTGAACAATGTCATTTTCCGCCCCTCTTTCTTTTGCAATATCCATTAGAATACCATACCCTTCGTGTTTTTGTCCATAGCTATTTTGTAAATTATGCAAAAGCACCGGTATCGGACTTGCGATACCGGTGCTTGGTGTTATTCGGTGTAATTCTCACTGTGGCAAAAGGTATGTCCGCCGATGGTTCCCCAGACGTTTTCATTGACGGGGTAGGTAGCGAAGAACACTACGCTCTCCGGCAGCACATAGGGACCCTCCAGCGCCCGCTCCAGTGCCTCGTACTGGATGCTGCTGGGTTCTGCTTCGTCCAGCAAAGGCGTGGACCGGAACTGGTTTTCCGCATAGACGATGCCCTTGATGCTGTTTTGGAACTCGTCAGACATCAGCCGGTTCAGCACCACCTCTGCGATGGCCTGCTGACCCTCGAAGCTTTCGCCCCGGGCTTCCACCCAGATCATCCGGGCCAGAAGGTTCTGTTCCTCCAGTGTCAGGTCAACGCCGGGATATCGGCATTCCACATATTCCTTATTCTCCACATAGATGAAGGGTTCTTCCGGCATTTCAGAAGGATCGTAGATCCAGGCGCCGCTGTAGCCGCAGCTCAGGTCACCTTCCTTAAAACCATTTGCGAAAGCCTTTTCCAGCTCCCAGCGGCTGTAGTTGTTGGCGTTGGGGTCATTGACCAGAATCTTGCCGTCCTCAGTCATGCCAGCCCAGAGGATAAAGTGCTGCTCATCGGTGAACAGGGACTTCTGGTTCATCATGGCGATGACGAGACTGCCTTCCTTGAAGGCCCGCAGGGCATCGTGGAAGTTCTCCGCCCGCCGCCAGGGAAGCTGCAGCTGGTCGGACATATATTCCAAACGTTCCATGTGGTTGATGCTGTTGTAAGCGGAGAAGTAATCCGCCAGCTCATCGGGCATGTAGGTATGTCCTGTCAGGTAGGTGGCCACCATGGCAAGGCAGGTAACGCTGCAGCCGGAGGTGGCAATGCTGCCGGAGCCGTAACGGACATTGGGATAGTCGTTCTGTAAGTACAGGGGAACATCGCAGTAGGACTGGGGGACCGGCTTCGTTTCTTCGGGAACCGTTTCCTCCACAGTGTAAGCTGCCAGATCGCTGGCACTCACCACCGGCAGGGCGGGGACGCTCTCCTCCCCTTCCAGCACAGGAACCTCCGCAGATGCAGGATCGGACTGGCTGGGGACATACTTGCTGAACATATTAAAGCTTGCCGCTTCTGCTGTTACCGCAGCCGCAGGCAGGAATTGGATGGTCAAAATCAGGGAACAGATCATGGCGATCAACCGCTTCAATCCGCCGCACCTCCTTTGGGGGAAATATTTGGCATAGAGCCAGTTATGCATTATGGACCTATTATACACCCGATCTACCAAAAAAGCAAGGAAAACCTGCTTGGTAATTTTTAACAAAACCGCCTTTTGCTTTGCGGTATTTGACATCCGGTGCGGATGCTACTATAATATAGCTATCTTTTTACCGGGAGGATGGAAATGAAACTGCTGCCGCTTCTGCTTATCCTTTTGTTCCTCGCCGGCTGCACGGCCTATACCGATGTGGTTCCCCCGGAGACCTCCGTAGCCACGATCCCCCCGGAAACCGTGGAATCAGTCACGCCCAGCACCCAGCCGTCCCCGTCCCTCCCCACGCTGCCTCCGGAGCCGGTCTACGATTTCACCGAAGAGGAGCAGGAGATGCTGCTGAAGATCGGTATGGCAGAGCTGGGCAGCGGAGAATGCACCGAATGCGTGGCACTGGTGATGCGGACTATCCTCAACCGGGTAGAGTCCGGACGGTTCGGCAGCTCCATCAAGAGCGTTCTGTTTGCGCAGGACCAATTCACCCCGGTCGCTGACGGAAGCTATTACAAGGCCGAACCCAACCAGCTGTGCCATGATGCGCTGGAGCTGGTAACTTACGGCTGGGACGAAAGTCAGGGGGCACTGTACTACGAGTTCTGCGACGGCCCCTCTTGGCACAGCCAAAACCTGCACCTGCTGTTTCAGCACTGCGATACCCGGTTTTATGACTGAATATACCATATCTGCAAAAACTACATATCATCCGACATTGCGAGGAGCGAAGCGACGTGGCAATCTCCTCCAAATGTCTGCGCAGATGTCTAAAACGATACATTCCGGAACCTTGCAAGGGATTGCCATGTCGCTTCGCTCCTCGCAATGACATCCGGTCAGGAGAATTACTATGCACGAACAATTTTTACGGACCCAGATGCTTTTGGGCACTGCCGCGCTGGAGCGGCTGCAAAACGCCCGGGTGGCTGTCTTTGGTATCGGCGGCGTGGGCGGCTATACCGTGGAGGCACTGGCCCGCAGCGGCATCGGACAGCTGGATCTCATCGACAGCGACTGCGTCAGCGTGTCTAATATCAACCGCCAGATTTTAGCCACCCATTCCACCGTGGGGCTGCCCAAGGTGGAGGTCGCAAAACGGCGAATCTTGGACATCAATCCCAGCTGCACCGTCCGGACCCATGAAGTTTTTTATACTCCGGAAACCGCAGGTCAGTTTGATTTTTCGGAGTATGATTATATCGTAGATGCCATCGACACCGTCACCGGCAAGCTGGCACTGGTGGAGCGGGCAAATGCGGTCGGCACCCCCATCATCTGCTGTATGGGCACGGGAAACAAGCTGGATGCCTCCGCCTTCGAGGTATCAGACATTTCCAAAACCTCCATGTGCCCGCTGGCCCGGATCATGCGCAAGGAGCTGGGGAAACGGGGCATCAAGCACCTGAAGGTGGTCTATTCCAAGGAAGAAGCCCTGACCCCCACCGGCTGGGAGGAGGAAGCTGCCGCCCTCGGTAAGCGCCAGATCCCCGGCAGCGTGGCCTTTGTCCCCGGCGCAGCCGGATTGATCCTGGCAGGGGAAGTCATTAAGGATCTTGCGAAATTGTAATTTAGCGTGTTGTATCGAACAACGCATGTCATTGCGAGGAGCCCCAAGGGGGCGACGTGGCAATCCCCTCCAAAGGTCCGCGCAGGACCATAAAACGATACATTCCGGAAACTTGTAGGGGATTGCCACGTCGGGCTTCGCCCTCCTCGCAATGACATCTATCTTTCGGCAAATGCCCATTTATCGCAAAAATCCCTCCCGGGAGCGGGAGGGATTTTGTTATACGATTCTTGTCCATTCCGTGACCAGCAGACCGGGGACGGCCCAGACCAGCTGGTAGAGCAGGACGTTGGTGGGGGTCAGCAGCTCGGTGCTGCCGAGGTAGCCCAGCACCAGCATGGTGATAAGACCCAGCATGCCTCCCAGCAGGTGCAGTATCACACCCAGCTTGGTGGACTGGCGCAGCGCCCGGGCACCGGTGACAGCATAGGCAGAGGACACCAGCTCCTCCCGGGTGGCAAGGGCCAGCACCGGCTCGCTGGGATCCGGATGGAAGCGGTTTAATTCTGCCGCAGCTTCCCGGTCAAGGAAGCGGATCCGCTTGGTTTTTACATTGAACTTGGTCCGCAGGAAGCTTTCTGTCAGCATGAAGTCTCCGGGGACCTTCAGCAGCCGCAGTTTCCGGTAGCCGCACAATGTCACAAGACCTGCTGCTGCAGAACGCATCTTAGCATAGGAAATGGCATAGACCGCGCTGAGCTGACCGTCGATGGAAGCATACACCGCCTGAGACACCATGGTGCCTTCGGGGATCTCTACGCCCATATCCTGCAGGAAGTCCAGCGTTCCCAGCAGCACAGGCTCGCCGCAGACTTCACCGCCGATGCCGCCGTCGCCGTAGTTTTGGAAGTTTTCCACTGCAAAGGACTCGCAGCTGCGGTTTTTCAGCAGCTGCTGGAACACCGGCACCAGACCGCCGCCGGAGCGGAGAATCAGGGATGCGCTATAGGAGACCACCTCATCAGGCTCCCGGTCGCCATAGAACTTGACACCGTTGAGCTTGGTGCTGCCCTTGGGGAACAGGTCCATATCGGTCAGGGTGAAGGCAGCCTTGCCGCACAGGTCCTTGACGCCCTCCCAGCCGCACAGGACAGTGCCCACCATATGCAGCCGCTTTTCCAGAATTGCCATAGGACGAGTGGTGGAAATGAAGAAGGTCGCCGGCACCGCCACCAGCAGCGAGGTGGATAAGATCTGCACGCCCATGCTGATACCGTGCAGATATCCCGCAAACCCGGCGATGCCAAGGCAGGCAACAAAGCTCAGGGCCGCATAAATGGACTGCACCAGCTCAGGAGAGGTCATTTTGTCATAGGTCTGCATGAAATCGTCCACTTCGCCTTCGGTGCGCAGCAGACCATCCATGCCCTCATAGTAATTCTCTACCTTAATAATGCCCGTCAGGCGCACAGCCTTGCGCATGGTATCCATCTGGGCCATTTCCGTATTGCGCCGCTGGAGCCGGGCCCACAGGGCCATGGTCATTTCCAGACTGAAGGCAGCGCAGCAAGGGACCCGCAGCTCCATCAGGCAGAAGATGCCGTCGATCATGCAGGCAGCAAAGGTCAAGGTCAGCAAGGTGTTCACCGTAAAGCGGCCCTTCATCAGGTCGCCGATGCTGTCCACCATCAGGTGGCTGCCAAGCAAAGCAGAACACATCATCGCCAGCACCTGAGAAAAGATCACCAGCCGCAGCCGGTTTTCCGGCACCATATCCAGCGCGAACATGGTGGTGACACCGGCACACAGGATAACAATGGCAATGTTCAGCAGCAGCGCGATCTGTAGCCGGGCAGTACCCACCTCGGAAAGCTCATAATACCGCTTTTCCGGGCCCGCCACCAGCTGCCGCTTCAATTCCCGCAGACGGGAACGGAAGGGGATCGGCTCGGGGATGGAAGGTTTTTCCTCCTCCGGGGCTGCCTCGGCAGCTTCTTCTGCCGCAGGTGCGCTTTCCTTCAAGAAGGCGGACAAGTCCCCGATGGGGCGGGTCTCGTCGTTGGATGCCGGATGCTCCTGCTCCGGGATCTGGATGGTGTCCTCGGTCAGGGACTTCGGCTGCGCCTCTTCAATGATGGGGGCAAACTGGACGGTATGACCTTCCAGCGCCACCTCCGGCAGCACGGTGGTATCCCCTTCCAGCACGGGCAGGTCAGGGACATCCTCCAGCAGCGCCTCAATGCTGGTATCCTTCACCACCACAGGGGTGATGGTCAGCTCCGGCAGGTGCAGCAGTGCTTCCAGCTCCTCGTCCGGCTCCACCTCGGCAGCATCCGGTGCAGGTTCGTCGTGAAATTCGTTCAGGATCTCGTCCAGATCAAATTCGGGAACTTCGTTTTTGTTTTCCATATAGGCTTCCTCCTAGGGAGATGGGGAATTTGCGAAATTAGCCAAGCCGCTGGCGGACCGCTTCGTACAGCAAAATAGAAGCGGCGGCGGAGGCGTTCAGAGAGCTGATCTTGCCCTTCATGGGGATGTGCACCAGCATGTCGCAGTTTTTGCGGACCAGCTGGCTCATACCGTCGCCCTCATTGCCGATGACGATAGCCGTAGGCCCTGTCAGGTCGGCCTTGTACATGGGCACAGAGCCTTCGGCAGCGGTGCCGAAGATCCACACGCCCTTATCCTTCAGCTCGGAAATGGCGTTGTTCACATTGGTGACCCGGGCTACCTTCATGTACTCCACCGCACCGGCAGAGGCCTTGGCCACAGTAGCCGTGAGGCCCACGCTGCGGCGCTTGGGGATGATGACGCCGTGGGCACCGGCACACTCGCCGGAGCGCATGATCGCGCCAAGGTTATGGGGGTCCGACAGTTCGTCACAGATGATAATGAGGGGTGCTTCTCCCCGGGAGGCAGCTTCCTCCAGAATGTCGTCGATGGTGCAGTATTCGTGGGCAGCAGCCAGTGCAATGATGCCCTGATGGGCCCGGGTGGTGGACATGGCATCCAGCTTCCGGCGGTCAACAGGGACCACCACAGCACCGGCCTCCTTGGCCTGTGCCGCAAGGCGCTGCAAGCCCCGGTCCGTATCTCCGGCGGCAACAAAGACCTTGTCGATGGTGCGGCCGGACTTCAGAGCCTCCTGCAGGGCATTGCGGCCCTCCAGCTGGCCTTCCACTTCCTCCACCACGGTGCGCTCCGCAAAGCGGTCGGCACGGCGGGGCGCTTGATCGTCCCGCTTGGGGGGACGGCGTTTCTCGTTCATATCGTTCACTCCAATTTCGTTGTTTGGGAAAAGGCTCCCCTCAAGGGGAGGCTTTGACGCATAGCAATAGATATTAGCATTATAACAGCATTTTTGCAATTTCTCAACTCTTATTTTTTATCACTATCTTGAAAAAGCCGCATTTTACCGGAAATTCACAGAAAATTTACGCTCAGTAAAGGAATCCTACGTTGCCTCCGGTGGAAAAATGTGTTATGATAGCTCAAATGTGTACCCTGTAATAAGGAGGCGAGGGATTTTATGGAGCCCAATCGCGACAACAATAAGAACAAACCCCAAAAGCCCGAGGGAAATAAGCCGAAGGGCTATCTGACCCCCCTGATGATCGCACTGGTGCTGGTGCTGGTGTTCAGCTGGGTCATGAATACAGTAAAAAAGAGCCAGTATACGGAGACCCGCTGGGATCAATTTGTGGAAGCCAAGGACAGCAACCAGCTGGCAGAAGTAGAGATCCAAAGCGACCGCGTGCTGTATATGACCAAGGAAGAGGCAGAAAAAGAGCCCTCCCAGCAGAAGGCCTGCTTTACCGGCCTGCCTTCCGGCGACCGGATGGCGCTTGCGGACGAACTGGCTGCCATGGGCGTGGAGGTCAAACAGCCCATCGTGGAGGACAACTCCATGATCATGATGATTCTTTCCTACGCCATCATGATCGGCGCCATGTACCTGCTGATGACCATGCTGACCCGTCGCATGGGCGGCGACGGCATGATGGGCGGCTTCGGAAAGTCCAAAGCCAAGGTCTACATGGAAAAGCAGACCGGTGTCACCTTTAAGGATGTGGCCGGTCAGGACGAAGCCAAGGAATCCCTGCAGGAGATCATCGATTTCCTCCACAATCCCCAGAAGTATACCGCCATCGGCGCAAAGCTTCCCAAGGGTGCCTTGCTGGTAGGCTCCCCCGGTACCGGCAAGACCCTCCTTGCCAAGGCCGTGGCAGGCGAAGCCGATGTGCCCTTCTTCTCCATCTCAGGCTCTGATTTCGTGGAGATGTTCGTTGGCATGGGTGCCAGCCGGGTCCGTGACCTGTTCCAGCAGGCCGCCAAGGTAGCGCCCTGCATCATCTTCATCGACGAGATCGATGCCGTAGGCCGCTCCCGCGACACCCGCTACGGCGGCAACTCCGAGCAGGAGCAGACGCTGAACCAGCTGCTGGCAGAGATCGACGGTTTTGATTCCACCAAGGGCATTGTGTGCCTCGCCGCCACCAACCGTCCGGAAATTCTGGACAAGGCACTGCTGCGGCCCGGCCGCTTTGACCGGCGGATCGTGGTGGACAACCCCAATTTCCAGGGCCGTCTGGATACCCTGAAGGTCCACACCCGGAAGATCAAGCTGTCCGAAGACGTAGATTTGAAGAAGATCGCCCACGCCACCGCAGGCTGTGTAGGCGCAGACTTGGCAAATCTGGTCAACGAAGCCGCCCTCCGGGCTGTCCGCATGGGCCGCAAATTTGTCAATCAGGAGGACCTGATGGCCTCCATCGATACGGTAGTTGCCGGTGCGGAGAAGAAAAATACCGTGCTCACCGAAACGGAAAAGCGTTTGGTCGCATACCACGAGGTGGGTCACGCACTGGTCTCCACGCTGGAAAAGAAGAGCATGCCGGTCTCCAAGATCACCATCGTCCCCCATACCGAAGGCGCGCTGGGCTACACCATGTACCTGCCGGAGGAAGAAAAGTACCTCTCCACCAAGGATGAGCTGCTGAGTCAGGTCCGGGGTATTCTGGGCGGCCGGGCAGCGGAGCAGGTGGTCTTCAATGTCCAGACCAACGGTGCTTCCAACGATATCCAGAAAGCCACTGCGCTGGCACGGCATATGGTGTCCCTGTACGGCATGAGCGACGAGCTGGGCCTTATGGCCACTGCCTCCGTTCATAGCCAGTATCTGGATGGTCAGGCCCATCAGGATTGCTCTCAGGAAACTGCCTTTAAGGTGGATATGGCGGTCCAGAAGATCCTGAACCAGTGCTACGAAGATGCCAAGGGCATCCTCATGAACAACCGCGCACTGCTGGACGAGATCAGCGAGTTCCTGCTGGTGAAGGAAACCATCACCGGCGATGAGCTGATGGCCTTCGTCAACGCAGACAAAAATAAGCTCCCCGCCCCGGAAAGTGAGCAGGAAGCTGCGGAAGAATAAGTGCTGTATATCCTATAAATGGGCATTTGTCGATGTATTCTACTAGCCACTGTAGGGCGGGGTCATGACCCCGCCGACCCGGTGGCAAGTTTTCGCATGGTGAAATAGGCAATAAACGGCGCACTACGCATAGAACGATACCGTATGCGTATCGATAGCGACCGGCGGGGTCATGACCCCGCCCTACAGAAAGTAGATTGATAAATTACGATTT
>JAFSCK010000116.1 GCA_017436785.1 Oscillospiraceae bacterium | reverse complement strand
GGTATTTTCTGAGGCTGACGTACCCTCCCAAGGGCAGATTGCTGCTGTGGTGGAGTTTTTGAAAGACATTGATGTTCCGGCTGATGTTATTCCGGATTGGAGTAAGTGTCAGCTTGTCTATATGAAGCAAAATGATAATTCAGAGCTGTACCTGTTTTACTGGAGTGGCACCGGTACAATTTATGCAGTAGAGTCGTTTTTATAAAAACAGGATGGTTCTGCAAAGAAAGGAGATACATTGCGATGGGTATTTTCAAAATAAAGGCCGACAGGTTTGAGTGGATCGGCGGCGTAGCAGATGACCCGCAGGATCTCTGCCTGCATGGTCGTGTCACGGTGCAGTTCGGTGATACTGTTGTTGAGGATACCGGCACCGTCAGTGCAACTGCGCTGTATCTTCTGAAAACTCTGACAGAGGATAAAATCATGGCCTATCATGATATTCAGATGATTCCTTGCTGTGGGCATTTTCTCATTGCCAATGCGGAATTGACCGAGGTTCAAATCAGCGGCTGTGACACAGGTACAGACTGGTCAACTATCCATGAGGGCGATATGGTCCGGCTGATTCTCCCCTCCGGGCAAGAGGAGGTCGTGGCGCTTCGGGAATATCAGTACAAGGTACTGGACTTCGCAAAAAGTGTAAAGAAGTTCTACGATGCCTGCACACCGAAAGAAATCCCGAAGGATGAGTTTGATCGGAACGGATACACCGCTTTCTGGAATGAGTGGCAGCGTCGCTATAATGATGGGCTGATGCTCCTCTCTCTGGAGACAGGCCGTGAGATGGAACTGTCCCACGATGGCCTGCACTATTTCGTGAGCCATAAGGATGGCGAATGGTCGCTGTATTGTGAAGAAAGCAAGGAAATGCAGCTTTTCCCCGGATGGTACGCATTGTATGAGAATGCCCGCTTTGGCGACAAGCTGCTTAGAAACGAGGTTGCAAATATCTGCTTTGATGATATCCTGTAACCGCCCGCAAAGGAGGCGTGACAAATGAAAAAATACTTAGGATATATCCCGGCTGTGTTCTTTTTGGCATTTTACCTTTTCTCCGGATTGACCGGAGTGAGCATGGCGATGGGCATGATTTTGATATGGCTGGCCTGTTTTCTGATTGCCGCAGTTCTGCTCCATAAGGGCATCCTTTGGGGCGGCATCTTTGGCGTCTTTCCTGCCTTGCATATGATTTATCGTGGAGGCAGCGAGATATTGGTCGGTGCTGTTCTGCTGCTGTTCTATGGAGGACTCAGCGTTTACCTTTGGAAAAAGCGGGATGCAGATGCTCCGGCTGCTACGGGCAAAGAAGTGCTGGTGTTCTTTGCCAAGATCATTTTAACAGTCCTTGTTATCGTAGCAAGCGGCTACATAGCGGTCATCGGCGGCATGATCCTTATTGCGGAAGGTATCCATCAAGTGTTCGCCTATATCGGGATGCTTGTAATTCCGTCGCTGTGCTTGCCGCTGATCTGGCTGAAAAAGAGGAAGAAATTCCTTATTATTTGGCTGATTCCTGCAGTGATCTACTTTATTTCTCTGGGTGTCCATTACGGTTTGGAGAAGTACGACCAGAGTATTACAATCAACACGGCTCCGAATATCAATGTGCATGAATACCTGCCCTTCAGAGAAGATTCCAAAATCGTGAAGATTGACAGCGAAACGCTGAAACTCACAGATGATCTTCCTGTCATTGACGGAGCTGCCGCATTCTTCCCGGTGTATTCTGCTTTTGTCAATGCGGTCTATCCCGAAACAACGGAACTCTATGATGGAGTCTTTGAATACAACAACACGCCTGGAGGCTACGCACTGTTGGCGGAAAAGAGAATCGATCTGTTCCTTGGTGTCTATCCCTCCGAAGAGCAGAAAGCCTATGCCGAGGAACAGGATACGACCTTTGTGTATACCCCTGTTGGAACGGAAGCATTTGTGTTCTTCGTCCACAAGGATAATCCCATTGACAATCTGACCACCGAGCAGATCAAGGGGATTTACTCCGGCGAGATCACTAACTGGAAGCAGGTTGGCGGCAAGAACGAAGAAATCGCTGCGTTCCAACGGAACGAAGGCAGCGGAAGCCAGAGTATGCTACAGCGTTTCATGGGCGATACCCCCATCATGGAGGCTCCCACTGAACTGAGAAACGATCTGATGTCGGGCATTATTGAGCAGGTGTCCAACTACCGGAGCAAGTCCAATTCCATCGGTTTCTCTTTCCGATACTATGTGGAGGGTATTATCCAGAATCCCGATATTAAGGTGCTTTCCGTGGATGGTGTTGCACCGACCGCTGAAAACATCCGAAACGGCAGTTATCCCATTGTTACGCCCATGTACGCCGTGACCTATGAAGAGAACAGCAACGAGAATGTTGATCTGCTGCTTGAGTGGATTCTTTCTGAGGAAGGTCAGTACATCATCGAAGAGACTGGCTATGTTGGTATTTCTAATTGATATGAGCAGATGTGGGAGGACTAAGCATGAAGAATAGAAAGATTTGCCCCAAGTGCAACAGCACAGATATCATTAGAGTTCCAGGCAAGGCTGGAGCATACGGTGTCGGCAATAACATTCAGACTGGATGGAGCAACTTCTCTGCTGTGCTTGTTCACCGCTATGTTTGCTGCGCATGCGGCTACTCTGAGGAATGGATCGACAAAGAGGATATTTCCAGATTGAAGGAGAAATATGGTGACGATTGATTTACATGGCATCACGAATATGGAGCTTGTCCGGGGTGGCACTGATAAATGGTACTGGTCCACGGACTACATCCACGGCGACTTGTACGAAGCAGAAGAACTGTTCCGTATGGGGCATCCGGTGCAGAGTAACCGACTGTATCTCATCCACTATCCGGATGGAACGGTCTATGAGCCTGTCCCTGCTGTGGCTGGTCAGTATCTGGGCTACCCGGTGTATGACAACGGTGCTGTGGCGCTGTTGGTGGTGAACTTTCCAGATGGCATCATCCGCATCCTGCGCTTCCAGCCGGGTGAGCTGTCAGAGGTCACACAGATTCCTTTGTCAGCGGTGCAGAACTGCTACAATCTAATGCTCCATATAAACCCATTGTCCCTAACTCGATCTCCCGGGGATGGCAACTTTGAGATCATATGGCCGGAACAGGTTCGTTTCCCCATTGAGGAACGAGAGACCCTAAATTTCCGCAATGGAGACAAGCTCTATTTTACGGTATGGTATGAAGATCCCGACTATCGTGAGGAAACCGTGGTACGCTCGGTGCAGGATGGCACAAGCTTAGACAGATACCCCGGCGATATCCGTATCATGCCAAATGGCGAGAAGTGGAAATTAAAATAAGTTTCTATCTTGAATTAGGTCAGTTTACAAGGAACTACACGCAGACCGTGAAACGGGCTGCTGACAACAAACGGCGCTATGCTCCCGGCTGGGTGCATAGCACCTGTTTGT
>JAFSCK010000115.1 GCA_017436785.1 Oscillospiraceae bacterium | reverse complement strand
GCTCGCTGCCCGCTGGGCAACTTCGCTATGTTAGCATATCCGCTTTCATTTGTCAAGTACTTTTTTCATTACTTTTCAAATTTCTTTCGGATTCGCTATTCATTTGCGCCGCTCGCGGCGACTTGCATATACTAGCACACCACTTCCCTTTTGTCAAGCACTTTTTTACAAATTTCTACATCTTTTTTCGTGCGGTTTTCCCAAAGGAAAAGGAGCCTCTTTCGAGGCTCCTTAGCACCATTTATCTTACTCACTATCATCGATCAAGCCATAGCCGCCTTCGTTTCTGCGGTAAACAACGGCAAAACTTCCGCCGTTATCTTCATCCCGGAAGGCGAAGAAATTATGGCCCAGCAGATTCATCTGCATAACAGCCTCTTCCCGGGTCATGGGCTTGAAGTAGAACTGCTTGATCTTGGTAATGCTCAGGTCTTCCTCTGCATCCGGCACGAAGGAGGTTTCCTCCTGTACACTGCGGACGAAGGCATCCTGTTTCAGGCGGCGGGCCAGACGGGTCTTATTCTTGCGGATCTGGCCTTCGATGGTTGCCACCGCTGCATCGATGGAGGCAAACATATCGGATGTGCTCTCACTTGCCCGGAACCAGGTGCCTGCCCCGTGAACGGTAAGCTCAGCCTTATTCCGGTTCTTCTCCACAGAGAAGACAATTACTGCTTCCGCATCCTCCTCAAAATACCGTGCCAGCTTCATTACTTTCTTTTCAGCATAAGCGTGGACATTACCGGGGAGTTTGACTTTCTTTTCTCTAAACTGAAATTTCATATGCGGCAGCTCCTTTCGTGTCACCGGTCATCCGGTGTACCTTAACTATACCATGATTCGGTTTCAGCGGCAAGGGTAGGTCCCACACGTTTTTCTCAAAGCTTCTTTTGAAATTCCCTATTAAATACAATTTGCTTTAAGCCAGTCCCTAATATATTCACAGTATTCTTGGTCGTCATAACACATGCGCATGAAATAGGTATAGCATTGCGCCATGTAGTATTTGACCGCCTCAATGTTGCAGTCGCCGTTCTTTTGATATCCTTTTATAAACAGCTCCCGTTCTTCATTAGTTTTCAGAAATTTTTGACCCGGTCGAACAAACAACGCCCAAGCAATGTCAAAATCCCGATCACCGTATCCGGCAAGTTCAAAGTCGAGAATCGCGCTTATATGGCTATCCTTCCAAAGCAAATTCGCATAATGAAAATCGCCATGGCAGAAGACAGTTTTTTCACCGCTTGGCTTGTCATTAAAATACTCTGACAAAAAAGCAAGATCCAGCTTTTCCAACACTTCATCGGTCGGAGGGTGGTAGAATCTTCGATCCGCCTGCTTGTCCGCTTCAACACGCATTTGGTGAATCTTCGACAACGCTTCTCCATATTCCTCCATGTAAGAAAGAGATGCCATATCTTGATTATCCTCCACTATTGTGGATAAGCGCAAGCCGGGCATATCCGCAGTCACCGAAAACAAACCCAGTTCACGATCATAGTCGATTACCTTAGGAAAAATAGATTCATTCAGTTGCGTTAATATATTGACCTCATTCCCTATCGCCGCACCCTGTTGTCTGGCCACCTTAACGTATGCTGTGGTTTCCTTATCCGCCACGATTCCCCGGACATGAAACACATCATTTCCTGCATGTGGATATCCCAGTATTTCTTTGACTTGAACATTGTTATATTTCAAAGAGAACGGGTCACAGGTTTCTCTCCATTGTTTCGGATGTGTCATGTTGCAGTCCCCTTTCATTTATGATGGGCGTGTTGCAAATACTGCAACACGCCCTAAAAATAAGTGTATTTCTAAAATCCCGGAGAGATCATTTGACAAATACGATCTCCTTATCGGTTCTCTCGGTGATGAAGGTTCTAAACTCGTCTACCGTTCCGCCTGTCAGGCTGGATTTGTCATAAATCTGGGCGTGGCTTGCGCTGAGCAGAAACACAAAATACTTTTCTGTTTCCGCGACCAGAAGAATGCCGCTGTAGGAAAATTCTGTTTTTCCGATGGCTGTTTCAGAAAGGAAGCTATCCTGTTTCTCTGTATCAAAGACAGCGAACGCCTTTTCCGTTCCTTTCAGCATACGCTTGCGGGCGAAATAGCCGTTTAACTGATCCTCAAACAGGAGTGCAAGCACGATCACCAGTGCGGTGATCCACGTTGTGATTTCCTTAGCGGTGATCGCAAAGGCTTCTTCGCTGGAGGAAAAAGACAGCAGCAGGGCCAGCGCAACTACCAGCCAGCCAAAAATATGGCTGCGTTTGCTTTTGGACCTTCTCACCGTTTTTCGGATACATCTTGCCATAACAGACAAGGCCTTTTGATGATAGTCGGTTTCAAACGTGAACCGCATCCGCGCCCCTTCTTTCTTTTGGATCACCGGGGGTGTCGTTTAGTCGTCGATCTCGTCTTCCTCATCCAGCAGCTCTGCCATGGTCAGATTATAGACAGCCTCTGCCTTCTTTTCAAACAGGCGGCCCAGACGGACAGCCTGCCGCTGATTAGGAGCCATCAGCTCCAAGGTCATCAGGTTACCGGCTTCATCGTCCAGCGCCATGATGACAGAGAAATCGCCGCCCTCCCGGGGGATGATCTGGGTCTTGACGAAGCTGCTGCGACGAATCTGGCGGTTGAAGCGGTTCACCGCATTGTCAGCCCGGCATTTGACGGTGTAGGCGATGGAATCCTCCGTCAGGGAGCCGTCTGCCTTGCCCTTCTCGGTGATCTCATAGCACTCATTTTCCAGTTCCTTCAGATGGTTGGACTTTACCATCTCCGGCACAGCGGTACACACATCAAAATAGCTCAGGCAATCGTCCTGATAGCACAGCTCATAGATCTGCTGGATGTTGACAGGATAGTTGACCCGGGCCATGACGAACAGAATCAAAACCTTTACATCCATCATATCGTGAATAAAACCAAGTCTCTGCATATTCTTCACCTCTTGCCTTCATTATACCTGTGATTTTTGAAAAAATCAAGCACATTAGGAAGACCCGGTACATATTCTGGGGCAAAGGAGTGATTGGATGAAACAACGCCTGATCTACCCGGTGGGCAGCACCGAGGCCTGCCGTTTTGCCGCTTCTTTTCTCGCCTCCGCCGGCGTTCCGCTTGTGGACCACCCCACGCCGGAGGTGACCCACCTGCTGCTGGATGTGCCCAGCTTTGCCTCCGTTGGCATTTTGCGGGGCGGAGAGGATGTCCGCAGGATCCTTTCCATGCTTCCACCGGATATCTGCGTCATGGGCGGAAACTTAGAGGATCCTTCCTTATCTACATACCAGAAGATTGACCTGCTGAAAAGCTCCCGCTATCTGGCCCTTAACGCCGCCATCACAGCAGACTGCGCCCTGCAGGTAGCCGCGCCATTGCTGAAAACCACCTTTGCAGATACGCCTGTCCTGATCCTCGGCTGGGGACGGATTGGGAAATGTCTGGGGCAGCTTTTAAAGAGCATGGGCTGCCATGTGGCCATCGCTGCACGGAAAGAATGCGACCGGGCCATGGCGGAAGCATTGGGCTTTGAGGCTGTGGATTATCTCAGCATCGGAAAGGTCCTTCCCAAAATGAGGCTTATTTTCAATACGGTCCCGGAAATGGTGCTTACCGAAGGGCAGTTATCTGCCTGTAAAGACTGCATAAAAATCGATTTAGCATCCCAGCCCGGAATGGAGGGCGAGGATGTGGTGATCGCCCGGGGGCTGCCGGGTATCTACGCCCCCAAATCCTCCGGAAAACTCATTGCCCAAACCATTTTGAATCACATTAAGGAGGGTTCCTTATGACCATCGGATTTGCCCTGTGCGGTTCCTTCTGTACCTATGCCAAAGTGTTCCCGGTGATGGAGCTGCTGACCCGGGATTATCAGGTCATTCCCATTTTTTCCTCCACCTCCTACACCATCGACAGCCGCTTCGGGTCTGCAAAGGAGCATCTTGCCGCCGCCCGGGAGATCTGCGGGACCGAACCGCTGCATACCATTGCACAGGTAGAACCGATTGGGCCAAAGAAGCTGTTCGATGCGCTGGTTATCGCTCCCTGCACCGGAAATACACTGGCAAAGCTGGCGCATGGCATTGCGGATGGACCTGTTACCATGGCAGCAAAGAGCCATCTGCGCAACGGGCGCCCTGTTGTGGTGGCTGTTTCCACCAATGACGGCTTGGCGGGAGCTGCGGAAAATATCGGACGGCTGCTGGCGCGGAAGCATTACTACTTTGTCCCCTTCGGGCAGGATGATGCCGCAGGAAAGCCCACCAGTCTGGTGGCTGATTTTGCCCAGATCCCCCAGACGCTGGATGCCGCACTGGAGGGACGGCAGGTACAGCCGATCCTTTTATGAGGGTGGAGTGTGGAGTGTTGAGAGTGGAAAGTGGAGTTGTTTTTCTAGTTCGATAACAAAAACAGCCTGCCGTTCGTTTTGAAAGAACGGCAGGCTGTTTCCTATTATAATTAAGGCGTTACTGTAAAAAAACTCCACACTTACAGAAGCTCTGCTTCGTCAAGCCAGATCCTTGCGCTGGCATCACTGGGCATAGTCCAGTCGCCCCGGGGGCCGAGACCGACAGCGCCGACCTTCACGCCGTCAGGCATGCAGTTGCGCTTAAACTGCTGAGTGAAGAAACGGCGGTAGAAGCTCTTAAGCCACTTTTTAATGGTGGCTGCATCGAAGTCATTGGCAAAGGCCCGGCAGGCCATGGTGTAGATCTTTTCAGGGGTAAAACCGTAGCGCAGGGCGTGGTAAATGAAGAAATCGTGGAGGGCATAGGGGCCAACCAAGTCTTCGGTCTGCTGGCTGATCTTGCCCTCGGCATCGGGAGGCAGCAGCTCGGGGCTGATGGGAGTATCCAGAACATCCTTCAAGACAGCCTTGGAGGCAGCGAAGCTTTCAGTTTCAGAGATGGCATCGATCATCCAGCGCATCAGGGTCTTGGGCACGGTGCCGTTGACGCTGTACATGCTCATATGGTCGCCATTGTAGGTGCACCAGCCCAGAGCCAGCTCAGAAAGGTCGCCGGTACCCACCACGATGCCGCCCACCACGCTGGCGTAGTCCATGAGGATCTGGGTCCGCTCACGGGCCTGCGCGTTTTCAAAGGTGGCGTTGTGGATGGATTCGTCGTGACCGATGTCCTTAAAATGGAGGGACACCGCATCCTTGATAACGATCTCCTTGGAGCTGATGCCAAGGGTCCGCATCAGTTCCCATGCGTTGTTATAGGTCCGGTCAGAGGTGCCGAAGCAGGGCATGGTGACACCGTAGACATCGGTGGTGGGACGGCCCAGCTGCCGCATAGCTTCCACCGCCACCAGCAGGGCAAGGGTGGAATCCAGACCGCCGGAAATGCCGATGACCGCATTGGCACCGCCGATGGCGGTCAGCCGCTGCTTCAGACCCGTGACCTGCAGCTGGAAGATCTCATTACAGTAATTCTCCCGCTCTGCCTTGGTGGAGGGAATAAAGGGTAATTTCTGCAAGGGGTACAGGCTGCCGTCGGAGCGGAGGGCATCGGCGCCGCCCACCGTGGTCAGCATGCCGTCGGCATAGCGCTGGGCGCAGCTGCGGAAGGTTGCATTTTTCCGGCGCTCGGCGCGGACACGGCCCAGATCGCAGTCCTGAACCAACAGGTAATCCGAAGAAACCACACCTTCATTTTCTGCCAGAAGGGTACCATTTTCGGCAATGACGCTGTGACCGGAGAATACCAGATCAGAGGTGGACTCGGTGCAGCCTGCGGAAACGAAGGCATAAACACACTTGCCCGCCACAGACCGTGCTTTTATCCGTTCCGTTCTGGAGCGCTTTGCGCCAACCTGCTCAGCAGATGCCGCCAGATTCAGGATCACCTCCGCGCCATTGAGGACATGAAAGGAGGAAGGCGCAATGGGTGCCCAAAGGTCTTCGCAAATCTCGATACCAACGGTAGTCTCCCCGACCCGGTACAGCAGATCGGTGCCCAGACTGACTTCCTGACCCGCCAACGTCACATAGCTACCCTCTTCAACAGCAGAGAACCAGCGGCTCTCATTAAATCCGCCATAATCCGGCAGGAAGGTTTTGGACACCAGTCCCCGGAGGCAGCCGTCAGAAACAACAGCCGCGCAGTTGGCAAGCTGCATCCCCATCCGGACAGGCAGACCGATCACAGCAGTCAGTGCAGGATGGCTGCGGGAGCATTCCAGAATCTGCATCAAGCCTGCTTCCACCGCATTGTGGAGCGTATCCTGATAGAACAGGTCGCCGCAGGTATAACCGGTCATAGCAAGCTCGGGAAACAGGACAATGTCAGCATTCTGCGCATCCGCCTTTTCCATATAGGCGCAGATATCCGCCGTGTTTTTCTTCACGTCGCCCACCTTCACGGCAGGTACGGCGCAGGCAATTCGGATGTAGTCCAGCATAGGGATCCCTCCAAAGAAAGTTTATGAAATTATCATACCACATTCTTCCCGATTTGCAACGAAAAAATGTAGGGCTGGAATCTGTTAAGGGTATACGAAAAGGACAGCGGGATTTCGCTGTCCTTTGATTCCGGTAAGCTAGTGTAGGGCGGGGGCATGACCCCGCCCTACAGAACGTGATTCAAATTTCTGCCAGTCTCTTCAGCTCGCCGGCAATGTCAGTCTGCTCCCAAGGACGGTTTTCTTCGACGCCGAAGTGGCCGATCGCTGCGGTAGAAGCATAGATTGGACGGCGCAGGTCCAGCTTTCGGATGATGCCGCCGGGGGTCAGGTCACAGGTCTTACGCAGCAGCTCGGTCATCTTTTCATCGGAAATGATGCCGGTGCCGTAGCTGTCCACCCGGACGGAAACGGGCTGGGCAACGCCGATGGCGTAGGCCAGCTGGACCTGAACCTGCGTAGCAAGGCCTGCGGCAACCAGATTCTTTGCCATGTAGCGGGCCATGTAGGCAGCGGAGCGGTCCACCTTAGTGGGGTCCTTGCCGGAAACGGCGCCGCCGCCGTGGGAGAAATAGCCGCCGTAGGTATCCACGATGATCTTCCGTCCGGTCAGGCCGGTATCGCCGTTGGGGCCGCCGATGACGAAATTGCCGGTGGGGTTGATGTGGATGTGGGCAACGTCCGCAATGTCGAAGCCATAGTTTTTCAGAACGGGAGCAATGACACCCTCCCGGATGTACTTGCGCAGCTCTGCCATTTCAAAATCGGCACTGTGCATGATGGAAACCACCACGGTGTCAACGCCTACAACCTTGCCTTCTTCGTCATATTCCACGGTGACCTGGGTCTTGCCGTCGGGACGGAGCAGGTCAGTGGAGTGGACGCACTCGGTCAGGCGGTTGCACAGGGCACGGGACAGGGCCACAGGCAGAGGCATCAGTTCAGGAGTCTGGGTGCAGGCACCGCCGAACATCATGCCCTGATCGCCTGCGCCGCCCACTTCGTCGTTGGTGCCCAGAGCGATATCCGCAGACTGGGTGTGGATGCGGCACTGGATCTCCACGGAATCAGCATCGAAGCCGTCGCCGGGATAGACATAGCCGATCTTACGGATGGCCTCCCGGGCCACTTCCTTGTAGTCAACCACAGCCTTGGTGGTGATCTCGCCGCAGATGATGCAGAAGTTGGTAGTGACCATGGTCTCGCAGGCTACACGTGAGCCGGGGTCCTGGGCAAGGCAGGCATCGAGGATGGCATCGGAGATGGAGTCGGCGACCTTGTCAGGATGGCCGTTGGTAACACATTCAGAGGTAAAGAGTCTTTTTTCCATTTTTGTTCCTTTCATACGCGTGTCATTGCGAGGAGCGAAGCGACGTGGCAATCTCCCGCCTTCTTTCCGAAAGGTAGCGTTTCAGGTTTCTGTGCGGACCTTTGGTCGGGATTGCCACACCAGCCTGCGGGCTGGTTCGCAATGACATTTTTTCTAAAATTCTTCCATAAAAATTAAAAACCGCACACCGAAGATTCGATGTGCGTATATCGAATCCTCATCTTTCGTCTGCCGCCGGATTTGGCACCTTAGCTTTTTGCCAGGTTGCCGGGTTTCATCGGGCCGTTCCCTCCACCGCTCTTGATAAGGCTTGTATGCAATTTCCTTAAATATTCTACTCATTTTTGCAGAAAAGTCAACAGTTTTTTCGATTATTTTCCCTTAAAAATGTTCACAATTCTGCTATAGACTTTTGACCCATTTACTGGTAGAATGTTATAAATACCATTTTCCGGGAGTGACCATTTTGAAAAACCTTCGCAGACGATTTGAGCTTTTCTGCTACCAAAACCGCAACAAGGGTATCCCCAATCTGATGCTGTATATCTCGCTGGGCAGTGCCGTTGTCTATCTCATGAGCGAGATCTCTGGCAACTATTTTCTGTACAGCCTGCTATACTTTGACCGCAGCCTGATCCTGCAGGGACAGATCTGGCGGCTCATCACCTATCCGCTGACCTACCGGATCAACAATCTTCTGCTGATGGCGGTTTCCCTGCTATGTTATTATTCCATCGGCCGGGCCATGGAGAATATCTGGGGCACATTACGGTTCAACCTGTTCTATCTGACCGGTGTGATAATGATGGATATTTACTGCATGATCTTCGGCGGAACGGCCAGTGTGGTCTATCTGAATCTGAGTTTGTTTCTCAGCTATGCCACCCTGTATCCCGATTCCCAATTCCTGCTGTTCTTCATCATCCCGGTGCGGGCACGGCTGTTTGCCCTGTTCGATCTGGCCCTCGTGCTGCTGGACCTGTTCACCCAATCCTTTCCCTACAATCTTTTCTCCGTCATTTCCCTTGCCAACTACTTCCTGTTCTTCGGGTCTGATGTACTGAACGTGCTGCCTATGTCTTGGCGGGTCAATGCACGGCGGTTCTTCAAGAAGCAGGCTCCCCAGCCTAAGAAGGCCAAGGTCATCGAGTTCGACGCAGGTTCCTACGAGGCAACAAAAGCCACCCCGAAAGCGCCTTACACCCACCGCTGCACCATCTGCGGCCGGACGGACGTTTCCAATCCCGAGCTGGAGTTCCGCTACTGCTCCCGTTGCAAGGGCTATTACTGCTACTGCGAGGAGCATATCAGCAACCACAGCCATATTCAGTAAGAAAACAGAAAGGAGCTGCTCTGTATGAAGAAGCTGGAAAATTGGTTCCGAAGCCACAAACGGATGGCTGCCGGCTGTGTTTTTCTGTTCTTTGCCCTTCTAGCCTGCAGCTCTTTCCCAATCTATAATCTGACAAAGCAGTATTCCAACACACTGACCTTCACAAATGTATTTGTCAGCGTCAGCATTTACGCCTATCTGGGAGGTTTCCTGACCCGCCTGCTGCCCAAGGCACAGCTCGGACAGGTCTTCCTGATCCATCTTGCGGTGATCCTCGGCGGTATGCTGGCCCGCTTCCTATTGGAATTTGGAGAGGTTTCCAACACCTATAACTTCATCCCCGCCAACATCGCCCTGCATCTGGCTGTAACCCTGACCATCAGCCCCCTAAGCTGGTGGTGGACAAAAAGGCATCCCCTGTAAAGCATAGCCGCATCCCGTAGGGGCCGATGCCCACATCGGCCCTATGTACCATGTTACGATTTTGCCCAAAACAAGCAAAAATCGCAAGATTTTTCTGTGGGGCGATGTGGGCATCGCCCCCTACGGTTTCGTAAGCCGGACTTTTTGACAGTCTACGAGCAGTTGCCCCGCGGCAGCTGCTCTTTTTTATTCTACAGTCGCATTCACTGATACCGGGTCGGCGGGGTCAGTGACCCCGCCCTACAGAACACGGTACTTTATCTTTTTCTCCAAAAGTGCTTGTCATATTTACATTACTATGGTACAATTTTCACATAAATATAGGAAAGGGCGTGTTCTTATGCCGAAATATATCATGGCGCTGGACTCCGGTACTACCTCCAACCGCTGTATTCTCTTCAACACCGCAGGTGAAATCTGCTCTGTTGCCCAGAAGGAATTTACCCAGATTTTCCCCCAGCCCGGTTGGGTGGAGCATGATGCTGAGGAGATCTTCGACACCCAATTGGAGGTCGCACAGCAGGCGCTGGCAAAAATCGGTGCCACCGCTGCCGATATCGCTGCCATCGGCATCACCAACCAGCGGGAAACCACCATCGTCTGGAACAAGCATACAGGCCGTCCTGTTTACAATGCCATCGTCTGGCAGTGCCGCCGGACAGCCCCCTACTGCGACAAGCTGGTGGCCAAGGGACTGACGGATACCATCCGGTACAAGACAGGCCTCGTCATCGACCCCTATTTCTCCGGCACCAAGATCCACTGGATCCTGGAAAACGTTCCCGGTGCCCGGGAGCAGGCCCAGCGGGGCGAGCTGCTGTTCGGTACCGTGGAGACTTGGCTGATCTGGAAGCTCACCGGAGGCAAGGTCCATGTGACGGACTACTCCAACGCCTCCCGCACCATGCTCTTTAACATCAACACGCTGGAATGGGATTTTGAGATCCTGCGGCTCATGGGCATCCCCGCTTCCATGCTGCCCAAGGCCATGCCCTCCAGCTGTGTTTACGGCAATACAGACCCGGAATTTTTCGGCGGCCCCATCCCCATTGCCGGTGCCGCCGGAGACCAGCAGGCGGCCCTCTTCGGACAGACCTGCTTCCAGCCCGGTGAATCCAAGGTTACATATGGCACCGGCGCCTTCCTGCTGATGAACACCGGTGAGAAGCCTATTTTCTCGGAAAACGGACTGGTCACCACCATCGCATGGGGCTTAAACGGCAAGGTCCACTATGCGCTGGAAGGCTCTATCTTCATCGCCGGTGCTGCCATCCAATGGCTGCGGGATGAGCTGCAGTTCATCTCCTCCGCAGCGGAGTCCGAAGCACTGGCTTTGAAGGTTTCCGATACCAATGGCTGCTATGTGGTGCCCGCCTTTACCGGATTGGGTGCCCCTCATTGGGATGCCTATGCCCGGGGCGCCATCGTTGGCCTGACCCGGGGTGTCAACCGCAACCACATCGTCCGGGCCACGCTGGATTCCATTGCTTATCAGACCAACGATGTGCTCAAAGCTATGGAAGCCGACTCCGGTATCTGTCTGTCTGCGTTGAAGGTGGACGGCGGTGCCTCTGCCAACAATTATCTGGTGCAGACCCAGTCGGATATCTGCGGTGCACCGGTTCTGCGGCCTGAATGCGTGGAAACCACTGCTATGGGCGCAGCGTATCTGGCTGGCCTTGCTGTGGGCTATTGGACCAGCACCGAAGATGTACAGAAAAACTGGGCAGTAGACCGCCAGTTTGCGCCCGTCATTTCTGCCGAGGACCGTCAGCAGAGGGTGCAGGGCTGGAAAAAAGCCGTAGCCCGCACCGTTGGCTGGGCAAAATAACCCGAAATCTGTTCCCGGCACGCAAGCTACGTGCCGGGATTTTTTGTTCTCTTTCTCCGCCGCAAGCATAGGATGTTCCATACAACTGTAATTTTGAGGTGGTACATTTGGAACATTCTGCAAATCACATTACGCTTCGGGGCTCGCTGGTCTCTCTGCCCCAGTTTTCCCACGAAAATCATGGGCGGCGGTTCTTTCGCTTCCTACTGGAAGTGCCCCGGCTTTCCGGGACCGTGGACACCCTGCCTGTCATCGCAGAGGAAGGTGTCCTCAATTCCATCGGCTTATCCGATGGGGAAATGCTGACGGTGGCAGGACAAGTTCGCTCCCACAATGTCCGCACCGATGGACGACGGCACCTTCTGATCTTTGTGTTTGCCAACGCCATTATCTGTGAGGATGGAGAGCCCGTCAACGATGTACTGCTGGAGGGACCCATCTGCCGGGAACCTACATACCGCCGGACGCCCCTTGGCCGGGAGATCTGCGATGTGATGCTGGCTGTGCCCCGGGCCTTTAAGCGGGCAGATTACCTGCCCTGCATTCTCTGGGGCCGCACTGCACAGGAGATTTCCCAGTGCCATACTCGGGACCGCATCCGCATCTGCGGGCGGCTGCAAAGCAGAGGCTATACCAAGGTCACAGAAAGCGGCAGCGAGGAACGGACCGCCTATGAGATCTCCGCATTGACGGCAGAGGTTTTGGAGGAAGGTTTCTGATACAGTAACTGTAAGGCGGAGCCATGACCCCGCTCTACATTTTTGTTGCCTCCCCATGGTTTTTATGATATATTTTTCTCAAACAAAGACAAGGAAGATGTGCCATGAAAGAGAAAGTAAATGCCATTATCGATATTTTAAAGCAGCGCTATGGGGAAGCGCCCTGCGCCCTGCATTATTCCAAGGATTATGAGCTGATGATCGCCGTGCGGCTGTCGGCCCAGTGTACCGATGCCCGGGTGAATCTGGTGACTCCGGCCCTGTTTGAAGCCTATCCTACGCTGGAAGCCATGGCTGCCGCGGATATTTCCCATGTGGAGGAGCTGGTCCACTCCTGCGGCTTTTATAAGCACAAGGCCCGGGATATCGTGCTGGGCTGTCAGATGCTGCTGACAGATTTCGGCGGCAAGGTGCCCGGCACCATGGAGGAGCTGCTGCGGATTCCCGGTGTGGGACGGAAGACCGCCAATCTGCTGCTGGGGGATCTGTATGCCGTCCCCGGCAGTGTGGTCTGCGATACCCACTGCATCCGTATCTGCGGACGGCTGGGAATGAGCCATGGTAAGGAACCGGAAAAGGTAGAAAAGCAGCTTCGTGCCATCCTGCCGCCGGAAGAAAGCAGCGATTTTTGTCACCGTATCGTTCTGTTCGGCCGGGACTGCTGCACCGCCCGGAATCCCAAATGCGGCGAATGCCCTCTGACCCTGTACTGCAAGGAATTTAACCCGGAGGCATGATCCCAAGGAGGCCCTTATGAAACGAGATCTGCGCAATGCATCGGCTATCGCCATCGGTTTTCTGCTGGTATTTCTGGCAGGAAAGCTGGTTTTAAATCAGAATCCCGGTCTTTCCCTCTGGGCGTGGCTGATGGACACTACGCCATGGCACCACAGCTATCTGTTTGGCTGGCTGATCATGCATGGCCGCTTTTTCTACTGTACACTGGTCTGTATCGCTCCGGCGCTGTGGGGCTGGCACCGGCTTTCCACTGCCGGCTTTACCGGCTTTTCACTGGGGCTGCTGGCAGGAGAACTCTACCATTTCTTTTTCTGGACACCGGAACAGCGGGGCATCCCCTATTCCCGGGTAATTTGGCTGCTTACCTTCCTTGTATCCCTCGTCATTGGCAGTCTGCTGCAGCTATGTAAACGAAAAACCTGAACATATCTCCCTCCTTGTCCGCATAGGTTATGGACAAGGGGGGATCATTTTGCCCAGAACGATACCGATCTTTTATTCCGCGCTGCTGCTCACTGGGGTGAATCTGCTGCTGCGGTTTGTGGGGACCACCTTTCAGGTCTACATATCTGCCACACTGGGAGCCGCTAGTGTAGGACTATTGCAGCTGGTCATGAGCGTAGGCGGTCTTGCCATGGTGGCAGGCATGGCAGGCATCCGCACCGCTACCATGTATCTGACCGCTGAGGAATTGGGAAAAAAGCGTCCAAAAAATGTAACTTGGGTGCTCTCCGGCTGTTTTTTATATAGTATCCTGTTCAGCGGCACCATCGCCCTGCTGCTCTACGGCTTCGCGCCCCAGATCGCGGAATACTGGATCGGCGACCTGCGGACAATTGGTGCCCTGCGGCTATTTGGAGCCTTCCTCCCCGTGACCTGCCTCTGCGGTGTCATGACCGGGTATTTTACCGCTGCAAACCGTATCGGTACTCTGGCTGCAGTGGAGGTAGCGGAGCAGCTGTGCTCCATGGGAATCACCCTGATGGGACTCCACCTTTGGGCTGGAGAAGACCCGGGCCGGGCCTGCCTGTGCGTGATCCTCGGCAGCTGTCTGGGTGCCTGCCTGACAACCTCCTGTCTTGCCTTGCTTCGGCTGCGGGAGCATATGGGCACCGGAAGCCGGATCCCGGTCCGCAGCCGCCTTGTGCAGACTGCCGTCCCCCTTGCCTTGGCAGATGTCTTGAAATCCGGCATCAATACCACGGAAAACCTGATGGTCCCCAAGCGGCTGGCCCTCAATCCATCTATCGCAGAGCCCTTGGCCGCCTTCGGCTGCTTAAGCGGTATGGTATTTCCCATTCTCATGTTCCCCGCCTGCATTCTTTTCGGACTGGCAGAGCTGCTGATCCCGGAGCTTGCCCGGTGTGCGGCAGCAGGAAGCACCAAACGTATCCGCTATCTGGTCCGCCGCAGTTTAAAGGTGGCCATGCTCTATGGACTGCTGTTCAGCGGACTGATGTTCCTGCTGGCAGAGCCCCTCTGCCTGCGGCTGTACAACGATCCCGCTGCAGGACGGTATCTGCGGCTGTATGCCCTGCTGGTACCGGTGCTGTACTGCGATGCCATCACCGATGCCATGACCAAGGGGCTGGGACAGCAGAAGGCCTGTGTCCGTTATAATATCCTCACCTCCGCCATGGATGTGATATTTCTTTATCTCTGGCTGCCGCGCTATGGCATGGAAGGATATTTTGCCAGCTTCCTTGTGACCCATCTGCTGAACTTCGCACTAAGCCTGCGGCGGCTGCTGAAAATCACCGGAGAGGTCATTCCATTCTGCGTTCCGGCGCTGGGCTGCTCCGCTGCCATCCTCGCTGTATGGGGTGCCGAACAGATTCGGGGCATCCCGGGGCAGTGCGGTGCCTTCCTCTGCCTGCTGACAAGCCTGCTGTGTCTTATGCAGGTGGTGGGAAAAGAGGATTTTCTCTGGCTGTGGGGACTGATCCAAAAAAAGAAGGCTGTATAACTTTCCCTCCTGTGGAAATACTTCCATGGGAGGGATTTTTTTGCGCAAACATCCATACATGGGCATGCTTCTGGCAGGAGCTCTGGCCGGGGCTGTAACAGGCCTGTTTGGAGGGGGCGGCGGAATGGTACTCATTCCCCTGCTGACATTGCTGACGGCTCTGGAAGAAGAAGCCGTCTTTCCCGCTTCCATTTCCATCATCCTCCCGATTTGCCTTGCTTCTTTGACCGTCACCCTATTTCGTGGCAGTGTGGATATCCTTACCGCCCTTCCATATTTAATTGGCAGCGCTTTCGGTGGCCTGCTGGCTGGAAAATGGGGAGGAAAAATCCCGGTGAAATGGCTTCACCGGGGACTGGGTGTTTTGATCCTATGGGGAGGTGTGCGGTATTTATGGTAGGGTCCTGGCCTATGGCTGTAGCCGTGGGGACCGTTTTGGGCTTTCTGTCCGGATTGGGTATTGGCGGCGGCAGTCTTCTGATCCTGTGGCTGACGCTGGTGCTGGGCATTGGGCCTGCTGCTGCCCGAGGCATCAACCTGCTGTTTTTTCTGCCGACGGCAGCGGTGGCCTGCTTCTTTCGCTGGAAGCAGGGGTGTATCCAATGGAAACTGCTTCTTCCTGCCATTCTTGGCGGCTGCATCAGTGCCGTGCTCTGCTCTCTTCTGAGCTTTGGGATGGAGATGGAAGTGCTGAAAAAGCTGTTCGGCGGATTGCTGATCGTTACGGGATTGCGGGAATTGTTATACAAACCCAAAACACTATAGGGCGGGGATACATCCCCGCCCTACAACAACACTTTAAATTCAACGCTTTCTGTAAGCCAGATATCCCTCCAAAATGAGGGATGCTGCCACGGCATCCACAGTGTTTTTCCGCTTTTTGCCATGGTAATTGTGCTGGGACAGGATGTTATGAGCCTCCACGGTGGTACGGCGCTCATCCCACATGGTTACAGGCAGCCCTGTGGCTTCCTTCAGCTTATCCGCAAACTCCCGGCACAGCTCTGCACGGATACCCTCGGTGCCGTCCATGTTTTTCGGCAGGCCCACCACGATCTCTCCCACCATGTTCTCCTTTGCCAGCTTGACAATGTCCGCGATGGCCTTTTCCGTATTCCGGCTGGGCACCACAAAGGTGCTGCCCACGATGGAGCACAGCAGGTCCGAAATGGCTACACCGGTGCGGGCATCGCCGTAATCGATTCCCATGATCTTGTTCATACGTATTTCTCCCTCTATATTCTGTCATTGCGAGCCAGTCCGCAGACTGGCGTGGCAATCTCATCCATTGATGGGGATTGCCACGTCGCTGCGCTCCTCGCAATGACATCATAATCCTCAATTTTTCTAACCTTATAATACATCAAATTTCCCAAAAATCAACGAAAATAATTGTTGACTTTACCACCCCCCTATGGTAGAATGAATTTACCTGTGAAAAAGGGCTATTTTTTTGCGGTCTTTTTTCAGCTCCGGAGCGGAAAAGTAGTTTCCCGCTTCCTAAATTCTTACTTCTTAGCCGGAGTGATACAGGGAGGCAATTTTTAAGGAGGTGCCGTAATGCGCGTTAAAGTCACTTTGAGATGCTCTGAGTGCAAGCAGAGAAACTACAACACCATGAAGAACAAGAAGAACGACCCCGACCGTCTCGAAATGAAGAAGTACTGCAGATTCTGCAGAAAGCACACCACTCACAACGAGACCAAGTAAGGAGGCTCGCATTTCATGGCTGAAGTCAAAAAGGAAAACTGGTTCAAGAGAACCTGGGGCAAGACCAAGAAATACTTCCGTGAGCTGCGCAGCGAGCTGAAGAAGGTCGTTTGGCCCACCTATCAGCAGGTCCTGAAGAACGCTGCCATCGTTGTTGGCTGCGTTGTTTGTGTCGGCGTTTTCATCTGGCTGTTCGACTTTGTCGCACAGATCGGCATCGACGCTCTGATCAGCGTCTTCCACTAAGGTGTAAGCAATGGCAGATACTGCAAAGTGGTATGTAGTGCATACCTATTCCGGTTATGAAAACACTGTAAAGGCAACCATCGAAAAGACCGTTGAGTCCCGCGGCCTGCACGATGTGATCCAGAACATCTCCATCCCCTTGGAGACCGTTACCGAGATCACCGAGTCCGGCGCCACCAAGACCTATGACCGCAAGGTTTATCCCGGCTATGTTCTGGTGAAGATGGTTTACAGTGATGATACCTGGCATGTTATCCGGAACATCCGCGGCGTCACCGGCTTCGTCGGTACGTCCAGCAACGATCCCACTCCCCTGACCGAGGATGAAGTCTACGCCATGGGTGTGGAAAAGAAGGAGATCATCGTCAACTATGCTGTGGGCGATACCGTCCGGATCTTGGATGGTCCTCTGAGCTCCTTCACCGGCACCGTGGAGAGCATCGACATCGACAACAATGCCGTCAATGTCATCGTTTCCATGTTTGGCCGCGAGACCTCCGTCGAGTTTGAGCTCGACATGATCGAGGTCGTATCCCAGTAAACGCATCGAACCGGTTTTTACCGGTTGGAACGTGGGAGGGGTTAAAAGCCCCGCAAAAATGCGAAAACCGCATCATTACCACATCTTATTCAGGAGGTGCTTATTATGGCACAGAAAGTCACTGGCATTATCAAACTGCAGATCAACGCCGCTAAGGCAACTGCTTCTCCCCCTGTCGGCCCCGCTCTGGGTCAGCACGGCGTTAACATCGCTGCCTTCATCAAGGAGTTCAACGCCCGTACCAAGGACATGGAGGGTTACAAGATCCCCGTCGTCATCACCGTTTACGCTGACCGCAGCTTCACCTTTATCACCAAGACTCCTCCTACTCCCCTGCTGGTCATGAAGGCCATCGGCGCAAGCAAGGGCTCCGGTGTTCCCAACAAGCAGAAGGTTGGCTCCATCACCAAGGCTCAGATCACTGAGATCGCCAAGACCAAGATGCCCGACCTGAACTGCGCTACCCTGGAGGCTGCTGAGTCTCAGGTTGCCGGTACCTGCCGTTCCATGGGCATTACCGTCGTCGACTAATTCATTACGTTTATTTGCTTTATCCGGTAAATTTTGAGACCGGAAATGTGGGAGGATTATTCCGCATCACCACTATATAGGAGGAAATTACATTGTTTAGAGGCAAAAAGTATCAG
>JAFSCK010000114.1 GCA_017436785.1 Oscillospiraceae bacterium | reverse complement strand
TTTTTGGGGGGGTTATTGACCCCGCCGACCCGGCAGCAAATCTCAGTATGGCAACATAATTGTAAAATCGATAAATTATACATCAAAAACGACGCTGTGAGGGTATCGTTGCTGTCCGGCGGGGTCATGACCCCGCCCTACAGTGACATATAGAAATCGAAACACATCCGTTGTTACCCTTCCCTATCAGCCAAATTGCCAATGAATACAGAAAAACAGAAGCACATTTTCAGCAGTTTATCGTATTGTATTCCGAGGCCGAAAGTGGTACTATATTGAATACTATATACATTTGTCCTTATATCGCGGACTGCTATTCTTTTTGCAAGGAGAGAGGTTATGAAGTATATCGTAGTGCTGGGCGACGGCATGTCTGATGAGCCCATTGCTGCATTGGGCGGCAAGACCCCCTTGGAAGCCGCCAACACTCCCACCATGGATGAACTGGCATCCAAAGGTGAAATGGGTATGGTGCAGAATGTTCCTGCCGGTATGTCCCCCGGCAGTGAAGTTGCCAACCTGTCCGTCATGGGCTATGACCCCCTGACGGATTTCACCGGACGATCTCCGCTGGAAGCCCTCAGTGTAGGCGTGGAAATGGAGCCGGATGATATTATTTTCCGCTGCAATGTGGCCACCGTTACCGAGGAAGAGCCTTATGACCAAAAGACCATCCTCGACCACAGCGCCAGCGAGATTTCCACCGCCGATGCCGATATCCTGATGGATGCCATCCGGAAGGCCTTTAATTCTGAGGAGTTCCAGTTCTATACCGGTACCAGCTACCGTCACATCATGGTCTGGAAGCACGGCAGACTGGCCCAGCTGGAGCCGCCCCACGATCATCTGACACAGGTCATCGGCCCTTGGCTGCCCAAGGAGCTGGTCCTGCGGGAATTTATGGAAAAGAGCTTTGATATTCTCAACAACCATCCCCTGAATGTGGCCCGTGCCGCGGAAGGAAAAAACAAGGCCAACACCCTCTGGTACTGGGGTGCCGGCACCAAGCCCAGCCTTCAGTCCTTCTCGGAAAAGACCGGACTGAAGGGCGCTGTTATTTCCGCTGTAGACCTTCTCAAGGGCATCGCTGTGGGTGCCAACATGCAGATCTGCGAGGTTGAGGGTGCTACCGGCTCCATCGACACCAATTGGGAGGGCAAGGCACAGGCCACCATCGACGCACTGTTAAAGGACGGCTGCGATTTTGCCTATGTCCATCTGGAAGCCCCCGACGAAATGGCCCATCAGGGTCTGACGGAGGAGAAGGTCCGCTCCATCGAATATCTGGACAGCCGCATCGTCGCTCCCATCAAGCAGGCTATGGAAAATGCAGGGGAGGATTTCCGGATACTCATTCTGCCGGACCATCCCAACCTGCTGCGGCTGCGGACCCATGTGGGTGAGCCGGTGCCCTATGTGCTATACGACAGCACCAAGGAGCGCAAGTCTCTGGCCCGCTACAGCGAGACCGAAGCCCGGGCCACCGGTATTTTTGAACCCAAGGGTCATGAGCTTATGGCACGGTTTTTGCAGCGGTAAGTCGTAATTTATCGCGCTGTATCGAACATTGCATGTCATTGCGAGGAGGGCAAAGCCCGACGTGGCAATCCCCTGCAAGTTTCCGGAATGTATTGTTTCAAGTTTCTGCGCGGATATTTGAAGGGGATTGCCACACCAGTCTGCGGACTGGTTCGCAATGACAGCTATCTTTCGACAGACCGATAAATACCCATTTTCTTTCTATTACAAAAATTGGAGGATATCTTATGTCCAGAGTATATAATTTCTCCGCAGGTCCTGCTGTCCTGCCGGAGTGTGTTTTGCAGGAAGCCGCTGCGGAAATGATGGATTACCGGGGCACCGGTATGTCTGTCATGGAAATGAGCCATCGTTCTAAGGCTTATCAGACCATCATCGACGAGGCCGAGGCAGACCTGCGCAGCCTCATGGGGATTCCCGAAAACTATAAGGTCCTGTTCATGCAGGGCGGCGCGAGCCAGCAGTTTGCTGCCGTGCCCATGAACCTGATGAAAAACGGCGTGGCCGACTACATCATCACCGGTGTCTGGGCCAAGAAGGCTTGGCAGGAAGCCAAGATGTACGGTCAGGCCAATGCCATCGCCTCTTCCGCCGACAAGACCTTCTCCTATATCCCCGACTGTTCCGACCTGCCCATCAGCGAGAACGCAGACTATGTCTACATCTGTGAGAACAATACCATCTATGGCACCAAGTTCAAGGAGCTGCCCAACACCAAGGGCAAGGATTTGGTCGCCGACGTGTCCTCCTGCTTCCTGTCCGAGCCTGTGGATGTGACCAAATACGGCATGCTCTACGGCGGCGTTCAGAAGAACATCGGTCCTGCCGGTGTGGTCATTGCTGTCATCCGCGACGATCTGATCCGGGAGGATGTGCTTCCCGGCACCCCCACCATGCTGCGCTACAAGACCCACGCCGACAACGGCTCCATGTACAACACCCCGCCTGCCTACGGCATCTACATCTGCGGCAAGGTCTTCAAGTGGCTGCTGAATAACGGCGGTCTGACCGAAATGAAGGCCTACAACGAAAAGAAGGCCGCTGTTCTCTACGATTTTCTGGATGCCAGCCAGATGTTCAAGGGTACCGTTGTCAAAAAGGACCGTTCTCTCATGAACGTCCCCTTCGTCACCGGCAATAGCGAACTGGATGCCGCCTTTGTCAAGGCATCCACCGAAGCTGGCTTTGCCAACCTGAAGGGCCACCGCTCTGTTGGCGGCATGCGGGCCAGCATCTACAACGCCATGCCCATGGAAGGCGTGGAAAAGCTGGTCCAGTTTATGGAGAAGTTCGAGAAAGAGAATCGATAATCCTATGTCATTGCGAACCAGTGCGCACACTGGTGTGGCAATCTCCTGCAAGTTTCTGGGTGCTGTTCTTTTAACGCCCTGAGCAAATCGTCGAAGGAGATTGCCACGTCGGGCATAGCCCTCCTCGCAATGACATCTAATCTTTGGAAAAGAGGCAATCCATCATGTATAATATTCATTACTTAAATAAAATCTCCCCTCAGGGCACGGCCCTGTTTACGGAGGACTACAATAGCGTTGACGGTCTGGAAGAAGCCGATGCCATTCTGGTCCGCAGCGCCAGCATGCACGACATGCACCTGCCGGAGAATCTGCTGGCTGTGGCCCGAGCCGGTGCCGGTGTCAACAACATTCCCCTGACCACCTGTGCAGAAGAAGGCATCGTGGTCTTTAACACCCCCGGTGCCAACGCCCGCAGCGTCATGGAGCTGGCTCTGTGCGGTATGCTGCTTGGCAGCCGTGATATCATCGGCGGTGTCAACTGGGTCCAGTCCATCAAGGGCAGCTCCGAGATCACCCGTCTGGTGGAAAAAGGCAAGAGCCAGTTTGCCGGCCATGAGATCTACGGCAAAAAGCTGGGCATCATCGGCCTCGGCGCCATCGGCGGCCCTCTGGCCAACCGGGCCAGAAAGCTGGGTATGGATGTCTACGGCTGCGACCCCCACATCTCCGTGGAAGCTGCATGGCACTTAGACCGCCATGTGCAGCGTGTGAAGACCCGGGATGAGATCTACGCCAACTGCGATGTCATCACCCTCCATGTACCCCTGCTGAAGGACACGGAGAAGATGATCAATGCCGAAGCCCTGAGCAAAATGAAGGACGGTGTCATCATCCTGAACTTTGCCCGGGATCTGCTGGTGGATGATGATGCCATGGCAGAGGCACTGGCCTCCGGTAAGGTCCGCCGCTACGTCACCGACTTCCCCAACGAGAAGACTGCCAACATGCCCGGCTGCATCGCCATCCCCCATCTGGGTGCCTCCACCGAGGAATCCGAGGACAATTGCGCTAAGATGGCCGTCAAGCAGGTCATGGACTATCTGGAAAACGGCAACATCGTCAATTCCGTCAACTATCCAAACTGTGATATGGGCATCTGCCAGGCTGCAGGCCGCATCACCATCCTCCACCGGAACATCCCCAACTCTCTGGGCCGGTTCACCTCTGCCATTGCTGCCGACAATGTCAACATCGACGGTCTGATGAACAAGAGCCGCGGCGAATACGCCTACACCATGCTGGACTTTGATCAGCATCCCTCTCAGGCCGTCGTTGACCACCTGAAGCAGGTGGAAGGTGTCCTCCGGGTGCGGGTCATCAAGTAAATCGTAATTTATCGCGCTGTGTCGGACATTGCATGTCATTGCGAGGAGGGCGAAGCCCGACGTGGGACCGAAGGGAATGCCTGTGGTGCAATCCCCTGCAAGTTTCCAGAATGTATTGTTTCAAGTTTCTGCGCGGATATTTGAGGGAGATTGCCACACCAGTCTGCGGACTGGTTCGCAATGACAGCTATCTTTCGATAGACCGATAAATGCCCATTTATCCTCACACAAAATCCCCGCCGTTTTCACGGCGGGGATCCTTATTATTCACCAAAATGCTCCGCAACCTTTTTCAGCATGTCCCGGATGGGAAGGTTGTAGGGGCAGCGGGCTTCGCAGGCACCGCAGCCGATGCAGTCGGAGGCCTTCTTATCCATAGTGGCATAGCGGCTTCTGGCCCATTCACCCAGACCATAGCGCTGCAGGTAGCCGTCAAACAGGAAGGCACCGGAAATATTGATTCCGGCAGCGCAGGGCTGGCAGTAGTTGCAGCGGCGGCAGAAATTGGTGCCCAGCTGATTCCGGACCTCCAGGAATGCTGCCTTCTCCTCTGCTGTGATGGCAGAAGTGTCAGAAACTGCAGCAATATTCTGCTCCAGCTCCTTCGGCTCTGCCATACCGGGGATCACCACAGTGACAGCATCGTTGGCACAGATGTAGCGCAAGGCCAGCGTGGCGTTTTCGATGGCACCGCCTGCCAGAGGCTTCATGTCGATGAAGCCGATATTCCGCTTGGCACATTCCTCAATGAACTTCTCCGCCTGCGTTTCCACGATGTTATAGGGGAACATGAAAGTCTCCACCCAATCCATCTCCAGCGCCATTTTAAAGGTATCCAGAGAGTGGGAGGTCAGGCCGATGTGTCCAATCTTGCCCGCAGCTTTTGCCTCCTGCAGAGCCTCCAGCGCGCCACCGGGGGCAACCACCTGCTGCAGCTGCTCAGGGGTAGCGTTGTGGACCTGATAGAGGTCGATGTAGTCGGTCCGCAGATTCTTCAGGCTCACCTCGATGTCTGCTGCCATGGCCTCCTTGGTCCGGGCCATGCTCTTGGTGGCAATGACGAAGTCCTGCCGGATGCCCTCCAGCGCGTAGCCTAAATATTCCTCGCTGACAGTATAGCCCCGGGCGGTATCAATAAAATTCACGCCAGCAGCCTTCAGCTGGTGCATCAGCACCTTGGTCCCCTCCGCATCGATGCGCTGGATGGGGATGCCGCCAAAGCCCATACGGGAGATATGCAGACCGGTTTTTCCTAAAATTCTGTATTCCATGGGTATTTCCTCCAATTTCTTTTTCTTTAGAGTATACAGCAATCTTCCGGAAAAGACAATAGCCTTGCCGGTCAATCCCGCAAAACTTCAAAGGCCAGCCGGGTTTGGCTGGCCTTTTTGCAATTATTTTCCCAATTCCTTATTCCGCTGGTAGGTGGCGATGACGCCCTCCATGGCGGCGGAACGGAAGCCCTTAGCTTCCATAGCCCGCAGGCCTGCGATGGTGCTGCCGCCGGGGGAACAGACGGCATCCTTCAGAGCACCGGGATGCTGCCTGGTCTGCAGGTACAGCTCTGCGGAACCGATCATGGTCATGGCTGCGTACTCATAGGCCTTGGCCCGGGGAACGCCGCAGGCCACTGCGCCGTCTGCCAGCGCTTCCAGAAAAACATACATATAGGCAGGACCGCTGCCGGAAAGGGCACTGGCAGCATCGATGAGCCGCTCCTCCAGTGCATCCACCAGACCGCAGGGAGCCATATCTGCCAGCCAGTCCCCAAGCACCTCAGCCTCCACCAGATCGTTGCAGCAATACTGGATGACACCCTTACCGATGGCGGTGGGGGTGTTGGGCATGATCCGGATGACAGGCAGGCGGACTCCGACAAATTCCTCGATCTGCCGGATCTCCAAGCCTGCAGCCATGGTGATGAGCAGAGGCTTGCGCCGAGCCAGCGCAGGCTGGATGGCCGCCAGCATATCCTTCATCATGTGGGGCTTCACGCCTAAAAAGATCCGGTCGCAGCCTGCGGCAATGGAAGCATTGTCAGAATAAACGATGCCGCACTCCGCAGCCAATGCCTTTGCCTTGCCGGAGCGGTCTGCCACGGCGATATCGGTGGTGGATCTGCTTAAGGCTCTGGCAATGGCACCGCCCATATTGCCGCAGCCGATGAAACCGTATTTCATAATATTCTCCTTAGAAATGTGAAATATCGCTGTCATTGCGAGGAGCAAAGCGACGTGGCAATCCCCTTCGCTTTAGGAGATTGCCACACCAGTCTGCGGACTGGTTCGCAATGACAGTGGGTCAACGCACATGGCCGTTGCCATGGATGACATACTTGTAGGTGGTCAGCTCCCGCAGGCCCATGGGACCCCGGGCATGGAGCTTCTGGGTGGAAATACCCATTTCACAGCCCAGACCGAACTCGCCGCCGTCGGTAAACCGGGTGGAAGCATTGACGTAAACTGCCGCACTGTCCACAGCAGAGGTGAAGATCGCTTCTGCCTCAGGGTCAGAGGTAACGATGGCCTCACTGTGGCCGGTGGAGTGGGCTGCAATGTGGGCCACGGCCTCATTTACATCCTTCACACACTTGACGGCAAGGATGTAGTCCAAAAATTCCGTATCAAAGTCCATTTCTCCTGCTTTCTTGCCGGGAATGATGGAAGCCGCCATTTCATCCAGCCGCAGCTCCACCTTGCCGCCGATGCGCGCATGGAGCTTGGGCAAAAATTCCGCCGCAATGGCCTGATCCACCAGCAGCACCTCTTCTGCATTGCAGACGCTGGGGCGGCTGGTCTTGGCATTTTCGATGATGTTCAGGGCCATAGCCTGATCTGCGGATCTTTCCACATATACATGGCAGATGCCGGTGCCGGTGGCAATGCAGGGCACGGTGGCTGTGCGGACACAGGCGTTGATGAGGCCCGCGCCGCCCCGGGGGATCAGCAGATCGATATAGCCGTTGGCGGTCATCAGGGCCGTAGCACTGGCCCGGGTGATATCCTGCACCAGATTTACCGCATTTTCCGTGATGCCCAGCTTGGCAAGGCCTTCCCGCAGGGCATTGACAATGGCGTTGGCACTGCGGAAGGCCTCCTTGCCGCCTCTGAGAACGCAGACATTGCCGCTCTTCAGAGCCAGCGCTGCCGCGTCAGAGGTGACATTGGGACGGCTCTCGTAAATAATGGCAATAACGCCCATGGGCACTGCCTTCTTCTGGATCAGCAGGCCGTCAGCCCGGGTGTGCTCCTCCAGCACCATGCCCGTGGGGTCCGGCAGGGCCGCCACCTCCCGGATGCCCTGTGCCATTCCCGCGATCCGGGCAGAGGTCAGCTGCAGCCGGTCCAGCATCACATCAGATACAGTCCCCTTAGCTGCCTCCAGATCCAGCGCGTTGGCTGCCAAAATGGCCCCTTCCTCCGCAATCAGGGCATCTGCCATGGCATTCAGTGCGGCATTCTTCTGCTCGGGGGTCAGCCGGGCGATCTCCGTTTTTGCCGCTTTTGCATTTTCCAGCATGGTTTTCATAGGGATTTCCTCCTGTTTTAAATCTTATTGCAAGGCCTTAAAGCATCCCTTTGCACAAGGGAGCCTTTTCCGGCGGAGGCACGCCCCCGCCGCCCAGTGTCATTTACAGGTAAACATCGTGCCCACATCCCTGCCATCCAGAATGGCATAGAGGTTGGCGGGCTCTTTTCCGTTGGCGATGACCATATCGCAGCCGCAGTCCAGACAGATCTGGGCCGCGTGGAGCTTGGTCACCATGCCGCCGGTGCCCTGTTTGGTGGAGCTGACACCTGCCAAATTCAGAATGTAGTCATCGATTTTTGTCACCTTATGCAGCAGCACCGCGTCGGGATCCTTGTGGGGATCGGCGGTGTACAGGCCGTCGATATCCGACAGCAGGATCAGCAGGTCCGCATTCACCGTTTCCGCCACCTTGGCAGCGAGGGTATCGTTGTCGCCAATGACGATCTCATCGGTGGCTACGGTATCATTCTCGTTGATGATGGGCAGAGCACCCAGCTCCAGCAGCCGGTTCAGGGTGTTGGTAAAGTTTTGGTGCCGGGTTTCATTCACCATGTTGTCATTGGTGATCAGCAGCTGGGCCACAGTATGATGGTATTCACTGAACAGCTTGTCATAGACGTACATCAGCTCGCACTGGCCCACGGCAGCCGCCGCTTGCTTGGTGGGGATATCCTGCGGACGCTGCCGCAGCCCCAGCTTTCCGACGCCCATACCAATGGCACCGGAGGACACAAGGATCAGCTCATGCCCGGCATTTTTGATATCGCTCATGGTCTTGCAAAGTGCCTCCACCCGGCGGATGTTCAGGTGTCCGGTGGGGTGGGCAAGGGTGGATGTTCCGATTTTCACGACGATGCGCATGGTTTTCCTCCTGCATGGATCAAGAAATTTCGCTCATTATACCACTTTAGCCAGATAAAGTAAAGAGCAAATCGGAAATTGATTTGAGAAATCCTTTTTCCGTAGGGGAGGGTCTTGACCCTCCCGGTCATTTTGCATCACAAAATGACATCGCCATAGGCGATAAACCAATTATTCCCCTTCGGGAAATCACAAATTGCACCGCAATTTGTGCGGGAGGGGCAAGCCCCTCCCCTACAAACTCATCTTTATATCTCCACATTTCGTTTTTACACGAATTTTACAATTCCTTACTTGTATTTCTTACAGATTTGCGATACCATCAAGGAAATCTATCCTCTTAAGGAGGGAACGCAATGATCTATTGTGTAGAAGACGATTCCAGCATCCGGGAGCTGATGCTCTACGCCCTGCGAGCCTCCGGATTTGAGGCAGAGGGCTTTCCGGATGCCTCCAGTCTGCTGGAAGCATTGAACCGAAGCCAGCCTCAGCTGATCCTGCTGGACATTATGCTGCCGGTCATGGACGGCATCGACATTCTGAAACAGCTTCGCCGCAGTCCCGCCACCGCCCATATTCCCGTCATTATGGCCTCCGCCAAGGGCACGGAATACGACAAGGTAGCCGCGCTGGATCTGGGCGCCGATGATTATCTGGCCAAGCCCTTCGGCATGATGGAAATGGTATCCCGCATCCGGGCCGTGCTGCGCCGCACCTCCGGCCCAAAGCAAGAGCCTCCGCTGCGGCTGGGACTGCTGACCATGGACCCTGCCTCCCACACGGTCCGTGCAAATGGTGCTCGAATCGAGCTGACGCTTAAGGAATTTGCACTGCTGCAGCTCTTTCTGGAGCATCCCGGCCAGGTCTTCAGCCGGGACCAGCTGCTGGAACGGATCTGGAGCACCGATTATATGGGTGAGAGCCGCACAGTGGATGTCCACATTGGCACGCTGCGGACCAAGCTTGGCCCCTGCGGGGACTATATCCGTACCGTCCGGGGCGTAGGCTACCGAATGGAGGAGCGCACATGACCAAGCGGATCTTCCGTTCCATTTTTGCAGTGTCCCTGACGGTGCTGCTGTTTGCTGCAGTGCTGATCCTGAACGCGGTCAATTCCCATTTCACCGGTATTCAGTTCGCCCAGCTGCGGACTGAAACTGCACTGGCTGCCCATGCCGTCAGCAACGAGGGTGCCAGCTATTTCGATGAGCTGGATGATGCCATGAACTGCCGCATCACATGGATCGGTGCCGACGGCACGGTGCTGTATGACAATGTTTCCGATTCCGGTACCATGGTGAACCATCTGGCCCGGGAAGAGGTCCGCAGTGCTCTGGCGCAGGGCTACGGTCAGGCTGCCCGGTATTCCGATACCCTGCTGGAGCGGTCTATCTACGCTGCACAGCGCCTGCCGGACGGCACGGTGCTGCGGCTTTCCATGTCTCAGAGCAGTGTACTGAGCCTGACGCTGGCCATGTCCGGCAGGATCTTGCTGGTAGTCCTGATCCTCATTATTTGGAGCTTTCTTCTTGCCCGGCGGCTGTCCCGCAGCGTGGTGCAGCCCCTGAACGCACTGAATCTGGATACCCCCCTGTCCAATCTGGAATATGAGGAGATCGCTCCCCTGCTGCGCAGGCTGGATTCCCAGCAAAAGCAGCTGCGCAGCCAGTCCGAGGAACTGAAGCAGAAGCAGAAGGAGTTCCACACCGTGACCCGTTCCCTGAGTGAGGGCCTTGTACTGCTGAACAGCTCCGGCACCATTCTCAGCATCAATCCCGCCGCTGCCCGGCTGCTGGAAGTGACCCAGAATTGTCTGGGAGCAGACTTCTCCGTGGCCAACCAGGATGAGTCCATCGCCCAACTGGTGGAGCAGGCCTTCCGAGGAAAAAAAGGCGAACAGACCATCTCCCTGCCGGCAGGAAGATTTCTGGCTGCCGCCAGTCCGGTCCGCAGCGAAGGCATTGTCTTCGGCGTGGTCCTGCTCCTGTTCGATGTGACCCAGAAGCATCAGGCAGAACAGCTGCGGCGGGAATTTACCGCCAATGTATCCCATGAACTAAAAACGCCCCTGCATGCCATTTCCGGCTATGCGGAGCTGATGAAATCCGGTCTGGTGCCCCCGCGGGACACGGCTCTGTTCTCGGACAAGATCTATACCGAGGCACAGCGGCTGATCCGGCTGGTGGAGGATACCCTCCGGCTGTCCCGGTTGGACGAAGGGGCCGTAGATATGCAGTGGACCGGGATGGACCTGTACGAATCTGCCCGACAGGTTATGCAGGAGCTGGCCGCCCCGGCAGAGCTCTCTCAGGTCACGCTGACGCTGGAGGGCAGCGCTGCCTCCATCCGGGCCATCCCCCAGCTGGTATTGGCGATCCTATTTAATCTGACGGACAACGCCGTGAAATATAACCAGCCCGGCGGCCGTGTGGTCCTCCGGATCGAAGACCGAAGCGATGCTGCCGTACTGACCGTAACGGACACCGGCATCGGCATTCCCGAAGGCCAGCAGGAGCGGATCTTCGAGCGGTTCTACCGGGTGGATAAGAGCCACTCCAAGGAGGTAGGCGGCACCGGACTTGGCCTGAGCATCGTCAAGCACGCCGCCCTGATCCTCGGCGCGGAATTGACCCTGAAAAGCACTCCCGGCATCGGGACCACCGTTTCCGTAACGTTTCCGAAGTGAGTCTTGTGCTTGTAGGGGAGGGGCAAGCCCCTCCCCTACGATGTGCTATTATACCGACAAAAAGGAGCACCCCGTTTTGGGGTGCTCCTTCGCATTATTGATCTTAATATCTCAGGCCGAAACCACTGCGGTAGTAGTTGCCGTCCTCGTCGCAGTAGGCATAGGAGCCGCCCTTGACGTTCTTCAGGATCTCGGGATCGATGTACTGGTCCTTGTCGTAGCCGGGGACATCGTTGGGAGAGGCGCAGATTTCGCGGATTTCGCCGTCGATCTCCTTCTCGGTGATAGCAATGACCTCGGGGCAGGAGACCATGGTCAGGCTCATCTTACCGGTGGGGTTGAACTCGCCGGACAGAACGTCCATCTGCGCACCCAGCGCATTGCCCATGGCCACGGGAGAGATGGTATACTGGAAGGTCATGCCGTCCACATAGGGCTCCAGCTTGTCCAGGATCCAAGGATTGCAGACCACGAAGGTGGCAATGACCTTGCCGCCGTTTGCGTGGACCTTCTGCGCCAGTGCGGGGATCTGGCCGACACCACGGAGGGTGTTGATCTCGATGAGGTTGCCGGTCTTCTTCTGGGACTTGTTGACCTCACGCTCCTCGTGCATGAAGCCTTCCACCAGCTCCAGCACGGGCATGGAGCGCTGGACGAAGACGATGTTGTTCTGCTTGGGCCAGACATGGAGGTAGCAGTAATCACATGCCTCGGGGGTATCCACGGTCTCGTAGCCCTTTGCTGCCAGCAGGCCTTCCAGCTGCTTGCGCAGCTTCTCATTGTTGGCTTCACCCGCAACACCAGCACCCATGGATTGCGCCAGAGCAGCACCAGCATCATCACCGGAGAAGACAGCCACATAGACCTTCTTGCCCTTTACCATAGGCAGCACGCCGCCGTGGTTCTTGGCAAGGACAACTTCCTTCTGGCAGGCCTTGTAGGCAGCCTTCTTAGCACCGTCGAAGTTCTCGGCACGGACCCGGTCAGCCTCAGCAGGATCCAGATAGGGATTGTCCACGCGCTCCTGATAGAACAGGCTCAGCAGGCGGCGGTAATTGGCACGGTCCAGATCAGCCTTGGGCAGATATCCCTGTTCTACAGCAGCCACGATGTTTTCGGAATCGGAGTTACCGCCGATAACATCAGTACCTGCGGAGATGGCTTTAGCGTAACGCTGGGGAACAGTCAGGTCTTCCACGCCATAGATTTGAACAGAGGTAATACCGGAATCAGAGTTGACATAACCGGTGAAGCCCATGGTGTCCCGGGCCAGATCGGTGATCAATTCCTTGGAGTAGGTGGAGGGAACGGCCTCGGAGGAGGTCAGCTTGCCCTTATAATACTGGGGAACAGAGCGGCCGTCGTTGCAGATACGGGAATAGTCGGGCATGATGGCAGAGGCCTTCATATCAAAGGCAGCCTGGAAAGGAGGCAGGTGGTACTTTGCCATGGAGCCCTCGGTGGGATACAGTCTCCACTGGCCGATGGGCAGATGGGGCTCAAAGCCGTTTTCCGCAGGGCCGTCACCGGGGAAGTGCTTGACAGTCAGGGCAATGGAGCCCTTCTTCAGGCCATCTTCGCCATCATGGTAGCCGCGCACCAGTTCCCGGGTGATACCGGCAGTAATTTCGGGACGCTCGCCATAGGTGCCGGAGTTACGGGGCCAGCGGGGATCGGTGGAAACGTCAATCTGGGGACCGTACATGATGTTCAGACCGCAGGCTGCCATCATCTTCCGGTCGGTCTGTGCCATATCATACGCGATGTCAAAATTGCCGTCGCCCATAACTGCGGCACCGAAGCCCAAGAAGTCGGGGTAACCGATGTTGATGGGGTTGGTGTGCAGGGAATAGGGAATGGCCACGCCGCCCTGACAGGCTTCGTGCTCTACATACTGGGTGCCTAGATTGTGGTACAGAGCAGCCACAGCAGCCTCAGCCCGCATCTCGCCGCGGTAAACACCGGCGGCCAGTTTATTTTCCAGAACCTGAGAGTCATCCACACGCATCGAAACACCGGGCAGCATAGACTTGGGTTCGGGTTCGGAAGGATCGTACTTCTTAAAGATCTTGCTGGGAACGATATTACCGTTTTCGTCCTTTGCACCCTCTCGGGTCATGGACAGAGGGGTGTTCCACAGGGTATTCAGCACCAGACCGGCCTGCTGGTGCAGGGGCAGATGCTTGACCATGTCCTCTGCGCGGACCTCATGGCTGTTGCGCCAGTCCTCGTAGGGGCTGAGGACACCGTCATTGTCCATGTCCTTAAAGTACAGGCCGTCCTTGACGATGACACCGCAGGTGGTAACGCCGATGGTGGGGCCGTTCTCATTGTGGAACAGGACAGGCTCCAAGTACATATCGTTGATCTTGTCGCCTTCTTCCAGAACGTAGGGGGCGGGGATGTAGCCGTTTTTCATGTTGGGGTCGATGTTCACGGGGTTCTTCTTCATGTGGCACGCTCCTTATATTATAGTTGCATAGTTTCACTGCGCAAAATGCCGTTTCTCCCGGCAGATTATACAGAGGTATTGTAACACAAAGAAAATTATGATACAATATGTTTTATAAAAATAATACAAACGGGAGAAATTATGTATCACATCAAATCAGACCGGCGTTCTCAGGCCTCTGCCGCACAAATCGTCCGGGGCCTGCAGGAATGCTTGAAGACCACCCCGCTGAAGGCTGTCACCGTTTCCGATCTCCACCGGACCACCGGCATCAGCCGGGCCACCTTTTACCGCCTCTTCGACACGCCGGAGGATGTGCTGATCTATCAGCTGGACCAAATGACGGCCGGCGCAGTGGAATCCTATGACAGCCAGCAAACAATGTCCACCACGCAGCTGCTGGAACAAACCATTGCGCTGGGCCTGCAGAACCACGAATTTCTGAAAGCGCTGGTGGAAAACGGTCGCCATGACCTGCTGTTTCAGTATACAGAGAAAAGCTTCCAAAAGCTGGAAAGTATCAAGCAGATCTTCCCGGAGGATCTTGCACCGGAGGAGCGGAACTATGTCATCGCCCACCTGTCCATGGGCATGGTGGCCTCCCAGATCACATGGGCCCGAAACGGTCAAAAGGAAACCGCCAAGGATGTCGTACGGCACCTAAAGAGTTATGCGCAGATCATTTCCAGCCTCTTTGAAGAGGAAAAAGAAGAACAGCAATAGGGCGGGGATTACTCCCCGCCCTATTCCAGACTGTCGAAAACTTATCCGTAGGGGCCGATGCCCAGCTATGCACTAAGCGTCCGTAAGCTGCTTTGCAGCAACGGTCGCTAAGACATCGGCCCTTTGCACGATGTCATGATTTCGCCGCAAAGTTTTGCAAATACGGCAGGTTTTCCTGCGGGGCGATGTGGGCATCGCCCCTACGATTTTGTAATTCAGACTTTTTTGACATGCTGCAATAGGGCGGGGATCACTCCCCGCCCTATTCGTCTTTTTATTCTCAGCCGCCCTCGGCTTTCTTCTGTGCATTGAGGATGGCATCCGCCTGATCGTAGTTGAAGACCTTGCGAATCACGTCCTTATAGTACCAGAACATGGTCTTGCCGTTGTCGTCATACCGCCAGCCGTAGCTATAGGGCATGGAATAACCGTAAAATACGGTGATACACTCCTCCTTGGGGTGGATGGACAGGAAGGTGTTCTGCTCCTCGGTGGAGGCCTTGGGCTTTAGGTACACGAACCGTTCCAATTCCAATGTATCCAGCGGCTCAAAGCTCTTGACCTTGCTGTAGCTAATGTTCAGGTATTTCAGGCCGTCACAGCCAGCCAGCGCATCGATGTTTTCCAGCTTGTAGCAGTAGGCCAGCTCCAACCATGTCAGTTTTTTGCAGTTGTCAAAGCCCGTCAGTTCCTTGACACCACTTTCGGAAGCAATGAGGACCTCCAGCTCCGGCATATACTGAACGAAGCTCAGGTCGGAAAGATGCTCGTTATGGCCGATATCCATATATTTTACATCTTCCAGATACTTCATCGGACCGCAGGTGCTGTCGGTGACGTTATAGACCGCCCGGATGGTATCGTCATCGGTGAGGGTGCTGTACCGCCCGCCCACACCGAAGAAGACCCGCCAGATCACCTTGGGGCCGCCCCGGAAATCCTCCCGAACCTTGGCAAGAACCTCGTCGTCAAAGCCGCAGTTATCCAGCACGAAGCGCTTGCAGTGGTCCATAATGACCAGTGCCTCCCGCAGGGCCGCTTCCCCATCATTGCCGATGTCCTGCTTTTTGTAGATGACCTCTTCATCGGCAGTGGAAATGGTCTTGCCGAAGAGGGTAAAGGAATAGTCAAAGAGAATATGGGGCGCCGCAGTCTGCAGCCGGTCCACCTCCGCCTTGGATAGGCTGCCGCTGAGCTTTACCTTTATGGGATCGGTCAGAAGATTCAGCTTACTGCCCGCCTCCTCCAACTGAGAAGCCTCCATGGCGGACAGGTCCAGCTCCATGGTCTCGTTGTCAAGGACATTGCCAAAAAGCTCTACGGTATATTCCACGGCGATCTCAGGATAGGTTTCTGTCAGCGTGCGGATCTCCTCCGCAGTCAGCGTGACCCGGGGCAGCGACAAGCTGGTCAGGTTGGGCAGATATTGCAGATTCTCCTCCAACGCAGCATAGTCATAGCTGCCGGGGTCCAGCGTCACCGTTTCCGCCTGGGCATCCACAGCGGTGCCCCCCAGATCCACCGTAAAGGTGACCTCCAAACCGGGGTGGTTGTCAATAAACTCCCAAATGGCCCAGTAGCAGGTGCTTCCGCTTAAGTCCACGGTTTTTAGATTGGGATAATGCTCCAATGTGTACAGATCTCCGGCAGTCATGACAACCGCCAGATGCTCCACATCCTGCCGCGGATCGGTCGCTTCCGTTTCCTCCACCTTGGGAGCCGTGGGCAGCACAATGGGTGCCAGCGTGGGCGGTGTCGTTTCCTCCGCCTGCTTACCGCAGCCGGAAAGAGAAATGGCCGCAGCCAATGCCAGCGCAAGACAGAGGGGTTTCTTGGGGAATACTAACATGAGGGCACTTCCTCCAGTAATGCATAGTTATCATAACTATACCATGCACCGCCGCAAAAATCAAGAAACCCCCAGAAACTTCCGAAAAAACCCAGTAAAAAAGCAGGCAGCGAAATGCTGCCTGCCCCGCAGGAACGATTACTGCAGCCCCTGCTCGTAAGCCTCGATCATCTTCTTGACCATCTGGCCGCCGACGGAGCCGGCTTCGCGGGAGGTCAGGTGGCCGTTGTAACCGTTGGTCAGGTTAACGCCGACCTCCCTTGATGTATCTTTTACCTATTAAACCTCAACTTCCATCATGTAAGAATCAAATATTACTTATATCACCTGCGTTTCTTCCATCCCTCTTACATGATCGGAAAAAGTAAATACGAATGATCGAAGGCATCCAGAAGTGGGTGCCTTTTTTCACGCCCAAAAACAGGAGGTGAATGGATGTGAACGGCAGTCAGAAAGACAACTCCGCACTGGCAACGGAGCAGGTGATGGAGATACCTCTTGCGCAGCTACACCCCTTTGAGGGACATCCCTTCAAAGTGCAGGACGATGATGCTTTGCTGGAAATGGCAGAAAGCATCCGGCAGTACGGTGTGCTGGTTCCGGGTATCGTCCGGCCTGATCCTGACGGCGGATATGAAATGATCGCCTGCCATCGGCGGCACCGTGCCAGCCAGCTTGCAGGCAAAGAAACCATGCCGGTTATTATCCGGGACATGGATGACAACGCCGCCATAATCATCATGGTGGACAGCAACCTTCAGCGGGAAAACATCCTTCCAAGTGAACGGGCCTTTGCTTACCGCATGAAGCTGGATGCCATGAAGCGGCAGCGAAAGCAGGAAGCAGTTTTGTCCCAAGTTGGGACAAAACCGGATCGGGCCGATGAACTGCTGGCACAGCAGGTCGGTTCCAGCCGAAATCAGGTTCAGCGGTATATCCGCCTGACGGAACTGATCCCGCAGCTGCTGGATATGGTGGACGAAAAGAAAATCGCCCTGAACCCGGCCTATGAACTTTCCTTCCTGAAAAAGCCGGAGCAGGAAATGCTGCTGATGACCATGGACTATGAGCAGGCTACCCCATCGCTCTCTCAGGCGCAGCGCATGAAGAAGCTAAGCCAGGAAGGAAAACTGACGGAGGATGCCATGTTGGGTATCATGTCCGAAGTGAAAAAGGGAGAGCTGGACAAAGTGACTTTCACTTCGGATACCCTGCGAAAATACTTCCCTCGGAACTACACCCCGCAGAAGATGCAGGATACGATCATTAAGCTGCTGGAACAGTGGCAGCGAAAACGCCAGCAGCAACAACAGCGATGAAAGGAGCCATGCGTATGCTGGACATTACCGCAAGAGAACTGAAAGGCCATAACATTTTGGCCGTGGAACGGTTTCAGGATAAGACCCGTCACATGATCGAGTTTGTTGTCCGAAGCGACAGCAGCCCCTATGGGAACAGAGATGACGAGGTTCGCCTGTTTCTGGACGAGCCTGACTTCGCAGCTGCGCTGGGCAGCCACAAGCGTCAGGAAATCAAGATTAAGAAATATGCCCACATCATCGAAGGGCATATCCTGTTCGACCAGTTGAAAAAAGCATACAGAGGTTGATCGCCGCAGTTTGAAGTGACTGCGGCTTTTTCTATGCCCAAATTTGAGAGGAGTGAAGCAAATGCCTACCTTCCGTGTGGAACGGACTGGAAATTACACCGTAATGAGCAACCATCATCTGCGTAACGAAAAGCTGTCCCTGAAAGCCAAGGGGCTGCTGTCACAGATGCTTTCTCTGCCAGAGAAATGGAACTATACCCTGTCCGGCCTGTGCGCTATCAATCCGGAGAGCAAGGATGCGATTCGCTCTGCTCTACGGGAATTGGAGGAACAGGGTTATGTGATTCGCCGCCAGACCATCGATGCCAGCGGCAAGTTCAGCAAGAACGAATACATCATTTACGAAGTTCCGGTTAAAAAGCCGGAAAATGATCCAGTACCGGCACCGGAAAAACCGTTGTCGGAAAACCCGACGACGGATAATCCGCCAACGGAAAAACCGTCAGCGGAAAACCCAACGCAATTAAATACTAAGAAATCAATTACCCAAAAATCAAAAACAGATGTATCAAATACCGATTCCATTCTTTTCCGGGAAATTGCGGCGGCTGCGCCACCGGAACCGAAGCGAAGGGAACCGGATGCGATACAGAGCATTTATGATTATCGGGATTTGATATACGAGAATATCGAGTACGATCTGCTGAAAGAGCGGTTCCCCTTTGAGGGGGACACCCTGGATGAAATTGCGGAGCTGATTGTGGAGGTGGTCTGTGCCAAGCGGAAATCCACCCGGATTGCCGGAAGCGACTTCCCCCATGAGGTTGTCCGCTCCCGGTTCCTGAAGCTGAACTCGGATCATGTGCAGTTTGCTATGGAGTGCATGAAACAGAACACTACCAAAATCCGGAATATCAAGCAATATCTGCTCACGGTGCTGTATAACGCACCTACCACCATCAGCAACTACTACTCGGCCCTTGTGAACCACGATATGTACGGCGGCAATCCATAAGCCGCCTATTTTAATGCCCGGATCGCCGGGAGAAAGGAAGTGCCTATGAAAAAGCTGCTGCGTCGGCTGGTGGTTCCGCCTTAGTGCGGTGCTGCCACCCCCTGCAAATCTGAGGAAAGGAGAGATAACCCATGCAGGAAGAAGTGGAAAGCAGAACGGTGACACTGATGGTCAACGGAACTAAGTTCACCGGCAGACTGCTGAAGGATGCCATTACCAAGTACATGGCCCATCGGAAAGAGAAGAAACTGCAAAAAAGCCGTGATTCACCCGTAAAGCCCTGTGGCAAGCAGACCGTTAAGGAACTGATCGGTCAGAATCAGGGCGTATCCAACATCGAGGTCAACGATCCGGACATCCGGAAGTTTGAGCGGATCGCCAGAAAATACGGCGTGGATTATGCGGTCAAAAAAGACCGCAGTACCCACCCTCCCAAATACTTGATCTTTTTTAAGGCCCGTGATGCCGATGCCCTGACAGCGGCATTTTCGGAATACACCGCAAAGAAGGTCAGAAAACAGGAGCGCCCGTCGGTATTGAAGCAGCTGGCCAAGTTCAAGGAACTGGTCAAGAGTGTTGTGCCGGAGCGCAACCGGAAGAAGGAGCTGGAACGATGAAGAATGTAAACATCAAAAAGCTCCTGATCCTGAATCTTCCCTATGTCCTGGCGGGACTGTTCGCCACCAAGCTGGGACAGGCTTACCGGCTGGCAGCCGGAGCCGGTTTCTCCGACAAACTGATGAACTTTGCCGGAGGGTTCAGGGAAGCGTTCCAGTCCCTGCTGCCCAGCTTTGATCCGCTGGACCTTCTGATCGGCCTGTGCTGCGGTGCCGGTCTGCGTCTGGCCGTTTATGTGAAAAGCAAAAACGTCAGGAAGTTTCGCAAGAACATGGAATACGGTTCTGCCCGCTGGGGAAACCAGGAGGACATTGCGCCCTATATGGACCCGGTGTTCCAGAACAATGTGATCCTGACCCAAACGGAACGGCTGACCATGAACAGCCGCCCCAAAGACCCTAAAACAGCCCGGAATAAAAATGTCCTGATTATCGGCGGTTCCGGCTCCGGTAAGACCCGTTTCTGGCTGAAACCGAACCTGATGCAGATGCACTCGTCCTATGTGGTCACTGACCCCAAGGGCACCATCCTGTTGGAGTGCGGAAAGATGCTCCAGCGGGGCACCCCCAAGATCGGCAAGGACGGAAAGGTTGTCCGGGACAAAAAGGGCAAGGTGGTCTATGAGGGCTACCGGATCAAGGTGCTGAATACCATCAATTTCAGCAAGTCCATGCACTATAACCCATTTGCGTATATCCATTCGGAGAAGGATATTTTGAAGCTGGTCACAACCCTGATCGCCAACACCAAGGGTGACGGTAAAACCGGTGACGATTTTTGGGTAAAGGCAGAAACTCTGCTGTACACTGCCCTGATCGGATACATCCACTACATTGCTCCCAAGGAAGAACAGAACTTCGCCACCCTGATTGAAATGATTAACGCCATGGAAGTCCGGGAGGATGACGAGGAGTTCAAGAACCCGGTTGATCTTCTGTTCGATGCCCTGGAAGCAGAGGCCCCCCACCACTTTGCCGTCCGGCAGTATAAAAAGTACAAGCTGGCGGCAGGTGTTGTATGCTCTAAAAGACTTCTTAATCAAGCGGTTGGGAAGTCTCTTAGAACACACAACCTAAAACCGAAGAAAGGAGCGCAAGTTATGAGAAAAAACGAGAAAATCACAGCTCTGTACGAACGATTGAGCCGTGAT
>JAFSCK010000113.1 GCA_017436785.1 Oscillospiraceae bacterium | reverse complement strand
GGGGTTTATTTGGGGTTTGATTACTCACAACTACTCGAAACACTCCGCAATTACACGAGAAAACTCAATAAATAAGTTACGAGATTTGCACTTATTCACCGATACTCACGAATTTTACAACTATTTGCTAAATTCAACAGGCACCTCATAACCCGGAGGTCGTAGGTTCGAGTCCTGCCTCCGCAACCATAAAAAACACCGGATTTCGAAAGAAATCCGGTGTTTTTCTAACTTTTCGACCCGAAATGGAAGACCAGAAACCTTCGATTGGGGTTAGTTTGGGGTTATGTGCAACCTGCACAAAGGAAAAAACCGAACTTTTTTGATGTTTTTTACTGGATAGAGAAGTAATTTCACTTTATCGTGAAAAGTTTGGAAATTAAAGTTTTTGAAACCGTGGGGTTAATTTGGGGTTAGTGCCCTTTGAAAATAACTGAATTTGGATGTTATTTCCTGTTAGCGAACACACCTGCGCGGACTTCAGAGGCAGTTGCCCGGGCGACTGCAATCTGATGAGCATAGATCAGTGCCGTAGTATTGGCATTTGCATGGCCCATTTCTGCGGCAGTCGTAACCAGGTCTACACCATTGGCAATCATAGTAGAAGCTGCAGTATGCCGGAAGGCGTGGGGATGGATGTGAGGAAGATCATGCTTCCTGCTGAAGTTGCGCAGCCAGTCTGTGATGCTGTCAGGATGCATGGCAGAGCCGTCATCCCGAACAAACACATAGGGAGAATCCGCCCAACGGTCTCCATTGTCTTCTTTCAGCTGATCATAGGCTTCCTTCCACTGCCTCAAAACAGCCAGGGTCTGGGGCGCAATCTTGATGGCTCGGACTTCGTTGGTTTTTGTGGTATCTTCGTAGATGCCGCAGTTTGCAGAGTAGAGGAGGTTGGAGTCAATGGTGATAACACTGGTATCAAAATTCACCCGGCTCCACTTTAATCCCATGATTTCACCCCGGCGGCAACCGGTGTCAATGAGCAAATAGGAGATGGCTTTCCATTTGATGGGAGCTTCTTCCAGGGCATTCAGGATTTCATCCATTTCCTCCGGCTGATAATAGTCTGGAGAGGATCGCTTTGCCTTGGGAGGCGTTGCCTTCTCGGCAGGATTGTAGGGAATGAGCAATTCCTTCTCAGCCTGTGCCAGAATGCTGGAAATCAGGCGATGGTGTTCAATGATGGTTTTGGTGGCCAGAGGTGTTGTATTGTCCTGGAAGGTAAAGAGATCTTTTGCGGAAGAATTCAAAGCTGCTGCAATGGCTTCCGCGGTGGCAATTCGGAGAGGATCGCCTCGCATGGCAGCCGTAATGGTGCTTGCGGCAACTCCGGCACGCCGCCCCAGCTCAGCTTTGGAAATTTTCTCTCTTTTGAATCTGGTAGTTAGGGTACGCTTGGCGATTGCTCTGGCGCTGTCACTTCTGACGGCATTTTCTGTCATATACTTGTAGAAGTCATTCAGATGCTGAGGCCGGATATTGCAGATTTTTAGATGGCCGATGGCCTCGTTGATCCGGGGCAGCATATCCAGGTATCGGTCCATGGTGCTGGTTTTGACTCCGGTGCGTTCCTTTAATTCCAGAACATACTGAGCATATTCAGCAAAGGTCTGATTGTTGTCAAAGTTATAGCCTTTTTTGATTTGATCTTCAAATTTATAAGCTGCGGCAGTGGCCCCCCGCTCCATCTGTGTTTCGGACATGCCTCTGGTAGGGGGTGTCCAAAGGGAGCGGCGACGGATCTGCTTGCCGTTCTGGTCAAGTCCGGCAGATACTACCAGACGATAGCTTGTAATTTCGCCATTTTGGTTTCGGCGGGGTTCAATATTTTACTTCTTCAGTGCATACTCGGTAGTTAACTTCTTGTCTGCGTTCTTGCACAGACAGATCACAACCGCTAAGCTACCCTCTAGGTTGAGCAGCTGCTCCTGCAGAGTGAGCTCTATCAGAAGAATTCTCAGGATCCTGTTGGATAGGTACTCAAGGGCATCGTTTCCAGATAAAAAGAGGAAGAAACAATGAATCCCCGGTTTGAAAACCGGGGATTTGTCATGCCGTCAACAAAGGAGGGTTAATAATGGAGTGTTATGATTTGGTTACATCTGTACCGGTAATAATATGATATCCAGTCGCAGTAACTGTAGCTGTCAGATTCCCGTACTCGTCTGCCACATCCACACGATAGCATGCAGTGGTTCGTCCGTCTTTCACACAAGCCGCTTTTGCAATCAACTTCTCACCCTTGGCCGCACCTAGAAAGGAAATATCGGAGCGTAATGATACACATCCCATCTTTTCCCAGTTGGCTGCAACCGCAAAAGCAAAGTCTGCCAGCATAAAATAGGTTCCGCCCATGACGGCACCCATAGCATTGCGGTGGGAATCCGTAATGACCAAGCTGCATGTGGCGCTATGATCTCCGACTGCTTCAATCACAGCACCGTTTTCTGTGGCGAACCGATCACCTTCAAAAATTCTTCTGACTTCTTCTAAGGTTTTCTTATTTTCCATATGCATGTCATTCAGGAAAGAACCAGCTTATCATCCACTTCGTCAGAACCGGAAGCCTGACTGAACAGATCCAGCAGCTGAGGAACGGTTAGATTCTTCTTTTCTTCTCCGGAAACATCTACAACGATATGGCCGTTGTACATCATGAGCAGCCTGTCACCGTATTCGATGGCATCGCGCATATTGTGGGTGATCATCAGCGTTGTCAAGCGGTCCTGATTTACCAGCGTGCGGGTCACTTCCATCACCTTTGCGGCAGTTTTGGGGTCCAGAGCAGCGGTATGCTCATCCAGCAACAGCAGCTTGGGCTTTTGCAATGTTGCCATCAGCAGCGTCAATGCCTGTCGCTGACCACCAGAAAGAAGACCTACTTTATCTGTGAGGCGGTCTTCCAAGCCGAGATCCAAGATCTTCAGCAGTTCACGAAACTGCTCTCGTTCTGCTTTGGAGATGCCCATTCTAAGGGAACGGCGACCACCTCGTCTGGCAGCCAGCGCAAGGTTTTCTTCGATCTGCATATTGGCAGCAGTTCCCATCATGGGGTCTTGAAACACTCTGCCGATGTATTTTGCCCGCTTATACTCCGGAAGGTGTGTAATATCAATGCCTCCTAGATGGATACTACCGCTGTCGACGCTCCACACACCTGCTACCGCATTGAGGAGGGTAGACTTGCCTGCACCATTGCCGCCGATTACCGCAATGGATTCTCCGTCTGCCAGATGTAGGGAAAGATCCTTCAGGGCATGATTGGCATTGATGGTGCCGGGATTAAAGGTTTTGTTGATTTCCCTGATATCAAGCATGATTCTTTCCTCCTTTTTGCAGGGATTTTCCGGAATGGTTCATTCGCCAATAGGGAATGTACAATGCCAGCGCAACAAAAGCCGCAGAGAATAGCTTCAGATCGTCAGTATTCAAACCCAGCTGGATGACCAATGCAATGACGACATAGTAAAGAATAGCACCGATTACCACACCGGCCAGACGGAAGGCAAAGTTCCGGAAGATCTTGCTGAACAGCACTTCTCCGATAATCACGGCCGCCAGACCGATGACAATGGCTCCGCGTCCCATATTTACGGTAACACTGCCCAGATACTGGGTATAGAGCGCACCGCTGAGACCCACTAAGCCATTGGACAGGATCAGACCCACCAGTTTCATAAGATCTGTATTGATACCCTGGGCACGGCTCATGTTACTGTTGGAGCCGGTAGCACGGACTGCACAGCCCAGCTCCGTACCGAAGAACCAGTACAGCACCGCAATAATGGCTGCCACAAAGAGCAAAGCCACCAGACAGGAAGAAGTCTGATTCCGTACGCTGACCAGAAGATCAAACTTGTCCACACTAACTGCCAGCATGGACTTGCCCATAATGCGCAAATTGATGGAGTACAGCGCCAACTGAGTCAGAATACCTGCAAGAATGGGAGGAATGCCCATTCTTGTATGCAGAATCGCAGTGACCAGACCGGCCAATGCACCGGCACAGAAAGCAGCAATCATAGCAACTGTCACAGGAACACCGTTAATGATTAGAAGTGCGGCAACTGCACCGCCGGTACAAATGGAACCATCAACAGTCAGATCGGAAAAGTCCAGCAGCTTATAGGTGATGAAAACACCCATGGCCAGGATTCCCCAGATAAGGCCCTGCGCTGCTGCGTCTGGCAGCATTTTTAACAAAGAAGCAAGAAAGGACATGGCGTACCTCCATAGAAGGATAATGGTAAAGAGCACCATGGCCGGCGGGAAAGCTCCCGCCGGTTATGGGCAATATCTGTATTTACTTCAGGTCTTCGGGAATGGTCAGGCCGATGGCGGCCACATTCTCTTCGTTGATGATCAGTTCCATATCATCCGCAGCCATGAAACCGATGGGAGTGGTTGCGGGATCAGCGCCATTCACCATGATCTCGTAGGCCATTTCGCCTGCACGGTAGCCCAGAACATAGTAATCAATGGCCACGGAAGCGGTACCGCCAGCCTGAGCCATGCCGCCCTCGCCGGTGATTACGGGAATCTTTGCAGGCTCGGCAATGTTCTTAACGGACTCCATATTTTCTGCGAAGAGGTTGTCGGTGGGGATGTAGATCACATCTGCCTGCTCACATGCAGAAGTGACAACAGTGGAAATGGTGGTGATATCACTTGCAGTCAGGGTAACAGTAGTGAAACCGGCAGCTTTGTACAGTTCTTCGGCCTGATTACCCTGGATCACGGAGTTGGGCTCTGCAGAGCAATAAATAATGGCCACGGTCTTGGCATCAGGGCAGAGCTTCTGGGTCAGTTCCACATGAGCGGCAATATCACTCATATCGGAATAGCCGGTCACATTGGCACCGGGAGCTTCGTTGGATGCCACGATGGCTGCTTCTGCAGCCACATAGTCGGTTACGGATGTACCAATGATGGGAATGGTTGCTGTGGCTTCTTTGGCGGCAATAACTGCGGGAGTGGCATTACCCATGATGAGGTCAACATCGTCATTGACGAACTTGGTCACGATGGTGGTACAGTTGGTAGTTTCGCCGCTGGCCAACTGAACATCAAAACTGACCTGATCGCCCAGCTTTTCGGTCAAAGCATCCTGGAAACCCTGGGTTGCCTGGTCAAGAGCAACGTGCTGCATCAGCTGAACGATACCCACTTTATATACCTTGGCTGCATCATCAGCAGAGGCTTCGGTGGTGTTTCCACAGCCGGTCAGCAGGGAAAGCAGCATCATAACGGCGATGGTCATAGCGATAATCTTTTTCATTTTTAATTTCCTCCATTTTGTGAATCTTTTATTTAGCGTCCATAGATGGGCGGAAAATACAAATAAAAAAATCCCTGTATTAAAATACAGGGACGTAAATTACGTGGTACCACTCTGCTTCACACATTCCTCGCGGAATATGTCTTGTTGACTTCGCAGCCAGGTGGCAAACCACAGGGCCTGAAAAGTCTCAGCGATATAACGGTCGCACCCGTTGTACCTACTAAAGGTTTCAGCACACTGCTCACAGAATGAACTTCATCAGACTTCCTGTTATTGCCTTGCACCACCCGGCAACTCTCTGCAACCTTCGTTCCGACTACTCTTTCTGCTCAAACGCATTTGGCATTTAAAAATGTTGAAGTCATACTAGCACCATTATGTCCGCTTGTCAAGTGCTTTTGTTTTTGGAATAAAGACAAAAACGAAGTTATTCGGGTTGATTAATCAAAATAGTCTTCAGCTCGGGCACATAGTAGCCGAATAGTACCGGTAGAATGTCCTTGTGCAAAACACATTTGTTCATAGCGCAGAAAATATCCATGATTTAGCATTGGATTTTGGTGTTTTCACTGTATTGACACGAATGATTGACAGTGGTAAAGTATGGACAAATTCAATAAGCAATTCTCAAAGGCGTCGATGAAGACGGAATCCGCAACGAATTTTCCAGAGAGTCGGGGGTGGTGTGAGCCCGATAAAGGACTGTGGAATTCCCATCCCTTCTGAGCCGGAAG
>JAFSCK010000112.1 GCA_017436785.1 Oscillospiraceae bacterium | reverse complement strand
GCCATGATTGCCGCTTCTCCATTGGATGCGGTTATGTACCGATAGTCGTTGGATTTCAGGGTGGTGGTGATCAGATTTCGGACAGTCGCATCGTCCTCCACTACCAAAATCAAAGGTTTATTCATGGACTTCTACCTCCCCAGCAGGAATGGAAACAGTAAAGACCGCACCAGCGGACTGATTATCAGAAACGGTGATCTCGCCCCCATGGGCAGCCACGATGGATTTGCACAGGCTCAGTCCCAATCCCAAGCTCCGGCGACTGTCAGCAACGGCTGTGCTTCCGGTGTAAAACATCTGAAATACCTGCGTTTTTTCCCCATCCGGAATACCGGGACCGTTATCGGAAACGCCGAAAACAGCCTCCGTGTCTTCCTGTCTGGTGAAAATGAGGATGTGGGAACCCACAGGTGTATACTTGATGGCATTATCCACCAGATTGATGATCACCTGAACCATCAATCTAGCATCGCACTGCGCCAGCAGCAGCTCATTCTGATGCTCCACGGTGATATGGTGTTCGGATGCTTTCCGGCTGATGTGCTGCATGGCTTCGGAAACGATTTCCTCTGCCAAATGGGGCTGCAATTTCAGCTCCATTCTGCCCTCTTCGATCTTCGTTACCGCCAGAAGGTTCTCCACCAGATTTTGCAGCCATGCGGAATCGTCGTAAATATCTTCGTACATCTGGCGTTTTGTCCCAGCATCCAGCTCCTCTCCTTCAGACAGGAGGATGCTGGCATTTCCGGAAATGGCAGTCAGAGGGGTCCGCAGGTCGTGGGAAATGGAGCGAAGCAGTGTTGCCCTCAGTTTCTCGTTTTCTGCCCGGAGGGTAGCTTCCTCCTTTTCCCGGGCATTGCGGCTGTTTTCCAGTGCCAGCGCACAGTCGCCCAAAATAGACAACAGGACGCTGTTTTCAAAGGCTTCCAGCGGCTCGTCCCCCTCCACGATCACGGTACCATACACCTTCTCCTGGCTTTTGATGGGATAACGCAGGGCATTCTTTCGATTGCTGGCAGTGACACCCGGAAGGACAGAGACTGTTCGCCCTAAAAGCTTTGTCACCTGAGTTCTGGCAGTCTGGAAAATCTTTTCGTCGTTGGGTGCCTTCTGCAGCATTTGGCTGGTCTCAAACAGCAGATTAGTGCGGTAGGCCGCTTGAGCAGACTGTTTGACCTGACTCTTTAAGCGATCAGTCAGAGTACCAACGATCAAGGCTGCCACCACCATAATCAGGAAAGTCAGGGGTGCGCCATGCTCATGGACCCGGAGAGAGAACTTAGGTGTGGTGAAAAAGAAATTGAATACCAGCACACCGCCAATGGCAGAAAGCACATAGCTTGACCGGGTAGAAGTTGCCATGGAGGTCAGCAGCGCTGCCAGAAGGTAAACCGCAATAATATTGGCTTCCGTAAAGCCGACCTTGGAAAAGCCGTAGCTCAAAATCGTTGCCAGAATCAATATAACGATAGTCAGCAGCCAGTCCCGGATGGTGGTTTTGAAATTGAATTTAGCCTTCGCTGTTTTGGGACGATAGCTGCCGTCCACACTGGCATCGGGGATAATGTGGATATCCAGATTAGGCGCAATGGCTGTCAGCTTTTCCGTCAGGGTGGGTTTGCTCCAGGGATGCTTTCGGGTGGCTGCGCTCCGGCCTACCACGATTTTGGTGACACCCGAGAGCCGGGCGTACTCCGCAATCTGATAGGAAACATCATCGCCGAAAACCGTTTCCACGGTGGCGCCCAGCTTTTGCGCCAGTTCCGTGTTGGCCCGGAGCCGTTCCTTATTTTCCTCACTTAAGGCTTCATAATTGGGTGTCCGGACAAACAGAGCCGTGAATTTACAGCCGAAAGCCGCCGCCATGGTGGCAGCGGTTCGGATAATGCGGGCATTGGAGGGCGCAGAAGACAGGCCCACCAGAATATGTTCCTCCATATGCTCCCCTCCTTTTGTTTTTCTGCATTATAACATAGATATTTCGGAATTTCTACCTGCGGTAAAATTTATCCAACAGGTCACCCCAACCCAAAAGCTTGCTAAACAGGTAGATTTGTCCGCCGATAAAGCTGATGACGGTCATCACCAGCCAGATCTCGTTGTTGATCATCAAATCCGGAAGCACTTCTGAATATCCTTATACTTACCCATGACCATCAGGGACTTGCCCTCACACAGCAGGGTATCGGGGGTGATAAAGGAATCCAGTCTGCTTCCGCTCTTCACTGCCAGAATGTTGATGTTGAACTTTTTGCGGATGTCCAGGCCGCCCACGGTCTTTCCCATCCAGGGTCTGGGAATGGTCACTTCGAAGATGGCATGGTCACCATCCAGCTCGATGTAATCCAGAATATGGTTGGCACTGTAACGGATCGCTGTCCATCGGGCCATCTGCTTTTCCGGATAGACCACCTCATCGGCACCGTTACGCAGGAGGAATTTTTCCTGCACGTCGGTGGCTGCCCGGGATACTACCAGTTTTGCTCCCAGTTCCTTCAGCAGTGACGTGGTTTCCAGAGAACTTTGGAAGTCATTACCGATGGCAACGATGCACACATCAAAATTATCTACGCCAAGGGACTCCAGAAAGCTCTGGCTGGTGGAGTCGCCGATCTGGGCGCTGGTGACATACGGGAGCACTTCCTGCACCAGTTCTTCCTTATGGTCCACCGCCATGACCTGGTGATTTAAGTCCCGGAGCTTCATGGCAATGTGCTTGCCGAAGCGCCCAAGGCCAATGAGTAAAATGGATTTCATAATATTCCCTCCTATCCGACAGTGATCTTCTCCAGAGGCAATCTGGAGAGGGTATTTTTCGTTGCTGGCAGGGTAGCGAAGATCAAAGTCAAGCCGCCAACTCTGCCGAAGAACATCAGCATTATCAAAACCAGTTTGGAAACCGTTCCCAAACCGGGGGTGATGCCAAGGGTCAGACCCACCG
>JAFSCK010000016.1 GCA_017436785.1 Oscillospiraceae bacterium | reverse complement strand
TGTAGGTTGACCTGCAGGAAACGGGTCATGAAGCCGGAGACCATGTACAGGCCTACGACACCGCCTGCGTCGCCACAGCCGTAACCAAAAATATGGACGGGAGTCAGCTTAGCAGAGGGCTTTTTTGCGATTTTTGCCATTGTTTGTTTTCCTCCTTTTTATTTGGCGGCCCATAGGGCCACTTATCGAATCTATTATACGCCTGAACGTAGCTGTATTCCAGTTCTCATTTTTTCACAGTTGTAAACTTTTAAAAAAATATGAACGACCGTTTTTGGTGATAATTGCCATGAATCTTTGTTTGACGGACAGATGTATTTGGGGTATAATTGGCGTAATTATAGGATTTTTGAAAGTAATCAGATGCTTGCAGCATCCCTCGATTTTAGGAGGAACTATGGAACAGCGCAAACTCCACACTACTCCGGCAGCCTACCGCCGTCAGCGGCAGATCGAAGACTGCCTGTTTGAGAATCTTCAGCACATCCCTTACCACTCCATTTCGGTATCGGACCTCTGCCGTCAGGTGGGGATCTCCCGGAAGGCCTTCTATAATTATTATCAGGACAAGGATGCCTGCTTCTGCGCCATCGTGGACCGGCTGATCCGGGAAGCCATGATCCAAGCCGCTGCGGTTCCCGCAGATGCTTCCCCAATGGAAACGGTGGTGGCCATGCTGGACTTCTGGAAGAACCAGAAGGTATTTTTCGATGTTCTAATACGCAACAGCCTGTACCATTTTTTTCTCCTGCGCAATATCGACTATGTGCTGCAGGAGAATCAGGGCGTGCTGAAGCTGCTGAATACCCCGGAGGTCCACTCCGATATGGATATTCTGGCCTGCTATGTTTCCAGCCAGATCACACTGGTGCTGCAATGGTACTTCCGGAGCTTCGATACCCCCACCGAGGAAATGGCCAGAAAGCTTCTGCGCCTGCTCCACGTGCCCATGTTCACCCAGAATGACGCATGAGCGGGATTGGGCAGTTAATACAACACTGTAGGGGGCGGCGTCCCCGACGCCCCGACCCAAAATCCGACCTCAATGGGCGGATTTTGGGAATCATGCTGCATTTGGTAAGGATTTTGCCCCATCGAGGAGCAAAATCCTTTCGGGGCGTCCGGGAGGCCGCCCCCTACATTCTGTTTCGCCGCTGCACAATACATATGATTTTACATTAGGATTGACATTCTCCCGGATTTTCCTTACAATAAAAACAAAAAGGAGTTTTTTATATGGCAAAAATGTTAGTTCGTGCAGACGATCTGGGTTACAGCGAGGCCTTCAACTACGGCCTTGCCCGGGCAGTTAAGAGCGGTATCGTCCGCTGCGTGGGCGTTATGCCCAACATGGAGTGGGCCGAGCACGGTGTCAACCTGCTGAAGGATACCGACGCCATCCTTACCGTCCATGCCAACATCTGTCAGGGCCGCCCCATCACCGACCCCAAGCTGATCCCCTCTCTGGTGGACGAGAACGGCTTCTTCAAGGATAAGAGCCTGTACCGGGAGGCCAAGGAGGACTTCGTGGTTCTCGATGAGGTCGTGATGGAGGTAGAGGCCCAGTTCCAGCGCCTGAAGGAGCTGTGGGGCAAAACTCCCTTCATGGTGGAGGCCCATGCGGTTCCCAGCAACAATTTCAACAAGGCTCTGGCCATCGTGAACCAGAAGTACGGCCTGAAGAACATGGGCTTCGTGCCCGGCCGCGGCCCTCAGATCGGCAAGTATATTTTCAAGTTCAGCATGGACAGCGGCAATGCTGACTACAACCCCTTCGAGAGCTTCAAGAAGGCAGCTCAGCAGCCCATGGCAGAGGACGAGGCCTGCCTGATGGTCCTGCATCCCGGTTATGTGGATGAATATGTGCTGACCACCTCCTACATCACCACCCAGCGGGCACTGGAAGTGGCCTTCGCCATTAACCCCGAGGTCCCCAAGTGGTGCGCAGAAAACGGCGTGGAGCTCATCACCTACGCAGACCTGTAATGGAATAACGATAGGGCGGGCCTTGTGCCCAATATCATTCGGTTAATAGAATTGTAGGGTGCGGATATATCCGCACCGGGCAGTACCGACAATTGTGCGTTTGTTTTTTACGCTCAGTTTTCGGGGGTGCCCGGTTGAGAGATATCTCAACCCTACATCCGTTTTCTTAACTGAATGACGTTGGTCTTGTGTCCGCCCGCAGTGTTTTATTTCCTAAAAAAATGCTGACAATTATTCCCTCTTGTGCTATACTGGACACAAACCGACAGGAGGTGCGCGTATGAATTTTGTGGAAGAGAGAATCGTAATGGACGGCGTGGTGCGGCCTAAGGGTGTGCTGAAGGTGGATGCCTTCCTGAACCACCAGATGGATATGGAATTTCTGGATGCCATTGCTCTGGAATTTACGAAGCGGTTTGCAGGTACCCCCGTTACCAAGGTCCTGACCATCGAGGCCTCCGGCATTGCCATCGCCGCCTCCGTGGCCCGGGAGCTGAAGGTGCCCTTGGTGGTGGCGAAGAAGACCCGCTCCATGAATCTGGATGGGGACCTCTATGTTGCCGAGGTGCTGTCCTTCAGCCATAAGAATATCAATACCATCGTGGTGGGTAAGAAATACCTGTCCGAGGGGGAGCAGATCCTCATCATCGATGACATCATGGCCAACGGCTGCGCCATGCAGGGTCTGATCTCCATCGTGGAGGATGCCGAAGCCCATGTGGCAGGCTGCGGCGTGGTCATCGAAAAGGCCTTCCAAGAGGGCAGCGACCGCATCCGCAACTTAGGCTACCGCTTAGAATCCCTTGCCATCATCAAAAGCATGGACTCCGAAACCGGCAAGATCACCTTTGCGGAATGAATTTCACTGGCGCGGCAGCGCCCAAAGCCTTCCCCCGGGGGGAAGGTGGCAGCCCGAAGGGCTGACGGATGAGGGGGTGGCGTGCAGTCTCAAGTCTGGAATGGGCCTGAAAGGTTGTGCCAGTTGTAACCTTGTCGCCCGCATTCCTCATCAGTCTTTCCAATTGCGTTGCAATTGAAAATCCAGCTTCCCCCCGGGGGAAGCCTTGGCGCTCCCGCGCCAAAATGAATAAAAAACGAGATGCAGTTTTGGCTGCATCTCGTTTTTTGTTACACTCTGCGCAATGCTTCGATGGGGTTCAGGTTGGCGGCTTGGATGGCAGGCAGCATACCGAAGACCACGCCGATAAGGGTGGAGAATACCACGGCAATGGCGATGGCGGGAATGCTGATGGCCACGGGGATCTGCATCATGCCGGAGATCAGCTGGGCCATGGCCACGCCAGAGATGACACCGATGATGCCGCCAAGGCTGGTCAGCACCGCGGATTCCGTCAGGAATTGCAGCAGGATCCGCTTTTTCTTGGCACCGATGGCCTTCTTCAGACCGATCTCGGCGGTACGCTCGGTGACGGACACCAGCATGATGTTCATAACGCCGATGCCGCCCACCAGCAGGGAAATGCTAGCGATCCAGATCAGCTGGGTGTTGGTGGATTCCGACATAGCCTGCAGCTGCTGGGCCTGCTCCAGCATATCCTCACTGCGGTAGTCGAATTTGCTGTTATCCGGGTCGATGATCTGTTCTTCTGTCAGAAGCTTGGCGGCCTCCTGACCGGCGGTGGTCATATCGTCGGTGCTGCGGACCTTGATGGCCACGTTCTGAGGCTCGTCAAACTGGTAAGCGGTAGGCCAGACGGAGATGGGCAGGTACACGCTGCCGGAGGAGGTGTTGGCATAGAGATGGTAATCCTGCAGGGAGTTGATGGTGGGAGCAAATTCCTCACTGAGGGCTACCACACCCACCACGGTGAACACGTCGCCGTTGAGCTCGATGCTCTCCCCCACAGGGCTCATTCCCCCGAAGAGGGTGGTGACGGCGTTGGTGTCCACCAGCGCCACCTTCCGGTAATCGTCAAAATCCGTCTGGACGAAGCCCCGGCCGGATTTCACCTGATAGCCGTAGACCCGCAGATAATACTGGTCGATGCCGTAGACCTCGCCGTTATACTGGGTGTTCTTGTAGAACAGCTGGTCGGCATAGTTTCGGGAGTGGTACAGGGAAACGGCCTCCACGCCCCGGAGGTCCTCCAGCTCCAGCCGGGTCTTCTCGGTAACGGTGCGGACCCCCTGGGGCAGGGGGTTCCAGCTCATGTCATAGGGCCGTCCGTCCTGATTTAAGCGGACAGTAATAACATTGTTGCCGGCACCGATGAGGTTTTCCTTGATCTGCTCGTTGGTGCCCTGAATGGTGGACACGATGGTGATGATGGCGGCGATGCCGATGATGATGCCCAGCATGGTCAGCACGGAGCGCATCTTGTGGCTCCAGATGCCTTGGAAGGCAAGGCGGATATTTTCTCTCATATGCGCCCCTCCTTAATACTCATACAGGCTGGAAATGTCTTTTTCTTCCGCCGGTGCGCCGTGTTTTACATTCTTGCCATAGGGGAAGGCCAGCAGATCCTCGGCGGTGATGCCGCTTAGGACCTCCGTATAGCTGCCCCACAGGGATTTGCCGGTGACAACGGTCCGCTTTTCCAGCTTCCCATCCTTACCCAGCGCGAAGACATAGGACTGCCCGCCTTCCGTGCGCAGGAAGGCATTTTCCAGATAAATGCCGTTGCCGCCCTCGGAGGTGGAGTACATGATGCTGACATAGCTGCCGGACTGGAGGTCCGCGCTGCCGTCGATGAAGACCTGGAAGGGATAGTAGGAGGCGTTGGGATTGCCAAGACCGTTCCAACCATTGTTGTTAGAGGGGAAATCGCCGATGGACTCCACCTTGCCGGTGTAGGTCATGCCCGTATTCCAGTCGTTGATGGTGACCTCCATGCCGGGCTGCATGTTGTCCTTTTCCAGCTCGCTGACGCTGCCCTCTACATAGAAGCCGCCGCCGCCGGAGATTTTCAATACCGGCTGCCGGGAGGCTCTTGCCTCCTCCTCGGGAAGGGCGGATACCACTTCACCGTCTACTTCCGCGTAGACATGGCCGTCGCTGACCTCCCGCTGCATGATCTTGTATTCGGCTTCCGCCATTTTCAGCTTAAATTCCAGCTCCTTGATCTGCTTGCGGAGCTCTGCCCGCATCTGGGCGATCTCCTTGGCCGTGTAGGAGATGGTAAAATCAAAGCTGGGCAGACTCTCCTCTTCGCTGGGAAGGGTGTGGTCCTCGAAGCCTGCGGCATCGTAGAATTTAAAGGAGTAGCTGCCGTCCTCGTGGCGGAACACGTGCAGTCCCTGCCACAGCTGCAGGGCACCCAGAGACTTGTTTCCCTCGGTGACCTTGAAGACCACATAAATATCGGAGGCAGGTCCCGCAGGCTCGCTGGGCTCGGTAGGCTCTGTAGCTTCTTCCGTAGGCTCCGTGGTTTCCTCTGTGGGTTCGGTGGTCTCTTCGGTAGGCTCGGTGGTTTCTTCCGTGGGCTCCGTGGTCTCCTCCGTAGGTTCGGTGGTCTCTTCGGTAGGCTCCGTAGTTTCTTCTGTAGGCGCAGTGGTTTCTACAGTAGGTTCTGTGGTTTCCTGTGTGGGCTCCGTGGGCGCTTCCGTAGGTGCGGTGGTCTCCGCCGCGGGCTCCGTGGGTGCCTCGGTGGGAGCCGTGGTCTCCATGGTAGGAGCAGTAGTCTCAGGGACGCTCTCCGTCACCGCTTCGGTGGCAGGTGTGGTCTGAGGCTGGGTGGGGGCCTCCGTGGCGGAGGCTTCGGGGACGGTGGTTTCCGGTACTGCAGAGGCACTGGAAGGAGGCTCCGGCAGATTCATTGTCTGATATTCCGCCGCCTTCTGCCAGATCTGATGCAGCAGGGCATCGTCAATGCCGGTGGAATCCTTCAGCCAGCAGATCAGGGCCTTTTCCTTGGCAGTGCCGTCAAAACGGATGTCCTTGGAGATCTGGTAGGCACTGACCAGCTCCTCTCCCAGATCCGGTTCGATGGTTTCTTCCGGCGGCTCCTCGTTTTTGTCGGAGGGCACCAGATTGCCCACATCGATGAGCTCATGCTCTGCGTCCTGCAGGTCCAGCTTGGCCTTTTCCACGGCCAGACGCTTCTTTTCCAGCGCCAGGTCGTCCAGCGTGGTGTCGAAGGAAAGGAGCTTGTCGCCCTTTTTCACCGTGTCGCCCTCTTTTACCAGAATTTCCGTAACGATCTGGGTGTCGGTGAGGAAGACCGTCTGAATTTTGTCGGAGGAAACGGGGCCGTAGCTTTCCTGATTGTCGCCCCAGTATTCCGTCATGCCAAGATAGTCAAAGGGATACACGCCAATGGTCTCGCCGCCGGAGGGTGCGCGCAGGGCGATGCCTGCCACGGCAGCCACTGCCAGTACGGAGGCGGTGATGCCGATGACCAGCTTCTTTTTCCCCTTGGTCAGGGGGAACTTGGGAAATTTAACCTTCATGGACGGCACCTCCCTCCGGAGCTTTCAGCTCGCCGTCCAGAATGCGGTAGGTCTTGTCCGCGCATTCGGCGATGGCTGGTTCGTGGGTGATCATGAGGATGGTCATGCCCTCCTCACTTAAGCGGCGGAAGATCTCCATGATCTGGTTGCCGGACTTGGTGTCCAATGCGCCGGTGGGCTCGTCTGCCAGCAGCAGCTTGGGCTTCGTGACCATGGCCCGGGCAATGGCAACACGCTGGCACTGGCCGCCGGAAAGCTGATTGGGGAGAAATTCCATTCTCTCCTCCAGTCCCACGGACTTCAGCGCCTCCGCAGCCCGCTCCCGGCGCTCCTTCAGGGGAACGTCGGCGTACAGCAGGGGCAGGGCCACATTGTCCAGCGCTGTCATTTTGGGAAGCAGGTGGAAGCTCTGGAAGACGAAGCCCAGCTGACGGTTGCGGATGTCCGCCAGATCGTCGTCGCTTAAATCCTTCAGATTTCGTCCATCCAGCTCATAGCTGCCGGAGGTAGGCACATCCAGACAGCCGATAATGTTCATCAGGGTGGTCTTGCCGGAGCCGGAGGGGCCCATGATGGCTAAGTATTCGCCCTCCTCCACCGTCAGGTTTACGTTTTTCAGCACCCGCACCGGTTCTTTACCCTGCTGGTAATCCTTGCAGATGTCTGTCAGCTTCAGAAGGGCCATTTATGCCACCTCGCCTTCTTCCATGGGTGCTTCCTCAGGCTGGTCATGGGTGGTGGGGGCACCCTCCACGCACAGCTCGCCGTCAGGGAAGGCAATGTAGTCGTCAAGGCTCAGGCCGGCGGTGATCTCCTGCTTGTCGTTCATGGGATTGTATTCGCCCAGCGTGACCTCCCGCTTTTCCAGCTTATCCCGCTTTTCTGCCCAGACGTAGGTGGAGCCGTCCTCTTCATAGCAGATAAAGCTGCTGCTGATGGCGGGATACTGGGTCTGCCCCTCCTCCACCTCCAGCTGCAGGTATACGTGCTGGCCCAGCAGCAAGCCCTCGGTGGTATCCAGCTCAATGTAGAAGGGATACTTGCTGGAAGCGGTCATCTCGTCGGAGGGCATGCCGTAGTAGCGGTCGTAGTCGCTGCCCTGAGAGGGGTTGGTGTAATCCACCAGCGTCACAGTACCGCCCCAAGTAATGCTGTCATCGGTGCGGGAGAGGATGGTGATGCGGTCGCCCTCTACGATGGCGCCCCGCTGGAGCTCTCCGATCAGGCCTTTGACCCGGTAAGCGCCGGACTGCTGGATGGTGATGTAGGGCAGAGGATTGCCGTAGTTGTCCATGCCGTTTTCACTGATGGACTGGACCCGGCCGGTGATGGGGGACACCACGGTGGCGTTTTCCAGCAGGTCCTGAGACTTTTTGACCTCGTTTTCCTTGGTCTTCAGATTCAGCTCCGCTTCCTTCAGGTCTACCTGTGTGGACTGGATCTGGACGGTGTACTGGAGCTTTGCCTTGGTGCCGGCATACTTGCGCTCCTTTTCCAGCTGTTCGATCTGCTCCTTGAAGTTTTCGATGCTGGCCTTCAGCTGCTCCTGCTCCAGAAGCTGCTTGTCCAGCGCCAGCTGCAGCTCCTCCATGTCATAGGAGAACAGCTCCTGTCCTTCCTTGACATCGTCGCCTTCCTTCACCAGCAGCTCTGCGATGGCCTTATCGCCGTCTTTCTCGATCTCGGTGACATTTTCGGATACCACCAGTCCCGCAAACCGGTCCCCGGGGGCGATGCCGCCCAGATTGGACAGGGTCTCCACAGATTGGACATACACAGCGCTGCCGCTGCTGCCGCAGCCTGCCAGAGACAGGGAAAGTGCGCAGGCGCAGCCCAGAGCAAGCCATTGCTTCAGTTTCATAAAAGGTCCTCCTTAAGGGTATGGTCTGTCTTTTTACCCTATATTATAGCGCCACACCAAATCAGAATCAATCACCGGAACATTAAGGTTTCTTTAATTTATTTCTTAATGCTCCACGGCATCGGCAAATGGGCGTTTGCCGGTTTATTGTACATGCCACAATAACGCATGTCATTGCGAGGAGCGATAGCGACGTGGCAATCTCCTGAATATTGAGGGGATTGCCACGCCAGTGTGCGCACTGGCTCGCAATGACATCTGTCTTTTAAAAATTTTTTCAAAATAACTCAATAGCGGTAGCGTAAAACGCCTGCCCTATGGTATTTTCTAAGAAAAAATGGGAAAATGAGGTGCATTGACAAGTGAACACCTTTGCTGCGTTTCGGAGGCTGATGTCGCTTATGCTGACAGCAGCCATTTTTTTGTCCCTTTCCCTGCCGGCGGCGGGATCGGAGGTCTTGGAGGAAACGGTGGCCGTGACGGAGCCTGCGGAAACAGTGCTTCCGGAAACCGTACCTGCGGAGACCCTCCCGGCGGAGACCCTCCCGCCGGAGACCGTTCCCCCGGAGATCCTCCCCACGGAGACGATCCCAGAGGAAACGTCTTCGGTGGAAGAAACATTTCCCACAGAGGTCCTCCCGGAGGAAACGATTCCGGCAGAAACTGCTCCGGAAGAAGCCATTCCCGACCAGACCCTCCCGGAGGGAGAGCCGGTGCAGATTCTCACGGTGGCGGAGACTCTGCAGCAGCTGCCGGGGACCCGGGGCATCACCCTTCGGGGCGTGGTGGTCTATGCCGAAGGCTGGCAGGCGGTCATGCAGGATGAGACCGGCGGCATTCGCCTGTCCTTTGCTGCAGACCCGGCCCTGACAGTGGGAGAGCACATTCAGGTCATGGGCTGCCGCACCGAGGGACTGGCGGTGGAGGATTTTATGACCCTTGGCATGGCCGGGCTGCCATCGGTTGCGGCAACGCTGGAAGCTGCCCCGGAAAACCACCGCATCCGTCTCACCGGGGCTTATCTGGAAAATGGCCTGTTGTCCCAGAACGGTGCCGTGCTGCCGATCATCGGAAAAACAGATCTGACAGGCTGGGTCAATGTCACCGGTGTCCTGTTGGACGGCGTGCTGCATGCCGACAGCATCACCCAAGGCACGCAGCCGGAAATGCAGCGCTTCGACCCGGCTCTGGAGGCTCCCTATGCACCCTATTTCGGTCTGCTCCACAGTCACAGTGGTTTGGATGGGGTGGTGATGGAGCCGAAGCAGGCTTTTGCCATCGCCAAGGGGCTGGGCATGGACTTTTTCGCCCTGACCAACGCCTCAGACCATCTGGATAACAAGGAATGCGGCAAGCTCTCCGTGGACGGCTCCTTCAGCCAAGCATGGGAGGCAGGAAAGCAGGCGGCGAAGGAGGCCTCCAACAGCGGCTTTCTTGCCCTGTTCGGCTTTGAAATGGCATGGCCAGCCTACATGTTCCATATTGGACATATCGTCACCCTGAATACCTCGGGCTGGCAGTATTGGATGCAGCCCGGCATGAATGCGCTGGAAAATTATCTCAGCACGTTGGAAACTGCCCCGGAGGGGGTCAGCATTTTCGCCCATCCCAGTGATGAAGAAGGCAATTTTAACCGGTTTTCCGACTACGAACCCGGACACGACAAGTATATGCACCTGCTGGAGCTGGGCACCGGTGAGGATCCGCTGGAATACTACAACATGGCCCTGCGCAATGGCTGGCATGTGGCCCCTGCCGCCCCGGAGCAGGAATGGGAGGCGCTGCAAAGCGGCAGCGCCTTTCGGACGGCGGTGCTTTCCCACAGCCTGACGGACACCGGGATCTATGATGCCATCCGCAGCTACCGGGTCTACGCCACACAGGATGGGGATCTGGAGATTTGCTACACCCTCAACGATGCCCCCATGGGCAGCACCATCGGCGTTACCAAGGAGCTGACGGCCCAGCTTTGGGTGAAGGACCCCACCGACAGCGGCAGGATCGAGATCCAGGTCTGGACCGAGGCCCGGGACCCGGTGGGCATCCATTCCCTCAGCGACGGGGAAGGATATCTCAGCTTCCGGGTGGCGGATGGGCATGAATACTACTATCTGGTAATTGCGCAGGAGGATGGGGATATTGCCGTCACCGCCCCGGTGTGGATGGATAACTACGAAAATATGGGCATCCGCCATTTCGGCACCGACACCGTGGACCCGGTGGAGGGTATGGAGATCGGGATCGATCTGGAAGTGTACAACGATGAGCCGGTGGACTTCTTTCTGGAGACTGTGGAGGTCTACGAAAAGCAGGAGGAGGGCGACCTGCTGCACTATTCTGCCACCGATGGGGACAATGTGGTCTACGCCGGCAAAGCCATGCCCTTTCACTTCTTCTATTCCCGGCCGGAAAGCGGGGAAGTCTGCCTCTATGCCAAGATCACAGGTTATGTAAACGGAAAATACCGGGAATACCGGGAGGAGCTGCCCCTGCTGTTTCTGGAAACGGAGCCGGAGATCCTGCCCATTGAGGAGGTCCGCCGGGGCGTACCGGGACAGGTCTACCGCATCGAGGGCTATGTCACCGCAGGAAACGACAATCCCTACAATGTCTTCGACCCGCCCATGGTCTATGTGCAGGATGCAAGCGGCGGCATTGCCGTGAATGGAAGCCTGCCTACGATCTATTATAAGCAGAGGGCCGTCATCAAGGGCAAGCTCTGGGAGGATAACTACGGCAACCGGGGCTTAGAGCTGCTCCACGGAGAATTTAGCGGGGAGCATTTCTATCCCTATCAGCCGAAGGCTGTGGACTGCAAAAGTGCTTCGGATTATGAGCGGAACGGCGGCAGGCTGGTAAAGGTCCGGGGCGAGGTGCTGAGCACCGTCCCTACCTTTGATAAAAAAGGCCTGACCCGGATCAATCTCCGGGACGGCGACGGCGGACAGGCCACGGTGCTTATTGAGACCAGCATCCACTCTGCTGCCTACGGCACCAATACGCTGGCGGCGAAGATCAAGCAGGGCCGCACCGTAGAGGCCATCGGCATCGTCCACATCGACGACCACGGAAAAACCGTGGTCCGGGTCCGAAATGCCGACGAGGTATCCTACATTGCCCCGGTGGCAGACCCCACCAACCCCAATACCGGCGACGTTTTCCACGCCCTCCTGCATTGGCTGGAACGCTTATGGGGCTGGCTTTTGGAAATGATTTCCTAGGGGAGGGTCAAAAAATCTGCATTACAAAATCGTAGGGGGCGATGCCCACATCGCCCCGCAGGAAAACCGTCGGCATTTTCACCCATTACGGCGAAATCCTGCCATGGTGACAGGGCCGATGTGGGCATCGGCCCCTACGGCTAGGCTTTTCGACAGCCTGCGGGAGGGTCAAGACCCTCCCCTACAGATTCGTGTTGCGCAAAAACAAATCCGCGCACCCCGGTTGGGGTGCGCGTTCTTTGTATTAGCAGCAGCCGCAGTTATTGTTGTCGCAGCCGTTCCAGTTGCCGCCGTAGTTGTTGCCGCCGCAGCCGCAGTTGCAGAAGATCAGCAGCAGGATGATGATCCACCACCAGTTGTTCCCACCGAAGCAGCCGCAGATACCGTTGTTATTACCGCACATAAGATTACCTCCGAAATATTTACTTGAGCTTCACCGCTCATTCCATGGTATTCCGAAGGCAGAAAAATGTGCAGGCGGCGAATCGCCGCGGATAATTCGTAACGTACCGTTGGCGGTGATCGCCACACCAATGGGTACCGCTCGATTCGTTACCGTTCGCAGGCTGTTTCGGCTTACAGCGTCCGCAGGGCATCCACCAGTGCGGTCTTACCGGCGGTCTTTTCGTCCTTGACCTTGATGACCCGGGCGGGGCAGCCTGCCACCACGGTGTTGGGGGCCACATCGCTTACCACGATGGCACCGGCAGCTACCACGGCATCGTGGCCGATGCGGCAGCCCTCGATGACCACTGCGTTGGCACCGATCATAACGTTATCCTCCACGATGACGGGGGTGGCGGAGGCAGGCTCCACCACGCCGGCCAGCACGGTGCCGGCACCGATGTGGCAGTTCTTACCCACGGTAGCCCGGCCGCCCAGCACGGCACCCATATCGATCATAGTGCCCTCGCCGATGACGGCGCCGATGTTGATGATGGCACCCATCATGATGACGGCGTTCTTGCCGATCTCCACCTGCTCCCGGATAATAGCACCCGGCTCGATGCGGGCGGGGATGTCCTTCATGTCCAGCATGGGGATGGCGGAGTTGCGGCAGTTATTTTCAATTTCCACATGGGAAAATTCGTTATTTTCCAGAACGGGCTTGACATCCTTCCAGTCGCCGAAGACGATCTTGCAGCCTTCTGCAGCGGGGAACTCATGGCAGTTGGGGAAGGAAACCGGGGTCTTCTCCCAGACGTAAACCTTTACCGGGGTCTTCTTTTCCGAGGTACGGATATATTCAATGATTTCCTGAGCGTTCATAGTTTTCTCTCCTTTGAAGCAGAAAATAAAGTGCAACGATAGCCATGTCATTGCGAGGAGCGAAGCGACGTGGGACCGAAGGGAATACCTGTGGTGCAATCTCCTTCATCGATGGGGATTGCCACACCAGTGTGCGCACTGGCTCGCAATGACAGTGGAGAACGTTGCAATTATTTTAAACTATCCTATCATCTTTTCCCCCAAATGACAAGCGGGAAATTGACATATCTATGCAATTGGAGTATAATTATGCTTAAATTTTCCAAAAGGAGGCGGTTTTATGCAAATATTCGCTGACCGTCATGCACTCCACCGGTTCCCCGAGCTGGAACTGGAGCTTCCGAAGACCCAGCGCTATCTGAAAAATGCCCTGTCGGCGCTTTCCTGTCAGGTGTTCGTTCCCATGGGCAGCGCCTTAGCTGCCTTCTTTGACTTTGGGCGGGAAACGGCCATCGCCTTTCGGGCGGACATGGATGCCCTGCCCATCACCGAGAAGACCGGTGCAGCCTATGCCTCCACCATTGACGGCTCCATGCACGCCTGCGGCCACGACGGCCACATGGCCATTTTGCTGGAGCTGGCCCGGCGGCTGCATGAAAAAAAGACCCTTCCCCACAACGTCCTGCTGATCTTCCAGCCCGGCGAGGAGAGCCCCGGCGGCGCAAAAGCCCTCTGCGACACCGGCATTCTGGAAGCGTACAAGGTGCAGGCCACCTTCGGTCTTCACCTGTGGCCGGGCCTCCCGGCAGGCAAGGTGTTCAGCCGGAAAAATGAGCTGATGGCCCGGGCCAGCGAGGTGACGGTGGACTTTTTCGGCAAGTCCGCCCACATTGCCAAGGCCTCCGAGGGCATCGATTCCCTCATGGCCGGTACGGAATTTTACACCCGGGCCATGGAAATGGAGCGGCAGATCCCCGACGGCATTTACCGCCTGCTGAAATTCGGCAAATTCCACAGCGGCACCGTCCGGAACGCTTTATCTGCCCATACCCATCTGGAAGGGTCCCTCCGGGCCTTCCAAGACGAGGTCTTTGAGGAAATGGCAGCTTCCCTGCGGACCATTGCTGCCGATGTGGAGAAAAAATATGGCGCGGCTGTTCAGCTCCACCTTGCCGACGGCTATCCCGCCGTGCTGAATCCCAGTGACCTCTATGACCGGGTGAAGGCGCGTGCGGATTTCTCGGATTTGGACGAGCCCTGCATGACTGCCGAGGATTTCTCTTGGTACCAGCGCTTCGCTCCCGGCATGTTCTTCTTCTTGGGGCTGGGAGATACCCCCGCCCTCCACGCGGATACCTTTGACTTTGACGAAACCATTTTACTGAAAGGCGCGGACTTCTTTGAAGCCTTAGCGGAAACGTTCCAATGATCCCACTCAATCAGAATTTATCTACCTTAAAGCGCAGCGCCATCCGGGTCTATTCCAATCTGGCGCGGGAGACCCAGGATTGCGCCATGCTGACCATCGGCGAGCCGGATTTCGACACCCCCGAAGCCATCAAGGCCGCCGCCTGCGCCGCCCTGAACGCTGGTCAGACCCACTACGCCCCCAATCAGGGCACCTTGGCTTTGCGCAAGGCCGTGGCGGAGTTTGAAACCGCCCGGGGAAATGAAACGGCCCCGGACAACGTCCTCATCACCATCGGTGCCTGCCATGCCCTGTTCACCGCCCTTTTCGGAATCCTGAATCCCGGAGAGGAAGTCATCGTCCCCACCCCCGGCTTCGGCCTGTACGAGACCATTGCCACCATCGCCGGGGCCAAAACCGTGGCGCTGGATGTGACCAAAACGGGATTCCAGCTCACCAAGGAGGCCTTGGAGGCTGCCATTACCCCCAAGACCAAGGCCATTGTCCTCAACTCCCCCTGCAATCCCACCGGCGTGGTATTTAATGAAGAGAGCCTTGCGGGTATCAAGGAAGCGGTACTGGGAAAGCCCATTTTCCTCATCTGCGACAATGTCTACAACCAGCTGACCTATGGGGAAAGCTGCCCGGACCTGAGCTTGGACAAGGATTTAAAGGACCAGATCATCCTCTGCCAGAGCTTTTCGAAGCCCTACGCCATGACCGGCTGGCGGGTGGGGTATCTGACCTGCCCGGCATACGTCATGGACCGTTTGCTGCTGCTCAGCGCCGCGGAAATCACCGCCGTGCCCACCTTTTTGCAGGAGGCTGCCGTCACTGCCTTGCAGACAGACCCCAGCCCCATGCGGGAGGTCTACGCCAAGCGCCGGGAATATGTCTGCACCCGCCTGCGGGAAATGGGCCTTACCTTCCCGGAGCCGGAGGGTGCCTTCTACGTCTTCGTGGACATCTCCAAATTCGGCATGGATTCGGCCACCTTCTGCACCCGGATGATCACCGAGGGCAAGGTTGCTGCCGTCCCCGGTTCCTGCTTCGGCGCGGAAGGGTATCTGCGCCTGTCCTACTGCTATAGTGACGAGGAACTGAAAAAAGGCCTCGACCGGATGGAAGCCTTTTTGCGGACACTGCAATAATAAAATGTGGAACTGTAGGGGGCGGCGTCCTCGACGCCCCGACCCAAAATCCGACCTCGATGGGCGGATTTTGGGAATACTGCCGCATTCAGTAAGGATTTTGTCCCATCGAGGAGCAAAATCCTTTCGGGGCGTCCGGGAGGCCGCCCCCTACAATAGAAAAACGCCCCCGGATCTTCTCCGGGGGCGTTCTGCTTATTTTAAACCACGGCTTCCTTGACGACGGCCACACCGTCCACCAGATTTGCCATTTCCAGAGTGCCTTCGATGGCCATCTGGCGCTCCATCAGGTCAGTCAGGATCACCATACCGTCCTTGCATTCGATGCGCATGACGTTGCGCATCACCATATTCTCGGGAACCAGTTCGTTTTTATAAATGGTAGAAAGACACATGTTTGTTACCTCCAGATCGATGTGTCATTGCGAGGAGCGCAGCGGCGCGCCAATCCCCATAATCGAAGGAGATTGTCACACCAGCGTGGGCGCCGGTTCACAATGACAACGGTTTTACTTCAGACTTGCCAGCACCATGCTCAGGCGCAGATTGCCCTTTTCAAAATCGGACACGGCAGCCATGACCTGCTCGTAGGCCATGCGGTTGCCGGCCTTCTCCAGCTGGGAGGCCAGATCTGCCAGTTCCTTGGCGTGGGCAGCATTGTGGTTTGCCATGTACTGCATCAGGGCCATCAGCTCCTCCATGGGGGTGTGCTCGCACTGGGAAGCGCAGCCCTGACAGCTGCCGCTGCACTCGTGGGAGTGGGTGTGGGCATGGTCATGGCCGTGGAGATGGTCGTGGTCATGGGGATGGGTGTGCTCATGGCTGTGGGAATGGCTGTGCTCGTGGGTATGGGCCACACCGTCATGGGTGTGCTCATGGGTATGGGAATGGTCATGGTCATGGGAGTGACCGGGCAGATGATCGTGATGAACGTGCATAGTCAGTACCTCCTTGCAGGATTTTTTCTCTATTATATCGATAAAAGCATACCTTGTCAAAACATTTATTTCTCATCCATATCCCCCGCCGGGGCTTGCGAAAAACAGCAGAAATGTGTATAATATAAAAAACTCCGTAGGGGAGGGCGCTGCCCCTCCCCTGCAAAACGGTAACGAAAGGCAGGACAGTGCCCATGTCTGAGGAACATTTCCACTATCATATCCACGACCGGGAGCATGAGCATGCCCATGCCCATGGCATCGCCCATACCCACGGTCATGTCCACGAGAATCAGAAGGCCGTCATCAACCGCCTGTCCCGGGCCATCGGCCACTTGGAAAAGGTGAAGCGGATGGTGGAGGAGGGCAGCGACTGCTCCGAGGTACTGATCCAGCTGGCAGCGGTGCGCTCCGCGCTGGACAATACCGGCAAGGTGATCTTAAAGGACCACATGCGCCACTGCATGGTGGATGCCGTAGCCGCCGGAGATACGGATGCCATCGACGATCTGTGTCAGGCCATCGACAAGTTTATGAAATAAGGAAAGCGGATGCCGGGAGCATCCGCTTTTTTGTCCCATGGTGGATAAATGAGCATTTATCGAAAGATAGATGTCATTGCGAGGAGGGCGAAGCCCGACGTGGCAATCCCCTCCAAAGGTCCGCGCAGGACCGTAAAATGATACAATCCGGAAACTTGCGGGGGATTGCACCACAGGCATTCCCTTCGGTCCCACGCCAGTGTGCGCACTGGCTCGCAATGACATGCGTTGTTCGCCACAGCGCGATCAATTACGATTTATCCTAGGAAAAATCTGCCAGGTCGAAGGTGATCTTCACATGGTACTGCAGGGGGCCATCGTCGTTGAGGGCCTCCTCCACATATTGCCGCACAGCCTCCTTTTTTCCCAGCAGGTCATTGGGCAGGGGCACATCGAAGACCAGATTCATATGGCGGCGGCCCTGCACCATGCGGAAATCGTGAAGGGTCAGCCGTTCGTCCTGCTGCTGCAGCAGCCGCAGGGTCTCCTCCCGGAGCCGGAGCAGCTCCGGGTCATCGGTGATGATGGGATCGTAGTGGATCACCAGATGGATGTTGTGATCCCGCAGGCACCGGCGCTCCAGATCATCGATGAGCTCGTGGCAGTCCAGCGGGTCCTCCCGGTAATCCATCTCCACATGGAGGCTGGCGAACCGCTGTCCCGGACCGTAATCGTGGACCATAAGGTCGTGGTAGCCCAAGACCTTGGGCTGCCGGCGGATGTAGCTGACGATCTTTTCCCGCAGCTCCGGGTCTGCGTTTTCTCCCAGCAGGGGGGAGATGGTATCCTTTGCCAATTGAAAGCCGCTGTAGAGGATAAATGCAGCAACGCCCAGACCCATGAGGCCGTCCACCCGGAGGTCCAGCAGCCGTTCTATCAGAGCTGCTCCCAGTACGGCGGCGGTGGCGATGCAGTCGTTGCGGCTGTCGGCAGCGGTGGCCAGCAGGGCAGTGGAGCCGATGCGCTTGCCGAGGCTCCGGTTAAAGAGGGTCATCCACAGCTTCACGGCGATGGACACCAGCAGCAGCCCTGCCACCAAGGGGGTCAGGGTCACGGCAGCGGGATGGAAGATCTTTTCCAGCGAGCTTTTCACCAGCTCAAAGCCGATGAAGAGGATCAGCACCGCAACGCCGAGGCCGCTTAAATATTCCGCCCGGGCGTGGCCGTAGGGGTGATGCTGGTCGGCGGGCTTATCCGCCATCCGAAAGCCGATGAGGGTGACGATGGAGCCGGAAGCGTCGGACAGGTTGTTCAGGGCATCCGCGGTGATGGAAACGGAGCCGGACAGGGTGCCGGCAAGGAGCTTGATGAGAAACAGCAGGCAGTTGCAGACGATCCCCACCGTCCCGGACAGTCGTCCGATGGCGGAACGGACGGACGGCTGCCCGGTATTTTCATAGTCCCGTATAAAAAGCCGCAGGAGCAGATTTGTCATGAAATTCCTCCAAAAGATGTAGAAAAGGCAACTTTTCTCAACTCTACTCCCGGTAGAATCCAAATTCTACCCCAAGTGGGGGAAATTCTCCCAAGAAAAGCGTGACTTTTCAGCGATGAAAATGTATGATAGCCTCGTTCAAAATGTGCTGCAGATACCTGTCATTGCCACGTCGGGCGTTGCCCTCCTCGCAATGACATGCGTTTGCGAAGCATTATACCACAGCCAACCACAGTTAGTCCAGAATAACGGAGTGAATTATCTATGAGCTATCAGATCCTGACAGATTCCTGCTGCGATTTTACCGACCAGCAGTATAAAGAGAATAACGTTTCCTGTGCCAGCCTTACCGTCACCTACGACGGTGTCAGCCGCACCAACTTTGCTGACCCCACCGCCGTCAAGGCCTTTTATGACCAGCTGCGCACCGGCACCATGGCCACCACCGCCGCCGCCAACCCCGATGACTGGGCACAGCTGATGCAGCCCATTCTGGAGCGGGGAGAGGATGTGCTGGTGCTGGCCTTCTCCTCGGGCCTGTCCACCACCTACCAGTCCGCCGTCATCGCCGCCAAGGAGCTGCGGGAGGAATACCCCCAGCGGACCATCCATGTCATCGACACCCTCTGCGCCGCACTGGGTCAGGGCCTGCTGGTCCATTTCGCATGCCGGAAGCGGGATGCCGGTATGGGCATCGATGAGCTGGCCGCTTGGGTGGAGGAAAACAAGCTGCATATCTGCCACTGGGTCACGGTGGACGATCTGAGCCACCTGAAGCGGGGCGGCCGCATCAGCGCCACCACCGCCATCGTGGGCACCATGCTGAACATCAAGCCTATCATCCATGTGGACAACGACGGCCACCTCATCAATTCCGCCAAGGTCCGGGGCAGAAAGGCTGCCATGGAGTATCTGGTGAAGAAATTTGACGAGACTGCCCAGGACAAGCAAACCGTCTTCATCGCCCACGGCGACTGCCCCGAGGATGCTGCCGCGCTGGAAGCCATGCTGAAGGAGCACGGCGCCAAGGATGTCACCACCGGCTACGTTGGCCCCGTTATCGGTGCCCACACCGGCCCCGGTGTGCTGGTAGTCTTCTTCCTAGGAAGCCACCGGTAAGGAGTTGTCGATTTGTTGTACACGCTATTGTAGGGCGGGGTCACTGACCCCCCCGACCCGGTTGGATAATTGCCGTGTCATCGATTTATGGAATCGCTACACTTTTGCACAAAACGCACCTGATATCAATTTGCAGGTGCGTCGGCGGGGTCATGACCCCGCCCTACAGTTACCTATCGGTAAATTACGATTTGAGGACACCCGCCGGGTGTCCTTTTTCCTTTGTGAAAATCCCTCAAAAAACCTGTAATATTTCGACGATTGTATTTGAAATCTGTACATACTTCGTGTATAATAGTAGGGCAGTTACGAAAAGAAGGAGGTAATTGGATTGAATAACGTACCTTATGCAATCGAGATGGTGAACATTACCAAGAAGTTCCCCGGCATCATTGCAAATGATAATGTTACGCTGCAGCTGAAAAGCGGCGAGATCCATGCACTGCTGGGCGAAAACGGCGCCGGCAAGTCTACCCTGATGAGCGTTCTGTTCGGCCTGTATCAGGCAGAGGAGGGCGTAATTAAGAAAAACGGTGAGATCGTTCAGATCAACAACCCCAACGATGCCAACGCACTGGGCATCGGCATGGTGCACCAGCACTTCAAGCTGGTGGAATGCTTCTCCGTTCTGGACAACATCATCCTTGGCGTGGAGGACACCAAAAACGGCATGCTCCAGCGGGAAAAGGCAAGAGAGAAAGTGGTTGCCCTGTCTCAGCGCTACGGCTTGCAGGTGGACCCCGATGCCATCATCGAGGACATTTCCGTGGGTATGCAGCAGCGTACCGAGATCCTGAAGATGCTCTACCGGGACAACGAGATCCTGATTTTTGACGAGCCCACCGCCGTGCTGACCCCCCAGGAGATCGAGGAGCTGCTGCAGATCATGAAGAATCTGGCGGCAGAAGGCAAATCCATCCTCTTTATCACCCATAAGCTCAACGAGATCATGTCCGTTGCCGACCGGTGCAGTGTCCTGCGCAAGGGCAAGTACATCGGCACCGTGGATATCGCCGACTGCACCAAGGACGACCTGTCCCGGATGATGGTTGGCCGCGACGTGGAATTTGCCGTCCAGAAGACTCCCGCCCAGCCCAAGGATGTGGTACTGGATGTGAAAAACCTGTCCGTTGCCTCCAAGGTCAGCAAGAAAATGGCAGTCAACGATGTTTCCTTCCAAGTCCGTGCCGGTGAGATCGTCTGTATCGCCGGTATCGACGGCAACGGCCAGAGCGAGCTGGTCTTCGGCATCTCCGGTCTGGAGCCCACGGTGGGCGGTACCGTTTCCCTCTGCGGCAACGACATCACCTCCGCTCCCATCCGCAAGAGAAGCCTCATGGGCATGTCCCACATCCCCGAGGACCGTCACAAGCACGGTCTGGTGCTGGATTATACGCTGGAAGACAACATCGTGCTCCAGCGCTACTTCGAGCCGGAATTTACCAACAAGTTCGGCTTCCTGCGCCGCAAGAATATCCGCACCTATGCCGAGCGGCTCATCGAGCAGTATGACGTCCGCTCCGGTCAGGGCCCCATCACCATTTCCCGGGCCATGTCCGGCGGCAACCAGCAGAAGGCTATCATTGCCCGTGAGATCGACAAGGATCCCCAGCTGCTGATCGCCGTCCAGCCCACCCGCGGTCTGGACGTAGGTGCCATCGAATATATCCACCGCCAGATCGTGGCCCAGCGGGATGCCGGCAAGGCTGTGCTGCTGGTGTCTCTGGAGCTGGATGAGGTCATGACCGTGTCCGACCGCATTCTCGTCATGTACGAGGGCGAGATCGTGGGCGAACTGGATCCCAAGACCACAACCGTAGAAGAGCTGGGCCTGTACATGGCCGGCGCCAAGAAGGAGGGTAAGTAAGCTGTGAAGAAAGAGAAAACATCCCTGATCCGCTCTGACGGCTTCCAGACCCTGCTTGCATCCTTGGTCTGCATTCTGGGCGGCCTCATCGTGGGCTATGTGGTGCTGCTGCTCATCGAGCCCAGCGGCGCTCTGGAAGCCATCATCGCTGTCATGAAGAGCTTCTTCCGTTACCCCGGCAAGCTGATGTACAAGTATTTCGGCCAGACGCTGGTCCGTACCGTTCCCCTGCTGCTGTGCGCCTTGTCCGTTCTGTTCGCCTATAAGGTGGGCATGTTCAACATCGGCGTTGCCGGACAGTATGTGGCCGGTGCCTGCGCCTGCCTCTATGGCGCGCTGGCATGGAACCTGCCCTGGTATGTCTGCCTGGTGCTGGGCATGATCGCAGGCGGCATCTTAGGTGCCATCTCCGGTCTGCTGAAGACCAGCTGCAATGTCAACATCGTCATCTCCGGCATCATGCTCAACTGGATCACCCTGTATCTGACCAATCTGGTACTGGGCACCGTCAAGAGCCCCTCCAGCCCCTACACCAAGGCCATCATGGGCACCAATCCCTCTGCCCTGATCCCCAGCATGGGCCTAGAAAAGCTGTTCAACAATGAAAAGTCCGTCACCATTGCCATTCCCTTTGCCATTATCATGGCCATCGTGGTATGGGTGGTGCTGAACAAGACCAAGTTCGGCTACGAGCTGAAGGCCACCGGCAACAACTACAACGCTGCCAAGTACGCCGGCATGAAGGAAAACCAGAATATCATCCTGACCATGCTGATCGCCGGTGCGCTGGCAGGCATGGGTGCAGGACTGCTGTACCTCACCGGCATCGAGGATTGGGAGACCACCATCTCCTCCGTTCCCGGCATGGGCTTCAACGGCATCGCCGTCGCCTTCCTGGGCGGCCTGAGCCCCATCGGCTCCATCCTGTCCGCCTTCTTCATCCAGTATATCACCACCGGCGGCGGCAACGTGGACCTGCAGGTCTACTGCTCCCAGATCTCCAGTCTGATCTCCTCTCTGATCATCTATCTGTGTGCCTTCGTGGCATTCTTCAAGTTCTTCATTCAGGCCCGTATCCGCAAGAGCGACGAAAAGAAGGCTGCCGCAGCCAAAGCGGCAGAAGCTAAGGAAGGAGGCGAGGGTTAATGGTCCTGCTGCTGCAATATACGTTGATCTTTGCTTCCGTGCTGATGCTGGTAGCCTTGGGCGGATGCTTCTCGGAGCGCTCCGGTGTTGTCAACATCGGTCTGGAAGGCATCATGGTCATCGGTGCCCTTGGCGGCGCACTGGTGATGAAATTCCTGCCCGTTACCGTGGGCGCGCCTGTTATGGTCATCACCACGGTGCTGGTCAGTGCCCTGTTCGGCCTGCTGTTCTCCCTGTTCCTTGCGGTGGCTGCCATCAGCTTCAAGGCTGACCAGACCATCACCGGTACTGCCATGAACATGCTGGCCACCGCCGGTGCTACCGTGGCTGTCAAGGCCATGAACACCGCTGCCTCCGGCGGCAACGATGTCTCCTCCGACATCGCCTATACCCACGCCAAGGATCTGTTCATCGTGCGGATGGGCAGCTTTGAGTTCAACTGGTTCATGCTGGTGGCGGTCATCTGTCTGGTGGTCTCCTTCGTGGCATTGTACAAGACCAAGTTCGGCCTGCGGCTCCGGGCCTGCGGCGAGCATCCTCAGGCAGCAGACTCCGTCGGTATCAATGTCTACAAGATGCGCTACGCCGGTGTGCTGATCTCCGGTCTGCTGGGCGGTCTTGGCGGCATCGTCTACATCACCGCCGGTGTCTCCGTCTGGAAGTTTGAAAACGGCGTTGCCGGCTTTGGCTTCCTTGCTCTGGCAGTTATGATCTTCGGTGCATGGCACCCCCTGAAGATTGCGCTGGCAGCACTGCTGTTCGGCTTCTTCCGGGCACTGGGCAATGTGTACTCCGGCTTCGACTTCATGCTGGCCCTGAACATCCCCAGCGTGGTCTACAACATGCTGCCCTATATCATCTCTCTGGTGGTTCTGGCCTTCACCTCCAAGAAGTCTCAGGGCCCCAAGGCAAGCGGTATCCCCTACGACAAGGGAACAAGATAAACCCGACCCACCCCCGGTATTCCGGGGGCGGTAATTTTATACCGCAAGAATTGCATGTCATTGCGAGCCAGTGTGCGCACTGGCTCGCAATGACATGCGTTATTCGATAATGGCTAAAGATTTCTTCACAATTCTATGCTTGATTTCTTATGAGAACTTTGCTACACTTGTCTCATCACCCGGAAGCATCCGGACGAAAACTTAGGAGGAAACATCATGGCTAACAACAAGTACGCCGGTACGCAGACCGAGAAGAATCTGGAAGCCGCTTTCGCCGGCGAATCCATGGCAAGAAATAAGTACACCTACTACGCATCCAAGGCCAAGAAGGAAGGCTACGAGCAGATCGCAGCACTGTTCCTGAAGACCGCCGACAACGAGAAGGAGCACGCCAAGATGTGGTTCAAGGAGCTCCACGGCGGCATGCCCGGCACTGCTGAGAACCTGCTGGACGCAGCTGAGGGCGAGAACTACGAGTGGACCGACATGTATGCCGGCTTCGCCAAGACCGCTGAGGAAGAGGGCTTCAAGAAGCTGGCTGCCAAGTTCCGCCTGGTGGCTGCCATCGAGAAGCACCACGAGGAGCGCTACCGTGCCCTGCTGCAGAACGTAGAGACCGCTCAGGTCTTCGAGAAGAGCGAGGTCAAGGTCTGGGAGTGCCGTAACTGCGGCCACATCATCGTCGGCACCAAGGCTCCCGAGCTGTGCCCCACCTGCGACCACCCCAAGGCTTACTTCGAGATCAACGCAAAGAACTATTAAGAAAACACATGTGCCGTGGAGAAACCCTCCACGGCACGTTTTCTATTCGTAGGGGCGGATATTATCCGCCCGCGGGCGACGAATCTGTATAGAGTAGTAACATAGGTAACAGGTAGAGAAGAGACATAGGTAACAGTTTTTGCTACAATAAAGGCATCCGACAGACAAAGAGGTGGGTCAGATGTCATGGGAGACAAAGACTGTAATGGA
>JAFSCK010000111.1 GCA_017436785.1 Oscillospiraceae bacterium | reverse complement strand
GTTCCAGATTGATGCCGATTGGGCGGCCTGTCAGTTCCTTGAGTTTGCGGATTACCAGATCGGGCTCCGTTTTCGGCAAGCCCTGAATATGGGGCTTTTGTACATCAAACATATTCAGCAGCAAAATATCCGCACCCATGGAGGCGGCAAATTCCGCATTGGTGATATCGCCCAGCATGGGCATGATGGCACCGATTGTCTCGCAGGCAATGGTCCGTCCCTCGGAACCGGCAATGGCTGCAAGCAGCTCGTCACGGGACATTTTCGCAAAGTCAGAGCTTTGGCAGTCGAGAATTCGTTTCATATAGCACCTTCCTTTCTAAATATAAATATACCATAGAATTTGGTAAATGACAACCAGAATTTAATTTCCGAGAATCAAAATATAAAAATTTTAATAGTGGAAATATACAAATTATCTATATATGCTCTGGTTGGTTTGCCGAAAAAAAGAGGCAGTGGAAAGCAAATATTGACAAAATGTGAACTTGAGTTTATTCTTATAAATATATATTTCTTAATGGGCAAGTATCGTTTCTGAATGTTAACAATATATCAATTTGAAAGGAAGTAGTATACTATGGGATTCTTTGACAAACTGTTCGGCAAGAAGCTGGAAGGAATTTATGCACCCATCGCCGGCAAGGCTGTGGCTATCACTGAAGTTCCCGACCCCACCTTTGCGGAAGGTATGTTGGGCAACGGCATCGCCATTGAGCCCACTGACGGCAAGGTGTACGCACCCTGCGACGCAACGGTTGACATGATGTTCGACACCGGCCATGCTGTCAGCATGACCACCGAATCCGGCATTGAGATCCTGGTCCATGTGGGCCTGGAGACTGTGGGCCTGGAGGGCAAGCCCTTCACCGTTCACGTTCAGAACGGAGACAAGGTCAAGAAGGGTCAGCTGCTGATCGAGGCAGATCTGGAGGCCATCAAGGCTGCGGGCCTTCCCACCATTACCCCCGTGCTGATCTGTAACACCGACGATTATCCCACCTTCAAGACCCATGTGGGCACCGCTGTGACCAATGCCGATCTGGTCATCGAGCTGGGTAAGTAAGGAGTACAAAATGAAAACTGGTATTGGTCTTCCTGTATTTTCTGGTGTATCCATCGGTCCCGCCGTGGTCTACCGCAAATCCGAGCGCACCCTGCCTGTTTCCTCCGGCGATCCCGCCATCGAGCAGGCCAAGTTTGATGCCGCTGTGGTAACCGCCAAGGAGCAGCTGGCTGCCCTGTTTGAAAAGGCAAAGATCGAGCTGGGCGAGGAAAAGGCTGCCATTGTGGAAGTGCAGCTGTTGATGCTGGACGATCTGGATTATCTGGACGGCGTTACCGCCGCCATTGAGGACGGTGCCGCTGCCGCCCTCGCCGCGCTGGACACCGGTGAGGAATTTGCCCAGGTCTTTGCTGCCATGGACGATGAGTATATGAATGCCCGCTCTGCTGACATCCGGGACATGTCCCACCGTCTGTACGATATCCTCTGCGGCAACACCGGCTTCCAGCTGCCCGAAGGCGAATTTTTGCTGGTTGCCGAGGATCTGGCTCCTTCCGAAACCATCCAGCTGCCCAGAGAGCGGATTCTGGCCTTCGTGACCCGTGAGGGGTCCTCCTCCAGCCATACCGCTATTCTGGCCCGTACCCTGAACATTCCCTCTTTGGTTCAGGCGAATATTGAACTGGAAGATGCTGAAAACTGCGCCGTTTTGGCTGTTGACGGCTTCACCGGCAACTGGTACATGGATCCCGACGACGAGACCATGGCAATGCTGAAGGCAAAGCAGGCAGAAGCCGCCGCCGACCGGGCTGCTCTGGAAGCTTACCGGGGCAAGGAAAGCATCACCAAGTCCGGCAGGAAGATTCTGCTGGCCGCTAACATCGGCAGCCCTGAGGATGCCGAAGCTGCCGTGGCCGCCGACTGCGAAGGCGTGGGCCTGATGCGCAGTGAGTTCCTGTATTTGGGCCGGGACACCCTGCCCACGGAGGATGAGCTGTTCGAAGCCTACAAGAAAGTTGCCGAGATCATGGGCGACCGTCCCGTGGTCATCCGCACCCTGGACATCGGCGCTGACAAGCAGGTTTCCTATCTGGGTCTTGAGAAGGAAGAGAATCCCGCTCTGGGACTGCGCGGTCTTCGCATCTGCCTGACCCGGGAAGAAATCTTCCGTCCTCAGCTGCGTGCCATCCTGCGGGCTTCTGTTTACGGCAACCTGCTGGTGATGTTCCCCATGGTGGCTTCCGTATGGGAACTGAAGGCTGCCAAGGCTCTGTGCGCCATCCTGCGCAAGGAGCTGGAAGATGAGGGTATCGAAACCAGAGAAGTGCCCATCGGTGTCATGGTGGAAACTCCCGCCGCTGCGGTTCTGGCCCACGAGCTGGCCAAGGAAGCTGCCTTCTTCTCTGTGGGCACCAACGACCTGACCCAGTATACTCTGGCTGTGGACCGTCAGAATGCCAAGCTGGATAAGTTCTACGATCCTTACCATCCTGCACTGATGGCGCTGCTGGCTCACATCGCCAAATCCGCCAACGAGGCCGGTATCTGGGCCGGTATCTGCGGTGAGCTGGGTGCTGATCCCAAGATGACTGAGAAGTTCATTGAAATGGGCTACACCGAGCTGTCCATGGCTGCAGGCCGTATCCTGGAAGCCAGAAAGATCGTCTGCGAATCTGAACTGTAATCAACACGAAAGTGAGGAAATATCAATGAAAGAATTCAAGCACGTTATCGCTGATCCCCTGGGCATGCACGCCCGTCCCGCCGGTATGCTGGTGAAGGCTGTCGCTCCCTTCGCTTCCAAGGTCACCATCGAAGCCCCCACCGGCAAGGCTGATGCCCGCCGTCTGATGGCTCTGATGAAACTGGCTGCCAAGCAGGGCATGGAACTGACCGTCACCGTGGAAGGCGCTGACGAGGAGAAGGCAGCAGCTGAGCTGCAGGCATTCCTGAGCGCAAACCTGTAAATTGATTTAGGCCCTATGGGCCGTCGTGGGCCGGCGGCTTGTATATAATAAGGCAAAAGAAAAAATAGGAGGAAATATTCTATGATGAAATATCTGCAGAAGCTGGGCAAAGCTATGATGCTGCCCGTTGCTGCACTGCCCATCTGTGGTATTCTGATGGGTCTGGGCTACGCCCTGGCTCCCGCTGCCATGGGTGCTGCAGGCGCTACTGAGGGCTTTGCTTATGTCCTCGGCGTTTTCCTGATCAAGGCCGGTGCTGCCCTGATCGACAACATGGCAATCCTGTTCGCAATCGGTGTTGGCGTTGGCCTGGCTAAGGACAACGATGGTACTGCCGGTCTGGCTGGTATGGTCTCCTACCTGATGATCACCACCCTGCTGGCTCCCGGTACTGTCAGCACCATCGCTCCCGGCATGATCGCTTCCGAGATCAACCAGGTTGCTTTCTCCAAGATCGGCGGCAACGCCTTTATCGGTATCCTGGCTGGTATCGTTGGCGGCATCTGCTACAACAAGTTCAAGGGCACCAAGCTGCCTGACGTTCTGGCATTCTTCAGCGGCAAGCGTTCCGTTGCTATCGTTACCGCTGTTGTCTCCATCGTTGTTTCCGCTATCCTGCTGTTCGTGTGGCCCGTGATCTTCGGCGGCCTGGTTGCTCTGGGTAACGCTGTTGTCGGTCTGGATGCTGTCGGTGCAGGTATCTACGCTTTCCTGAACCGTCTGCTGATCCCCACCGGTCTGCACCACGCTCTGAACAACGTGTTCTGGTTCGATACCATCGGTCTGGGCGACCTGTCCGCTTACTGGGG
>JAFSCK010000110.1 GCA_017436785.1 Oscillospiraceae bacterium | reverse complement strand
TTCTCTTATCATGGTTTCTACAACCATCTGCTTAAACTCTCCCGTATATCGCTTGTTCGGTATTCCTTTAGGCATAATAAAAGCACCCCATTTCTTAGTACAAGTATATCATACTTGTCTAACAAATGGGGTGCAGTTCAAGTTCCTGCGGCGGTTGCTTATTTTGATTAGTCGTCGTTCTTGGCGTCGGCGATGATCTTAGCCTGATTCTGCTTGGGCACTTCCTCGTAGCGGACGAACTCCAGAGTGAAGGAGCCGCGGGCCTGAGTCATGGCGCGCAGGTCAATGGCGTAGGAGCTCATTTCAGCCATGGGAACTTCGGCCTCGACCACGGTATTGCCGTCATTGTCGGGGTTCATGCCCATAACGCGGCCGCGACGCTTGTTCAGGTCACCGATGACATCGCCCATGTAGCTGTCGGGGATAGTGACGGCCAGAGCGCCGATGGGCTCCAGCAGGGTGGGCATAGCGTTGGGCATTGCTTCCTTGTAGGCGAGGATAGCAGCCAGCTTGAATGCCATTTCGTTGGAGTCAACGGGATGGTAGGAGCCATCGTACAGGACAGCCTTCAGACCGACCATGGGATAACCGGCCAGAGGTCCCTTCAGGACAGCTTCCTGAATGCCCTTTTCAACAGCGGGGTAGAAGTTTCTGGGGACGGAGCCGCCGAAGACTTCCTCAGCGAAGATCATCTCGTCCTGCTCGTCCTGAGGCTCGAAGCGCATCCAGACATCGCCGAACTGGCCGGAGCCGCCGGTCTGCTTCTTGTGACGGCCATGGGCCTGCACGGTCTTCTTGATCTTTTCGCGGTAAGCCACCTTTGCGGGGGACAGGACAGCATCCACACCGAAGCGGGTCTTCAGCTTGGCAACCAGAACATCCAGCTGCTGGTCACCGGCACCGGACAGCACCAGCTGATGGGTCTCGGCGTTGTTGACCAGAGTGAAGGAGGGATCTTCTTCGTTCAGGCGGTTCAGGCCGGTGCCCACCTTTTCTTCCTGACCCTTGACCTTGGGTGCAATGGCCATGGAGTAGCAGGCGGGAGCGTAGGGGATCTGCTTCAGGGAGACGACCTTACGAGGATCGCACAGGGTGTCGCCGGTCTTGACCTTGTCCATCTTGCCGAAGGCGCCGATGTCGCCGCAGGCCAGAATCTTGACTTCGGTAGACTTCTTACCGCACATGGTGTACATACGGCCCAGCTTCTCGGTCTCGCCGGTACGGGCGTTGACCAGAGTGGTGTCGGGAGTGATCTCGCCGGACAGGACCTTGATGTAGGAGTACTTGCCGTACTGGTCGGAAACGGTCTTCCAGACGAATGCGGAGGGAACGCCGCCGGCGGAGACGACGAACTCTTCGGTCTTGCCGTCAGCAGTGGTAGCCTTGTGGTAGTTGCCCTGCTCGGGGTTGGGCAGCAGGTTGATGATGTGGTCCATCAGCATCAGGGAGCCGAGGCAGGTAACACCGGAGCCGCACAGAACGGGGAACAGGCTCAGCTCCTTCACGCCGGTGTGCAGGCCGTCCAGCATCTCACGGTAGGTGAACTCGTCACCCTCGAAGAAACGGTCCATCAGCTCTTCGTCGGTCTCGGCGACAGCTTCCTTCAGGGCATCGTTGAACTCTTCGATGACGGATTCCTTATCGGCGGGCACAGCGATCTCGACACGCTTCAGCTTCTGCATCTCATAGGCGCGCTTGTTCAGCACATCGATGATGCCGGTGACCTTCTTGGAGGAATCCCAGATGGGGACCACGACAGGAGCGATCTTGTTGCCGTACTTCTCGCGCAGAGCCTCGAAGGTGGCGTTGTAGTCGGAGTTATCCTCGTCTACCTTGGAGATGTAGACAAAGCGGGGCATGTTGCGCTCTTCGCAGTACTTCCATGCCTTCTCGAAGCCGACGGTGATGCCGTCCTTGGCGGAGCAGACCAGAATGGCAGCATCAGCAGCGCGGAGGGCTTCCATGACAGCACCGGAGAAGTCGAAGGCACCGGGAGTGTCCAGAATGTTGATCTTGAAGTTGTTGTACTCCACGGGGATAACGGAGGTGGAGATGGAAATATTGCGGCGGATCTCCTCGGGATCGTAGTCGCTAACGGTGTTGCCGTCGGCATTCTTGCCCATACGGTCGATGGCACCGGTCATGTACAGCAAGCTCTCAGCCAGGGCGGTCTTACCGCTGCCGCTATGGCCCAGCAGACAGATGTTACGAATAGAATTAACGGTATACATAGATGTTCAGACTCCTTTCGGGAAGGGGGTCAGCCTTCCGCGCAATTACAGTAAGGGTGCGAAGGCACCGCAATGTCAACATTATACATGAATCCGCCCATTTATGCAACGCTTATTTTCGTCAGAATGCAAAATTGTGTAAAATGGCTGACGGACACTTGTTTTCCTGTGCAAAACACACAACTTTTTGGGCATTTTTCCAGCACACTACACAAGGATGGGAAATGGTAAATGCAAAATGCAGAATGCTAAATGCAAAATTGAGAAAAATCTGCTCCCACTGTAGGGCGCGGATAAATCCGCGCCGGGCAGGAGCTGGTTTCTGAGGGGCTGGTTATTATGCAAAGTTTCCCATGGAGCCTGCGGGAATCATTTTAGGCCCCTTTTGTTGTTTGTCAATCCGGCGATATAATCAATGGACACATTATAAAATTTTGCCAGTGTGATGACATGATGGAAGGGAATTTCACGTTCACCGCGTTCCCATATGGAATAGGTCTGCTGGGTTGTTCCAAGTAATTCAGCAATATCTTGCTGTTTTAGCGGTTCTGAACGGTCTTCACGAAGATCTTTCAGCCGATGGTAAAAATATTTCATGGATATACCTCCTTTTTGCAGAGAATATACCATACATCGAAATAAATGTATTGACGATACATCGAAACGTGTGTATGATAAAGGTATAATATTCATGTAACAGGAGGCTTTACAATGAATCCCTATATCAAACAACTAAAAGAGCAGCTCCCCGGCTGCTTTATGTGGCATCAGGAGCAGGAGGTACAGACGGTTTCGGAAATGCTCTACGGCTATTATCAGGAGCGGCATCCGCTGGATACCGAGGAGATGGACCGGGCATTTTGCGCTTTAGATGGCGTTCTGCAAAAGCTGACAGCGGAGGAATATGATAAGGTATGGTATTTGACTTGCAGCTTATGCGGCGAGCATGAGAAAAACGGATTTTTGACAGGACTGCGGATCGGCGCCTGCCTTGCTGCGGAACTGATGGAAAACAAAGCGGAATAAGCACCAGCCACTGTAGGGCGCGGATAAATCCGCGCTGGGTACTGCGGGAAACTGTCATTGCGAGGAGCGAAGCGACGTGGCAATCTCCTCCTAACTTCTGTAATGTATTGTTTTACGGCTCTGTGCGGAATCTTGCAGGGGATTGCCACGTCGCTCTGCTCCTCGCAATGACATGGGGGTGGACGTATGGAGAACGAAAGGACCCCCGCCGGTATTCCGGCGGGGGTGTTCAAAGAGGAAAGAGAGAAGAATGCTAGCTTTACTGGCCCAGTGCCAAAAATTCGTCCGGGTCCATGGGTTCATCGTAGCGGGTGACGCTGAAATGGACATGGCTGCCCAGCGTACTTTCCACGATGGCGCTGTCCCCGGCGCAGCCGATGACCTGCCCCATGGTGACTTTGTCTCCGGGCTTTACGGTGATGTCCTCCGTCAGGCTGCAATAGCGGGTGGTGTAGCCGTCAGCGTGGCGGATCACCACGGTGTAGCCCAAGGAATCGTCTTCATAGACGGTGTAGACCTCGCCATCCGCAGCGGCACAGACCTCGGCCCCGGCTTCCGCCGCCAGATCGATGCCGTTGTGGGTCCGCCAGTCCCGGGTGGTCTGGTTATAGCTCAGAGCCTCCATGGAGTAGCCATGGATGGCACTGCCGGACACCGGGGACATGGTTTTCAGGACCCGTTTCTCCGTGGCTGCGGGTGTGGTCTCCTTTACAGCACCGGATGTGCCGGGCTGGGTCTGGACAGGGGGCTGGGTGGCGATGACGGGGATATCCTCCGTGCCCAGTGTTCCGGCCAGCACATCCTCATAGGTTTCGGCCAGAGAAACCTGCTCCGTTTCCCCGGCGTTGCGGGAATAGACATAGCTCGTGATCCCAATGGCTGCGGCGCACAGGATCAGGGCTATGTAATAGCCCTTGCCGCCGCGGCGCATTTTGTTGTTGTCGCTCATAAATAAGCACCTCCGAAGCTGAGTATAGACAACTTTTCCGGAGGTTAAACAGGGATTGATGGAGAAATCGTAATTTGTTGTACAGCATTGAATAACGCATGTCATTGCGAGGAGGGCATAGCCCGACGTGGCAATCCCCTCAGGATGTCCGCGCAGGACCATAAAACGGTAGTACCCGGAAATTTTCGGGGGATTGCCACACCAGTCTGCGGACTGGTTCGCAATGACATCTATATTTTGCCGGTGCGTTGATTACCTATTTACGGCAATTCTCCCAGTCCGTTTACGATCTGCCGGAGCTGGTCTGCCTGCTCTTCGGTCAGGGCAGCTTGACCGCCTTCAAAACGGACGAAATACTGACTCAAATTGATGGCGTAGCCGGTGCCCATTTCCGTATCCACGGTGAACTCTGCGGCACAGCGGCACAGGCTTTCCGGGGTGTAATCCAGATGGTACAAAATATCTGTCAGGGTCACAGCATAGCTGCCGGAAAGGGTATAGGTCGCCTCGTCCAGATAAACGGTGGCGGTCATGTTGCCGCACCAGCCTGCGCTATTCCGATCTTCCTCATGGGCTTCTGCCGGGTGATGGGCGTGGTCAATGCACAGAGTACCTCCTGCGGAAGCCCCGGTGCTATGCTCCGCTTCTGCGGTGGGTAGACCGCAGAGGCTGTTTTCCTCTGCCTCCTCCAGCGTAGATTCCTGCCGGACCGCCTCCATGGGAGCAGCGTCGGCTGGCTCCTGCAGCATGGGGGCAGCCGCAGCAGGCGCCTCGGAGGCTGCCAGCTTGGCGGTGCTGTTCATAAGTCCCATTTCTGCCAGATACCAGCCGCTGCCCAAAACAAGCACAAAGCAGGCTGCCAGCGCAGCCAGCGGCTTCCAGCGGAGAACCTTAGGCTTCGGACAACGGGCCTTGTCCGCCTCCGCAATGAGGTCAGCGGGCAGCAGGGTCAGGGCATCGTGAAGCTGCTGTACTGTCATAGAAAAAAGCCCTCCTTTGTCAAGTAGTCCTTCAGCCCCAGCCGGGTCCGGTGGAGCAGGCTCTTGCATTTGCTTTCCGACATGCCGCAGTAAGCGGCTACCTCCTTGACGGAGTCCAGAAAATAATACCGGCCAAGAAAGGCGGTGCGGGCTTCTTCGCTTTGCAATCGCAGATAAATGCCGATGGCATCGGATAGGAGCTTCACGTTCACCAGCTCCTCGGTGGTATTGCCGCCGGATACGCACTCTCCCAGCTCAGTTAAGGAAACCGCGTATTCTGAGGCCAGCCGCTTGTCCCGGGTGCGGTAGCGGAAGCAGTCAATGGAGATCCGGCGGGTCAGCTTGGCAAGGTAAGCCGACAGCACCGAGGGTTTATGGGGCGGCATGGAATCCCATGCGGCTAAGTAGGTGTCGTTGACGCTTTCCCGGCTGTCTTCCAGATTATTTAAAATGTTGTAGGCGATTTTGGTTAAGTACCGGTCATATTTGCGCTCCGTTTCCCGGATGGCACCCTCATCCCGGTCCCAGTATAATGCGACGATCTTTTCGTCCTCCACGCAAACGCCTCCTTTCTATAATAATATAGTCGACAAATTTTGACTTTGGTTGCAGAAATATTTTTTGTACTGGCGCGCCAAAGCTTCCCTTTGAGGGGAAGCTGGCAAAAATCTCTGATTTTTGACTGATGAGGTGTGCAGTAGTGGGTTGCAGCTATTGCGACCTTTCGGCGAAACCGCACCTGAGCAACGCCCCTTCGGGGCGACACCTCATCCGTCACGGCTATCGCCGTGCCACCTTCCCCTCAAGGGGAAGGCTTTGGGTGCCGCAAATGCAAACCACCCCGCCGTTTCCGGCGGGGTGTGACAGCAGATATTATTCTTCCACCAGTGCGATGTGGACGGTGTCCAGCTGGCTCTGGTCGACGGAGGTGGGAGCGCCCATCATCAGGTCCTGAGCATTCTTGTTCATGGGGAAGGTGATGACCTCGCGGATGGACTCCTCGCCGGTCAGCAGCATGATCAGACGGTCAACGCCGGGAGCGGCACCTGCATGGGGAGGTGCGCCGTAGGTGAAGGCGTTGTACATGGCGGGGAACTTGGCCTTCACGTCCTCCTCGCCCAGACCCACCATCTGGAAGGCCTTGACCATGATTTCGGGATCGTGGTTACGGACAGCACCGGAAGCGGACTCGTAGCCGTTAACGACCAGATCGTACTGGTTGGCGTTGATGGCCAGCAGCTTGTCGATATCGCCCTCGGCATCCAGCAGAGCCTGCATACCGCCCTGAGGCATGGAGAAGGGGTTGTGGCAGAATTCCAGCTGGCCGGATTCCTCGCCCATTTCGTACATGGGGAAGTCCACGATCCAGCAGATGGCGTACTGCTCCTCGTCGAAGTGGCCGGGAACGCGCTTGCCCAGCATGGTACGGATGACACCGGCGGTCTTCTGGGCGGCAGCCTTCTTGCCGGCAGCCATGCAGACGAAGCTGCCGGGCTTCAGGTTCAGCTTCTCGGTCAGAGCGGGAGCACAGTTCTGCAGGAACTTGCTTACACCGCCGGTCAGGTTGCCATTGTCGTCAACTTTCACCCAGCAGGCCTTGTTGCCGGTCTGGACTTCCACGTCAGCCAGAAGCTTGTCGATCCACTTGCGGGCCTGTGTGAAGTTGTCCACAGCCACAGCCTTGACGCAATTACCCTCGAAGGGACCGAAGCCGCAGCCCTGCACCTCGGCGGTGATGTCCTGCACCTCCAGATCAATACGCAGGTCGGGCTTGTCGGAGCCGTAGCGCTCCATGGCCTCATTGAAGGGAATGTGGCGGAAGGGAGCGGGGGAGACGCGGCTGTACTTGCCGTACTTCTGGAATACGGGAACCAGCACATCCTCCAGCGTGGACAGAACGTCCTCCTGAGAAGCGAAGGCCATTTCCATATCCAGCTGGTAGAACTCACCGGGGGTACGGTCGGCTCTGGCGTCCTCATCACGGAAGCAGGGGGCGATCTGGAAATACTTGTCGAAGCCTGCGGTCATCAGCAGCTGCTTGAACTGCTGGGGAGCCTGAGGCAGGGCATAGAACTTGCCGGGATGGTTCCGGGCGGGAACCAGATAGTCGCGGGCACCCTCGGGGGAGGAGGCGGTCAGAATGGGGGTGGTGATCTCCAGGAAGCCCTTCTCGGTCATCAGACGGCGCAGCTCAGCAACCACTTGGCAGCGCAGCACGATGTTAGACTTGACAGCGGGATTGCGAAGGTCAAGGAAGCGGTACTTCAGGCGGGTGTTTTCGTCAGCGTCCTTAGACTTGTTGATCTCGAAGGGCAGCTGGTTGTGGCGGCACTTGCCCAGTACCTCGATCTTTTCGGGAACCACTTCGATCTCACCGGTGGGGAGCTTGGCATTCTTGCTTTCCCGCTCCCGGACAGTGCCGGTGACGGACAGGGTGGTTTCCTTGTTCAGACCCTTAACAGCCTTCATCATCTCCTCGGTCTCAATGACCACCTGCGTGGTGCCGTAGAAATCACGGAGCACAACGAAGGCAAAATTCGCGCCGACCTCACGGACATTTTCCATCCAGCCGACGATGGTAACGGCCTTGCCGGCATCGGAAAGACGCAGCTCGCCGCAGTTATGTGTTCTGGATTGCATCATAAAAATGATCCTCTCTTGTATCTAATATTTAACCTATATATTATTTCACAAAGTCCGGGAAAAGTCAATTGTTTGTGAAGTTTTTGATGATGGGGAAATCGCAATTTAATGCACTGTCGAAATGGAATGTAGGGGGCGGCCTCCCGGACGCCCCGTAAGGCTTTTGCACCTCGATGGGGCAAAAGCCTTACTGAATGCAACATTGTTCCCAAAATCCGCCCATTGAGGTCGGATTTTGGGTCGGGGCGTCGGGGACGCCGCCCTCTACAGTACTACGACAAATGCCCATTTTACGAAAAACCGGAGGACCCTTGGATCCTCCGGCTGGTTCAATCTTCTTTTGCGATGGCTTCCAGACATTTTTCCAGATATACCTTCTGGACAGCAGCCACGATGCAGGTGTACAGCAGCCGTTTTTCATCGGTGTTGTCCTCGCCTACGGCTTCCATGGTGTCCTTCAGCTCAAAGGTAAAGGCCAGCAGGTTCTCCAGCTCCTCAGCAAAGTAGTCATAGGCCTTGGGCAGGGTGTAGGTCTGCTGCTGCAGCTTGATGAAGCCTGTCAGGGCATCCAGAGAAAGGACGCTTTTTGCCACCGCGATGAAGAACAGATAGGCGATCTGCTCCCGGCCATACTGCTTCTTCACAGGATTGGCAATGAGGCCCTTCTTCACATAATTGCTGATCATGGAGGGGGTCAGGGAATATTCTCCCAGAGGGGCTAAGTATTCTCCCACATATTTGGTGGCCTGCTCCAGATACAGGCCCACATTGGGGATCTCGTTATATCGGGGCAGACGAAAATCCCGGAGGGATTCCGCGATCTGCTGCTTGGTTTCCAGCTTCATAAATGTATCACCGGGAACATTATACCCAAAAGAACCGGAAATGTCAATGCATAAAACTTATCTTAAGATTTTCTTGACATTATCTGCAAATGCTGGTACTATGGTATAGGATATTGAAAAACCGATATAAAGAGATAAATAACGAGGTATCGTCATGACATATAAAATCGTATCCGACTCCTCCTCCAATATTTTGACCATGGAGGATCCCAACTACGCCAGCGTACCCATGAAGGTCCGGGCCGCAAAGGAATACATTGACAACACCGAATTGGATCTTGCCGGTATGGTGGAGGATCTGAAGAACCACAAGGGCCCCTCCGGTTCTGCCTGCCCCAGCGTGGGTGAGTGGCTGGATGCTTTCGGCGGTGCGGATATGGTCTTCTGCACCACCATGTCCAAGGGCCTGTCCGGCAGCTACAATGCCGCCTGTGAGGCTTGCCGGATCTATATGGAAGAAAATCCCGGCAAGCAGGCCTTTGCCTTCAATACTCTCACCGCCGGTCCCCAGCAGGCATTCCTGAACGAAAAAATTCTGGAGCTGGCTGCACAGGGGCTGGGTTTTGAGAAAATTAAGGAAAAGGCAATGGCCTATCACAGCAATACCCACATCCTGTTCTGTCTGGAATCCATGATGAATCTGGCCCGTAACGGCCGTGTTCCCATGGCGGTCGCCAAGATCGCCGGTATGCTGGGCATCCGTGCCTGCGGTGATGTGAAGGCCGGTCAGATCACCCCCGTCCACAAGCCCCGGGGTATGAAGAAGGCCACCGAAGCGCTGGTGGGCATGATGAAGGAGCGGGGCTTCTACGACGGTGCCCGGCTGCGCATTGCCCACTGCTTCGGTGAGGAAGCTGCGCTGGCCCTGCGGGATGCCATCTTAAAGGAGTTCCCCAACACCAGATTCCAGATGGAGCCCACCACCGCCCTGTGCAGCTTCTATGCAGAAACCGGCGGACTGATGATCGGCTTCGAGGGCGGCTATAACGCAGAAAACGACGGTGCTAAGTTCTAACATAATGAGGATCCTGCCGCCTGTGCCCAAAAACGCACAGGCGGTGTTTTTGTGTAAGATCGTAATTTATCAATCTGCTTCTGTAGGGCGGGGTCATGACCCCGCCGACCCCGTGGCAAATTTTAACATTGTAAAATTGGTGTTAAACGGTGTGTTGCGCAAAAAAACGAAACCATTTGCGTATCGTTAGCGTCCGGCGGGGGCGTGACCCCGCCCTACAGTGGCGTGTGGAACACATCGACAAATGCCCATTTCGTTGCCTGACTAGGATTAGGGTAGAAAAATCGGCATTGCTGTGCTATAATGGCTGCAAATGAAAAGTACAGGAGGCATACTTATGCTGCCAGAAGCGTTTTTGGTACGGATGCAGGCCCAATTAGGGGCAGAATATGAGATCTTTTTAAAGAGCTTGGAGCGGCCCCGGGCGGTGGCCCTGCGCTTTAATCCCTTGAAGGGGGAAGCACCGGAGCTGCCCTTTGTGGGGGAACCGGTGCCTTGGGAAAACCGGGGCTTTTACTACGATCCGGACTCCCGTCCGGGACTGCACGTTTACCACGAGGCAGGCGTATACTACCTACAAGAGGCCAGTGCCATGGCACCTGTCACCCTGCTGGATCCTCAGCCGGGAGAAAAGGTCTGCGACCTCTGCGCCGCCCCCGGCGGCAAAACCACCCAGATCGCCGGCAGAATGGAAGGGAAGGGCTTCCTGCTGTGCAATGAGATCAATCCCAAGCGGGCTAAGATCCTGTCCCGGAACATAGAACGGATGGCGGTGGCCAATGCCCTTGTGACCAACGAACACCCGGCAAACCTTGCCAAACGATTCCCCGGCTTTTTTGACCGGGTGCTGGTGGATGCCCCCTGCTCCGGCGAGGGCATGTTCCGCAAGGAGGAGGCTGCGGTCACCGACTGGAGTCAGGAAACCGTGGAGATGTGCGCCGCCCGGCAGGCAGAGATCCTGCACTCTGCCGCCCAGCTGGTACGCCCCGGGGGACGGCTGGTGTATTCCACCTGCACCTTCGCACCGGAGGAGGATGAGGACGCGGTGGCGAGCTTTCTTGCTGCCCATCCGGAATTTGAACCGGAGCCGATGGAAGCCCCGTGGTTCGTTTCTGGGGAAAATGCCTCCTACCGGATGTGGCCCCATAAGCTGCTGGGCGAGGGGCATTTTGCCGCTGTTCTGCGCAAAACCGGAGGGGAGGAAGGCGAAAACCCGGAGGCAAAGGGAGAAAAGCTACCGAAGGAGTGGCTTTCCTTTGCCAAAGAGCTGGGCCTCCGGCTGCCGGAGGGGAAAGCGGTGTCCTTTGGACAGAACCTCTATTGGGCACCGGAGAATATGCCCGACATTTCCCGGTTAAAGGTGCTGCGTCCGGGTCTTGAGCTGGGCGTGGTGAAAAAGGACCGCTTTGAGCCTGCCCACGCATTGGCCCTGTGGCTGTCTGCGTGCAAAAATACCCAGAGCTTTGCCCCGGATTCCGAGGAAATGAAGGCCTACCTCCACGGCGAAGTGGTCCCCAGCGATAAAAAGGGCTGGTGCCTCATAAAAGCCGGAGACTATTCCATTGGCTGGGCCAAAGGCGACGGCTGGGTGCTGAAGAACCACTACCCCAAGGGCTTGAGAAGATAAGTCGTAATTTATCGCGCTGTATTGAACATTGCATGTCATTGCGAGGAGGGCGAAGCCCAACGTGGGACCGAAGGGAATGCCTGTGGTGCAATCCCCTGCAAGTTTCTGGAATGTATTGTTTCAAGTTTCTGCGCGGATTTTTGAAGGGGATTGCCACACCAGTCTGCGGACTGGTTCGCAATGACAGCTATCTTTCGACAGACCGATATATGCCCATCTATCATACAAATCGCAGTCCCGGATTTTGGACTTTACATAATTTGCTTTCTATGATATACTATTGTAGCGTATGTGCGAAGCTTTTTAAATTATCACAAGGAGAGGATATTCCTTGGCAAGATATGAAATTCATGGCGGCAAGCCTTTGAACGGCACCGTCACCATCAGCGGCGCAAAAAATGCTGCGGTGGCGATCCTTCCGGCGGCGCTGCTGGTCAGCGGCAAATGCCGGATCGAAAATGTGCCCAACATCTCCGATGTCCGGATCCTGATGAGCATTCTGGACCGGATGGGCGCCAAAATCGTTTCTCCCGAGCGCAATGTGGTGGAGATCGACTGCTCCGAGGTCCAGTGTACCGAACCGGATGCAGACCTTGTTAAGAAAATGCGTGCCAGCTACTACCTGATGGGTGCCCTGCTGGGCCGGTTCGGTAAGGCCCATGTGGCCCTGCCCGGCGGCTGCAATTTTGCTTCCCGCCCCATCGACCAGCATATCAAGGGCTTTGAGGCTCTGGGTGCGGCGGTGGATGAAACCGAAGAATATGTGGCGCTGGAGCCCGGTGAGGACGGCCTCCACGGCCAGAGGATCTGTCTGGATATGGCCTCCGTGGGTGCCACTGTCAACATTATGCTGGCGGCCTGCCTGATCCCCGGCCAGACCATTATCGAAACTGCGGCAAAGGAACCCCACATCGTGGACCTTGCCAACTTCCTGAATACCATGGGTGCCCGCATCAGCGGCGCCGGTACCGATACCATCAAGATCCGGGGTGTCAATTCCCTGCAGGGTGGCACCTATGCCATCATCCCCGACCAGATCGAAGCCGGTACTTATATGGCAGCCGTTACCGCCGCCGGCGGCAATGTGCTGGTGCAGAATGTTATCCCCAAGCATATGGACTGCATCACCTCCAAGCTGGCGGAAATGGGTGCCAAGGTCATCAATTACGACGACTCCATCCGCATCATCCGCAACGGTCCCCTGCGCAAGGCCGTGGTCAAGACCCGTCCCTATCCCGGCTTCCCCACGGATATGCAGGCGCAGGTCTGCGTGTGCATGGCATTGGCAAACGGTGTCAGCCGTCTGACGGAGAGCGTTTATGAGACCCGTTTCTTCGGCTACTGCACCGAGCTGGAAAGCATGGGTGCCAGCATCAAGATCAACGGCAAAACTGCCATGGTCACCGGTGTGGAAGGGCTCCATGGAGCCACTGTCTGTGCCCACGATCTGCGGGCCGGCGCAGCGCTGGTCATTGCCGGCCTTGCGGCAGAAGGTGTGACCTATGTGGAGCATATCCACTTTATCGAACGCGGCTACGAGCATCTGGTGCGGAAAATGACCGCTTTGGGTGCGGATATCCGCAGAATTGAAGATTGAGAAAAGCGGCGGCCAATCTTGGCCGCCGCTTTAAATCGTAATTTATCAATCTACTTTCTGTAGGGCGGGGTCATGACCCCGCCGGTCGCTATCGATACGCATACGGTATCGTTCTATGCGTAGTGCGCCGTTTATTGCCTATTTCACCATGCGAAAACTTGCCACCGGGTCGG
>JAFSCK010000109.1 GCA_017436785.1 Oscillospiraceae bacterium | reverse complement strand
AATACAATCGACCAGTGACATTATTTCACGCACAGCATATGTCGCAGTTCCGATTGCCACGGATAAGAAAGGAGACTAAGTATTATCTATGGCAAAAGGATCTGTAAGAAAAAAGGGCAAGAAGTGGTACTACCGCTTCTATATCGAAGATGAAAGCGGCAACAGAGTTCAGAAGGAGTTCCCCGGCACCGAAAGCAAGGCTGAAACGGAAGCTATGCTCCGCAAGGCAATGGAGGATTACGATTCCAAAAAGTTTGTAGCCAAGTCTGACAACATGACGGTAGGTGAATTGCTGGATGTATGGGTGGAAGAAAGTCTGAAACCCAGTAACCTCAGTAATGGCACCGTGATGTTATATCACAGTACTGCGGAACGCATCAAGAAACACCCTATTGCTAACCGGAAGCTGAAATCCGTCACAATGGAACATCTGCAAGCCTATGTAGATTATCTCTGCTTCGGCGAAAAGAACCCTGATGGTACAACGGCTCAGCCGCTCAGCAAGGGTTATCTCCGGCAGTTTGCGGCGGTGCTTCAACGGGTATTCAAGTTTGCGGTATTCCCCAAGAAACTGCTGAGCTTCAACCCCATGGAGTATGTGGTATGGCGGTGGCAGACAGAGGAATCCGAACTCTTTGCGGAAGATGATGACGAGGAAGCAGCTTCCAATGTGATCACCTATGAGCAGTACATCAAGCTGACGGACTATCTAAAGCAGAAAGAGAACCCGGCACTGCTGCCCATCCAAATCGCCTACTACACCGGATTGCGAATCGGAGAAGCTTGTGCATTAACCTGGCAGGACATCGACCTGGACAACCAGTGTCTGACCGTGCGGCGCAGTATGCGGTACAACGGCAAGCGGCACAAAACGGAGATCGGCACCACCAAGCGGAAGAAAATCCGTACCGTGGACTTCTGTGACACCCTGGCGGCACTACTGCGAAAAGCTAAGACAGAGCAGAGCAAAAACAGCTTGAAGTACGGCCCACTGTATTCCCTTAACTACTATAAGGAAGTAAGGGAAAAGAACCGGGTCTACTACGAGGTGTACAGCCTGCCCAGAACCGAGGAAGTGCCGGAGGGGTATAAGGAACTGTCCATGGTCTGTATAAGACCGGACGGAGCCTTTGAATCCCCCGCAACGGTAAGCAGCGTCTGCCGCAGGGCGAGGAAGGTAATGCCCGATTTGGGAGAGTTCCATTTCCATCTGCTCAGACATACCTTCACCACCAATCTGTTGACCAACGGCGCAGCACCAAAGGATGTGCAGGAACTTCTGGGTCACTCCGATGTAGGAACTACCATGAACATCTATGCCCACGCAAACCGGGAAACGAAGCGATCTTCTGCCCGGATGCTCGACCAGGTAGTAAGTTGAGCATAAAAAAGTTTCCCTTGTTTTTCCTCATAAGGGAAGAATCAAGGGAAACCACATAAGGCAACGAGCAAATCAAGCGAAAAACCACCATATAGCACCGTTTTTAAGTGGTTTTAGAGGAATTGTTAGATAAATTCCAATTTGTCTAACTCTTTTTACGAGGGTTGCATTTTTCGCTCTGAGGGTTGCAGTTCCAATGCAACCCTAATGCAACCATACGAAACCGTATCATTATTATCAACTGTTGCCAAAAAAGAAGTCCACCGAAAGGTGGGCTTCTTTTTTGCATGAGAGATTCGAAAAGCAAATGCAACGCTCCGGTGGAGCGTTGTCCACCGGGTAGGGCCCCGGTGGAACCATAATGTTGCGAATCTCCTCAAGTCCACCATAAAGAAAAGCCATCCGTTTGGATGGCCTTTCTTATGTCAAAAAAAGATTACGAAACCGTAGGGGGCGATGCCCACATCGCCCCCCAGTGAAACGCCGCGTATTTGCAGCTTTTACGGCGGAATCGAACCAGCGTGCATAGGGCCGATGTGGGCATCGGCCCCTACGGATCGGTTTTCTGATCGCAATTTATTCAAAGGGGAAGGTATAGGGCAGGTTCAGCTCATTTCTCAGCTGGATGAGCTCCTTCTGGATGGTCTCGCCCACGGGAACACCCTTGTCCTTGCGCTCCTGCCAAGCCAGCCATTCCTTCTCGCCGGCGGTGTAGATACGCTCCGCACCGGGGGCCTTTTCGGAATTGCGCAATGTCCGGAGAATATCGCCGGAGGTGTGGCGGAAGGTATCTTCGCCCATAAAGAATGCGGGATTGATAACAAAGAAGAAGTGGCCCAAACGATAGAAATCGTTGTTGCCATCTGCATCCTTGCCGGTGAGGGCCTTGGTATGGGGGCCGCCGGCGAGGGCTGCGGAGAGGATCTCCACGATGGTGGTAAAACCGTAGCCCTTGAAGCCGCCGGTTTCCTCGCCCATGCCGCCAATGGGAAGCAGGGCGCAGTTGCCTTTGCGCATTTCCTTCAGGATCTCACCGGAATCGGTCATGGTATTGCCGTCCTTTGTCACCACAAGACCGGCAGGCGTTTCTTTACCGCTGCGCTCGTAGAACTCGATCTTACCGTTCTGGACGATGGAGGTGGCGCAGTCAAAGTTGAAGGGGAAGGCCTCATCCGTGGGCATGGTGAAGGTCAGGGGATTGGTGCCCATCATAGGCTCTACGCCGAAGGTGGGGGCGACGGAGGGCCGGGCGTTGGTGCCGGTAATGCCGATCATGCCTGCCTTTTCTGCCATGGTGGACCAGTAGCCCGCAATGCCGTAGTGGGTGGAATTGAAAATGGTGCCGCCGGCCATGCCATAGATTTTGGCCTTCTCAATGAGCAGCTCCATCATCTTATAAGAGGCCACCATGCCCATGCCGTTGTGGGCATCCATCACCACGGTGGTGGGGGTGTCCTTGACGATCTCGCAGTTCGTTACCGGCAGCAGGGTACCGTTTTTGATGCGGTCTAGGTAAATGGGCTTAAAGCGGTTGCAGCCGTGGGATTCAATGCCCCGGCGGTCCGATTCCAGCAGCACGTCCGCACAGATGGCAGCATCTGCCTCCGGTACACCATAGGCCTTGAATACATCGATCATGAAGCGGCTCATCAAATCCCACGAAACATAGGGTCTGGTTTCCATAGAAAGATCCTCCTAAGCTCAGATGTTGTTATCATCAATATACCAGACTGCCGAAAGCTGGTCAATTGATGTTCTACACGATTTCCTTCCAACAAAATGCGGCATTTTGCCGAAGCGATACTGTAGGCACGATACATCTGTACCCTGCAATGAAAAGATCCGCCGGAAAAATCCGGCGGATCTGGTATGGAATGGGAAAATTACAGCACGAACTGGCAGACGCAGAAGGCGATGTAGATAGCCAGCAGTGCGATGCCCTGCCAACGCTGCAGCTTCTTGGTAGCCAGAGCGGGGAAGATCATCAGGGACATAACGCCCAGCATGACAGGGATCTCGAAGACCAGAGACATGTTCAGGCCGGTGTTCAGCAGGGTGTTCTCACAGGGAACGGGGAAGGGAGCCAGAGAAACAGCCACGCCGGAGACCAGAACCAGATTGAAGACGTTTGCACCGATGACATTGCCGACACCCAGAGAAGCGTGACCGCTGCGGAGGCTGGTGATGGTGGTGACCAGCTCAGGCAGGGAGGTGCCCAGAGCAACGAACAGCAGAGCGACGACAGTCTCAGGAACGCCCAGACCGATAGCAATGATCTGGCCGTGCTCGACCAGCAGGTCAGCGCCTACTGCGATGACAGCGGCACCTACGACCAGCAGAACCAGCAGCATGCCCATGGACTTTTCCTTGCCGCCCTCTTCTTCCTCTTCTTCAACAGCGTCGGGGTTCTTCAGGCCATTGCGGACGGTCAGAACAGTGTAGACAACGAAGATGCCCAGCATGACGAAGCCCATCCAGCGGGGGAACTCGCCCAGAATGTAGGAAGCCACGCAGTACAGAGCAGCGGAGCAGAAGAAGAAAATAGCGGGGGTCTTCATGGACTTGGTGTTCACGGGACCGGGATTGAAGATGATGGAAATAGCGGCGATCAGTGCAGTGTTGCAGATGATGGAGCCGATGGCGTTGCCATAAGCCATAGCGCCGGAGCCCTGAAGAGCACCGGTGGTGGAGACCATGACCTCGGGCAGGGTGGTGCCGATGGAAACGACAGTTGCGCCGACAACGATATCGGGCAGGTTGAAGCGCTTGGCGATACCGGTAGCGCCGTCAACGAACCAGTCGCCGCCCTTGATCAGCAGAACCAGACCAACGGCAAAAAGCAGGACAGACATGAGCATTTTGGGGATTCTCCTTCACAATTTTTTTATTTTACGGCGCCGAAACGCCAAAAAATACAAAGGAAAGGTATGAAAAAAACCTGTACATATCCATCGGGAAATGTCAGGCCGCACAGGTGCGATAACATAAGCCGATGGGGACGGGCCATGAGTCTCGCAAATTAAAGCAAGCCAGGCTTTTAGGCCGGGGCTGTTGACTTGCTGCGCATTTTTCGCGCTTGCTACTCCCTCATCGGGTCTTTGCTGTATCTTTAAGGATTCTTTGCTAAAACTTATTTAAATCTTAACCATAATTTAACACGATTTCATGGGAAAGTCAAGGCTTCGCCACGGAATTTGGATAAGAAAAACATAAGGGGCTTGTGACGCGATTCGCATGCTGCTCTGTGCTACACTTTCAGCGGAAAACCTCCTATCGGCCGATAGGATATGGATTTGGAGGAATACATATGAGGCCATTATGGAAAGACATTCTGACAGCGATCGTTCTTGGCTTGCTCCTGCCGGGGGTGCTGCTGAATGGGGCGGCGCTGTATCTGGACACAAAACCCGGTTCCCTAATACAGGCAAAGGAAACGATGCCGGAGCGGATAGCGCTTCGGATGTATCTGAGAGATCAGGACGGTGGTGTAGCAATGCTGGACATGGACACCTATTTGGTCGGGGTGGTTATGGCGGAAATGCCGGCCTCCTTTGAAATGGAGGCCCTGAAGGCCCAGTCGGTAGCTGCCCGGACCTATACCCATAAAGCCTATACCACCGGGGGAAAGCATGGCGACGGCAGCGTCTGCACAGACCCGGGCTGCTGTCAGGCCTATCTGACAGAGGAAAGCTACCTAGCCAAGGGCGGAAGTCCGGAGGGGATCGAGAAGATCCGCAGCGCCGTCTGCGCCACCTCCGGAGAAGTCCTGACCTATGAAGGTGATCTGATCGAGGCTACGTATTTTTCCTGCTCCGGCGGCAGCACCGAGGATGCTGCGGCGGTATGGGGAACGGACTATCCCTATTTGCGGGCGGTGTCCAGCCCCGGAGAGGAAGCAGCGGTCTACCATATGGATACCGTCACGGTTACGCCCCGGCAGTTTCAGAATGCCTTGGGCAGGGAATTGCCGGGGCCGCCCCAGACTTGGTTTGGTGCGCCCTCCTATACGGCGGGGGGTGGGGTAGACTCCATGACCATTGGGGGAGAAGCCTATACCGGCACCCAGCTGCGCAGCCTGCTTGACCTTCGATCCACAGCTTTTTCTTTTTCGGCAGAGGCCGATACCATCACCATCACCACCCATGGCTACGGACACCGGGTGGGCATGAGCCAGTATGGCGCAGATGCCATGGCAGTGGCGGGCAGCACCTATCAGAAGATCCTGACCCATTACTACCCGGGCACCACGCTGACACAAATACAGCCATAATGGAAATGGGGCTGCTGCAAAATAACGCAGCAGCCCTCAGACTGTCGAAAAAGTGAATTGTCGTGTAGAAGTTTACCAATTTGCACTGCATCAAAGCCTCCCTTGTGTAAAGGGAGGTGGCACGGCGTAGCCGTGACGGAGGGATTGTGCAGTAAAAACTTGCAAATTTGCATTGGTTTTCGGCAAAAATGAAACATTGTACTGCATCAATCCCTCAGTCATGCTGTTCGCATGACAGCTCCCTTTGCACAAGGGAGCCTTGGGTGCTCCCGCACCAGAAGGTTTATCGACACGCTGTGGCGGGAATGTATTCCCGCCCTTCTTTTTTTCTGTAACAGATAATTTACAGAATCCCTCAAAGAGGAATGTTGCGAAACATCCAACTATCTGCTACAATATACGAAAGAAATTGTACAAACCGCCCAAGGAGGTGCCTTATATGAAATTGACCATTGACGGACGGAAAGTAACGGCCCTGCCGGGCCAGAGCCTGCTGGATTTGATCTCCCAGCTGGGACTGGCGGGACACTATCTGCATGACCGTCCACTAGCTGCCAAGATCGCCGGTGAGGTCTTCACCTTGAATTATATCCCGGTGCGCCCTAAGGATGCTGCGCCTGACCGCCCCTCCATCCGCCGGGCCATGGCTGCCTCCGGTGGTGAGGTGCGGCTGCTGTACTATTCCGATCCCGCAGGTAAGGAATGCTATATCCGCACGGTCCAGTTTGCTATTTTCCTCGCTCTGCGGCAGCTGTGGCCCGAGGCCCGGGGTAAAATGAACTGCACGTTAGGCTCCAGCGTCTACATCGAAGTGGTGGGCGCTAAGGACTTTTCTGCTTCCCGGCTGAAGGAACGGCTGCGGCAGCTGGTCCGGGAGAATATTCCTCTGGTCCGCCGCCGGGTTTCCCTGCAGACTGCCGTTGAACGCTTCCGCCGGGAGGGACAGGAGGACAAAGCCAGACTGCTTTCATGGCGGGATGTGGATTATTTTGATGAGTATTTCTATGGGGATTTTGCGGATTATTATTACGGCGAAATGCTGCCCAGCACGGGCTATTTGACGGTATGGGACATTCTGAGTGCCGACGGCGGCTTCGTCTTCGTTTATCCCGATGAGGATGACCCCAATGTCTGTGCAAAGCTGCCCTCCATGCCCAATTTCTTCAGTGTCTTCAACGAGGGCGAACGCTGGTGCCGCCTGATGGAATGCGAGACTGTGGCGGACCTGAACGATCTGACCACCTCCGGCCGCATCCGGGAATTGATCCGGGTCAACGAAGCCCTCCATGAAAAGCGGTATTCTCAGGTGGCGGATATGATCTGCCAGCGGGGTGCCCGGGCGGTGATGCTGGCAGGTCCCAGCTCCTCGGGCAAGACCACCTCTGCCAACCGTTTGGCGACCCAGCTCCGGGTCCATGGCAAAAAGCCCATTTTGATGAGCCTTGACGATTACTACATCGACCGGGACAAAATTGCCCCCGGCCCCGATGGTAAGCTGGACTTGGAGCACATCAATACCATCGATGTAGAGCTGTTCCGGGAGGATATGGGAAAGCTTCTGGCTGGGGAAGAGGTAGAATTGCCGACCTTTAATTTCCTCACAGCCCGCCGGGAGTGGCGGGGCCACAAGCTGCGGCTCCATGATGATTCCGTTATCATTGTGGAGGGGCTTCATGGTTTGAATCCTGTCATGCTGCCGGAAAATGTGGAGAAGAATCTGATTTTCCGTCTGTATGTCAGCGCCCTGCTGCCGCTGAATCTGGATGACCACAACCGTATCCCCACCAGCTATCTGCGGCTGCTTCGGCGCACCGTCCGGGATTACGAAACCAGAGGCTCCTCTGTCCAGCGGACCTTCTCCATGTGGGACAGCGTCCGTCAGGGTGAAAAACGCTGGATCTTCCCCTATCAGGAGAACGCCGACGTGATCTTCAATTCCTCCACCCTCTATGAGCTGGCGGTGCTGAAAAAGCACATCTACCCTCTGCTTCTGGCCGTTCAGCCGGAGGATGATTGCTATGAAGAGGTCCGCAACATCGTCAAGGTCCTCAACTACGTTCAGGAAGCCGACGTAGATGACGAGATCCCCCCAACCAGCCTCGTCCGGGAATTTATCGGCGGCAATTCCTTCTACAGAAAATAAACCGCGCAGAGGCGACGGTAGGGCGGGCTGCCCTCAGCCCGCCGCTGCGGTCGTGTGTTGACAGTTGTTAACTTTGCGATAAGTGTTCGAAAACTTGAATTTGTAGGTTCGATAATGATTATTTTAATTACAGGAGCATCCCATACGGGAAAAACAGCACTTGCCCAGCAACTGCTTGAAAAATATAAATATCCATATTTGTCCATTGACCACTTGAAGATGGGGTTAATTCGTAGTGGAAACACGAAACTTACCCCTATGAGTGATGACAGGGATTTGACCGCATACTTATGGCCTATTGTTCGCGAAATGATAAAAACTGCCATTGAGAATGAGCAGAACTTAATTGTGGAAGGTTGCTATATTCCATTCGATTGGCAGAAGGATTTTGACTCTAAATATCTTGAAAACATCAAATATTTCTGCCTTGTAATGAGTGAGGAATATATCAGAAACCACTTTGCTGACATCAAGAAATATGCAAATGCCATTGAAAATCGTTTGGATGATGAATGGTGTACAATACAGAGTGTATTGGCAGACAATGCAGAAATGTTAACCCTTGCACAAACGTATAATGTGAACTATATACTCATCGAGGATAAGTACGAAATCAAGATTGATTTATAACGAAAAATCCCAAGTTATCTAACAAATCCTCCTATAGAAAATAAACCGTCACCATAAAAATGCAGGGGAGGGAAATGGCGTGAAGAAACTCAATCAAATTTTAAACAGCATCATGGGTGCGTTCACAGGTGTTTTTATCGGACGCAGTATATTCGTGCTCTGGAATCACAAGATGCGCCCGGAGCTGTATGCCATGCAGTCAGCCCCTTGGTACACCGGTATTTTGGTGGATGGTGTTATGACCCTTGTGGTGCTGGGGAGCTGTTTCCTGCTGAAACTGGGACTGAAATATTATAAAAAGAAGACAGAGGAACACACGGGGCTAGGAAAAACGAGGGAGAGGGCAGAATGAAAAGGAAAATGATTCTGTTCTGTTTGGTGCTGTGTCTGACCGCCGGGATGACCTACAAGGCCGTTGGGAGCATAGTTGTCCGCAGTAAAACCTATGCCTTTCTGGAAGAAAGCGGATATACGAAGGCCGATATCTCGGATGTGGAGATCAAGCATTCGTTTCTGAATAAACTTCTGTCCTATAATGAATGGCGTATTTTCGTAACCTTTCAAAAGGAACCCGATATTGTATTTGCGTTCACCCGCCGCAATGGCGAGATCCTGCGGCAAGGAGTGAGCAGCACGCCCATGCTGGAAAAGGACGAGATATTGGCCTATAAAGAAATGTTCGATCAGGGAGAACTGCACATTCCATAAACGAAAGGCGGTGGACCAATGAAATATCTGCATACAGGAGCAAATCCAGATCGGTTCCTGATCATCGCGGCTGTGGTTTTCGGCCTTGTGTGGCTGTTCAATTCGTGGAAGCTGGGGAGATTCAGAAAAGGGGACAAGAATAGTAAGAGAAGGATATCCCTACTGATCGGGCTGGGGTTATTGGCCTTTGGCGTCGGTTTCCTTATCTACGCAGGGAACCATCCTGAATCAGGATTTCCGTGGAGCAATCGGATCACCTTTCTGCTTTACGGTATGTATCTGTGGCTGCTGCTGAAATTTTTGGTGGATATTCCCTTGGTGCGCAGCATCAGAAAACCATCCTTCGGCGGCGGAATGGGTGCCGCGGTAAGCTTTCTTGCCATGTCGGCAATCTTTCTGCTTATGGAGGTCACGTCCGATGCGGAGGCTGATTTCTATACGGTCCTCAGAGGCTTCATTTTTCTGGGAGGTTTCGATCTGGGAATCGAATCCCTGCTCGCTTGGTGGAAGCAAAAAAAGAGGTAACAGCCAAGGCTGTTACCTCTTTTCGCAGTATTCAATTAAACGGTAGGTGCGGGGGCGGGATAGCCCAGAATCAGGGACACCACCACGCAGATGACGATGCAGATAAAGGCTGTAGTCATCCACAGGCTCCGCCGGCGGGCAAATTCACCGGTGAGATACAGCCAGCCTACGCATAAAAGGGAGCCAAAAATGGCGATAATCGCGGTAATGACCTTCAGCACTGCCCAGCCAAAGCCGGCACAGATCAGATACAGCACAAACACCAGAGCATCGGCCAAGATGATCCGGGTCATATTCTTTTCCATTTCACGGTAACGGTTACGGCTACGTCTTGCCACTTCTCATCCCTCCAAGGAATTTTCTCGTACGCTTATCTTATCATACCAAATCGAAAAATGCAATATTTTCTGAGAGAATCCTCAAAATTTTCCCAAAAGCTTGCGCTTGACCGGAAACGGTGATATAATACTGCCAAATATTTGCGTAAGCTTGGAAAAGGAAACCATTATGGCTCAACCGCAATACCGTCTGGAGGGCATCGTCCACACCCGCAGCGAGGTGATGGAGGATTTTGAGGGTCCTCTGGATGTTATTTTTGAATTGCTCAGCAAGAATAAAATTGAAATACAGGATGTGTCCATTACTGCTATTTTGGAGCAGTATCTGGCCTACCTAGAGGAAATGAAGCGGCTGGATATGGAGATCGCCAGCGAGTTCATTACCATGGCCTCCCACCTGATGCTGATTAAGACCAAAATGCTCCTGTCTGCGGCCGAACAGGCGGAAGCGGAAAGCGAGCTGGACCTGCTGCGCCAGTCCCTCATCGACCGCAAGCGCAAGGAAGCCATGGAACAGATCCGAAAGGCAGTCACTCAGCTGGAGCCCCGCAATGAAATTGGCCGCTGCCTCTTCGTCAAGGAGCCGGAGCCTCTGAAGCGGGAAAAGGGCTACCGTTATAAGCACGATGTGATCGACCTTTTGCGGGCCTTGGATACCATTGCCGAACGAAATGCCCGGCAGCTGCCTCCGCCCACCACCAACTTCATGGGCATCGTGGGCAAGGAGCCTTATCCCATCGGCAGAAAGACCGGCGAGGTCCTGCGGCAGCTGGTGCTGCGGGGCGTAGAACGCTTAAAAAACCTTTTTAAGGGAAACAAAAGCCGGTCCGAGATCGTGGCTACCTTCCTTGCGGTGCTGGACCTGTGCAAAACCAACTCCGTCACCTTAGAGGACGATGTCAACGGCGACAATCCCAACGTACGACTGCTGGACGAAAACGAGCGAAAGGAGCTGAACGAGCATGGAACGGGATCAACTGAACAGAGCTCTTGAGGCGATCCTTTTCGCCGCCGGTGAGCGCATTGAGATCGCCCGGCTCTCTGCCGTACTGGAAGAAGATCCGGCGGAAATTGAGCAGGCGGCGGATGCCCTTGCTAATTTATATGCCTATGAGCGCCGGGGTATGCGCATCATCAAGCTGGAAAAGGGCTACCAGATGGTGTCCTCGGGAGAAATGGCGGATTACGTCACCAAGGCGCTGGAAACGAGGAAGCCTCCCAAGCTGTCGGCCTCCCAATTGGAGACCCTGACCATCATCGCTTACTACCAGCCTGCCACCAAGGCCATGGTGGAGCAGATCCGGGGTGTGGACAGCGCCTACTCTGTGGCGGCTCTTTTGAATAAGAAGCTTATTGAGGAAGCAGGACGGCTGAATGTTCCCGGACGGCCCATCCAGTATCAGACTACCCCGGACTTTTTGCGGACCTTCGGCCTATCCTCCTTGGAGGAACTGCCTCCCATTGAGAAGATCTCCTTTGGAGAACCCATCGAACTGCCGCAGCAGCCGGCGGAGGGCCAGTAATGGGCTGGCTCGTTACCTTCGGCATTCTGTTTCTTCTCGCGGTGCTGCCGCTGGGTGTCCGGGTCAATTATGATGACCACGGCCCATTGGTGAAGGTCATTATTGGCCCCATAAAATTCACCGTGTACCCGCTGCCGAAGAAGGAAAAAAAGAAGAAACCTGAAAAAAAGCAGGAAACAAAAGAAGAAAAACAGGAAGAAACACTTCCCAAGCCTCCCCAACCGCCCAAGCAGGAAAAACCGAAGGAAAAAAAGCAGGGCGGAAGCCTGACGGACTTTATTCCTTTTGTGAAGCTGATCTTCCGGTTTCTTGGGGATTTCCGCCGGAAGCTGCGATTGGATGATCTATACCTGCGATTGATCCTCGCTTCTTCCGACCCCTGTGACCTTGCAGTAAATTATGGCAAAACCTGGGCGGCGGTGGGAAATCTCCTGCCTGCCCTGGAAAAATGGTTCGTCATCAAAAAACGGGACGTGGAAGTGGAGTGCGACTTCACCGCGTCTGAAACTTTAGTCATTGCCCGGATCGATGTGACCATCACGTTGGGCAGACTTCTCTCCTTGATCGCAGTATACGCGGTCCGGGCACTGAAAGAATATTTGAATTTTCGCAATAAAAGAAAAGGCGGTGCGGCAAAATGAGCCAGAAATTACCTAACATGCTGGAAAGTACCCTTCAAAAGATCCGAGAAATGGTGGATGTCAACTCCGTGGTGGGCACCCCCATCCAGACTCCCGACGGTGTCACCATCATCCCCGTATCCCGTGTCAGCGTTGGCTTTGGCGGTGGCGGCAGTGATTTTTCCTCCAAGACCGGCGAGAACCCCTTTGGCGGCGGCTGCGGCGGCGGTGTGAAGGTCAGCCCCATCTGCTTCCTTGTGGTAAAGGACGGCAATGTCCGTATGCTCTCCATCCCCGAGCCTGCAAACTCCACCACCGAACGCATCGTGGAAATGCTGCCCGATACGCTGGATAAACTGACAGCCTATCTGGACGCTAAGAAAAATGCATAATGCATAATGCAGAATGCAAAATTGAGGGAGCGGATATGGAAACCTATATTTGGCGATTGCTGACTGCTATGTTTCTGCTGCTTATGGCAGCCGTGCTGGCTGTATTTGCGTTTCTGCTTCAGGATGCCGTGTTTATGCTGGGGCTATGCTTCTATGGTGCGGTTTTATGTGCTCTGATCGGTATTACCAAGGGCTTTTTGGTGATGATCGATTATCACAGGGCACACAAGGACGAGGAGTGACCAGCCGTAGAGGGGCTTGCTCCCACTGCATAAGTTCTTTCTGCGAATAAGCGCACTTCGTTCCGGGCATCCTACCTCCGGGTGAGGAAATTTGAAACAACGACTTTTCGCCACAGCGGCGGCTGGATTGCTGGCCGCCGCTGTGCTTTTACCAATACGGGCAGAGGCCATCTCCGCCCGGAGGGCCTATGTGCTGGACGCAGTCAGCGGACGGAGCCTATATGAGAAAAATGCAAACGAACGCAGCCTCATTGCCAGCACCACCAAAATCATGACGGCCCTCATTGTCTGCGAGCAGTGCAATGTGCTGGACCGGATGCGCATTCCTAAGGAAGCCGTAGGCATCGAGGGTTCCTCCATGTACTTGCAGGAGGGAGAGATTTTGACCCTGCAGGAGCTGCTCTACGGCCTGATGCTGTCTTCCGGCAACGATGCCGCTGTGGCCCTTGCCATTTATTGCGGCGGCACGGTGGAGGGCTTTGCGGAGCTGATGAACGATAAAGCCCGAAATCTGGGGCTTCATGGCACCCATTTTGAAAATCCCAACGGCCTCGACAGCCCCAGTCATTATTCCACCGCCAAGGATCTGGCGGTGCTGGCAGCCTACGCCATGGAAAATCCCATCTTTGCCAAAACGGTTTCGACTAAGAATCTGAAAATAGGGAACCGGTATCTGACCAACCATAATAAGCTTTTGTGGCGGGTAGAGGGGGCAGATGGGGTGAAGACCGGCTTTACCAAGGCTGCTGGCAGGATCTTGGTCTCCAGCGCTGCCCGGCAGGGCCGGCGCATCATTGCCGTCACCATCGACGACGGGGACGATTGGAACGACCATGCCGCTCTGCTGGAAACGGGCTTTTCCCGGTATGTGCACCGGGAGATCGTGAAGGCAGGGGAGCGTATCGATACACTGGAGGTGCTGGGCGGCCAGACCCGTCAGGTGGAGATCCTGGCGGGTGAGGACTTTGGCTATGCCCTCGCCCCGGAAGAAACACCTCAGATCGTCTATCCCGGCCCCGGCTTTACCTACGCCCCGGCGGTGGCGGGGGAGGATGCAGGCTATGCCTATATCTTGGTGCAGGGAAAAGCTGTGGGGAAGATCCCTGTGACCTACGGGGAAACCATCGAACAGGAAGAAACAGAAGAAACACCATTTTGGAAGCGGCTGTTTGCATAGCACTGTAGGGGGCGGCCTCCCGGACGCCCCCTAGGTGCGCAGCTGCGGCTTCGCCCGAATCGGATGTAATTGCGACCGTTTCATACTGGGACGTCGAGGACGCCGTCCCCTACAAAAGCAGGTGAAAATATGAAAGAACGCCTACAAAAGATCCTCTCCGCCCGGGGCGTTGCCTCCCGGCGGAAGGCGGAGGAAATGATCCAAAACGGTCTGATCTGCGTAAATGGGGCCATCGCCCGATTGGGAGACGCTGCGGACCCGGAGACCGATGAAATTCTCATCAACGGTCAGCCCCTGCCAAGGCAGGAGCAGTACATCTATATAATGCTGCATAAGCCCAGAGGCTTCGTTACTACCCTTTCTGATGAAAAGGGCCGTCCCAATGCTGCCCAGCTGGTAGCGGACTGCGGCACTCGGGTCTATCCCGTAGGCCGATTGGACATGGATTCCGAGGGCCTGCTGCTGTTTACCAACGACGGTGCCTTTGCCAATGCTCTGATGCACCCAAAGCATGAGGTGAAGAAAACCTACGAGGTCTGGGTCACTGGCTACCACCCCGGTGCTGAGGCTGAACTGTCAAAGTCCATTACGCTGGATGGCTATCCCATTCGCCCTCCAAAGGTCAAGCTCCTCCGGGCAGAGGGACAGAAGGCAAAGTTTTTGGTGACCATCCACGAAGGCCGCAACCGTCAGGTCCGCCGGATGTGCGAGGCGGCTGGGATGCACTGCACCCGCCTGCGCCGCATCAAGGAAGGAAGCCTTTCCTTAGGCGACCTGCCAAAAGGAAAATGGCGGTATCTGACGGCGCAGGAAATCGAAAACCTTAAATAGGAAAAACGATGTCATCCCGAGCGGAGCATAGCGAAGTCGAGGGATCTACGCACTGAATTGCTGCTGTGCAGTTCTGAAGATGCGTAGATCCCTCGGCTACGTTTCACTTCGCTCGGGATGACAGCGTCGGTGAATACTTGAAACATTTCCTGCATTTTTCCTGATTCCATCTTGCAAAATTATGTTAAGTTTGCTACTATGAACTGTAACGGCGAAAAGAAAAATCTGTCGTTTTGGAGGCTTCTATGAGTCACGACTTTTTATCGATATTGCAGGAAAAAGAGCCCACCTTCTCCAAGGGCCAGAAGCGGATCGCCCGCTACATTACGGAGTCCTATGACAAGGCTGCCTTTATGACGGCAAACCGTCTGGGAAAGGTGGTAGGCGTGTCGGAATCCACGGTGGTTCGCTTTGCGGTAGACTTAGGCTTTGACGGCTATCCCAGCATGCAGAAGGCAGTGCGGGAAATGGTGCTGAACCGGCTGACCTCTGTGCAGCGCATCGAGGTGGCCAGCAACCGCTTCGGCGATCAGGATGTGGTGACAACGGTGCTGCATTCCGATATGGAAAAGCTGCGCCAGACCAGCGAGACCATCGACCGTAAGGAATTTCAGGAGGCGGTGAACGCCATTATCAAGGCCAAGCGGGTCTATATCTTAGGTGTCCGCTCCGTTGCGCCCCTTGCCAACTTTTTGGGCTATTATTTGAACTATATGTTCAATAATGTCCATGAAGTCACCGGTTTCAGTGCCGGAGAAATGTTTGAGAAGATCGTAGGCGTCAATGCTGACGATGTGGTCATCGCCTTCTCCTTCCCACGGTATTCTTCCTCTACCACCAAGGGTGCCCAGTACTGCCGCAGTGCCGGTGCCACCGTCATCGGCATCACCGACAGCAAGCTGTCCCCGCTGGGCAGCAATTCCGACCATGTGCTCATCGCCAAAAGTGATATGGTTTCTCTGGTGGATTCTCTGGTGGCACCCTTGAGCCTTGTAAACGCCCTCATCGTCGCCATTGCCGCTAAGCGGGAAAAGGAACTGAGCCAGACCTTTGCCAATCTGGAACGGATCTGGGAGGAATATGAGGTCTACGAGAAGCAAACGGAAAAGTAAGCGTGGAGTTTGAAGAGTGGAGTGTGGAGTTTGGTGAAATATGATGGTATCGTCATCGGCGGCGGTCCGGCGGGCATGTTTGCCGCCATCACGGCTGCAAAAAACGGGCAAAAGGTACTGCTTTTGGAGCGGAATGACCGTCTGGGAAAGAAGTTGCTCATTACCGGCAAGGGCCGGTGCAATGTAACAAATGACTGCTCCGAGCAGGAGGTCCTGCAAAATACCCCCCGGAATGGCCGCTTCCTCTACAGCGCCATGACGGCCTTTCCGCCTGCCAAAATCAAGGCGTTTTTTGAAGAAAACGGATGCCCCCTGAAAACCGAGCGGGGCAACCGTGTGTTTCCTGTTTCTGACAGATCTCAGTCCGTGCTGGAATGCCTCCAGCGTCAGCTGCGGCGGCAGAATGTCACTGTAAAAACCGGCCGGGTCAGGCATATTTTGGTGGAAGCGGGGAAAGTTACCGGTGTGGAGACACAGAATGAGAAGCTTTCTGCGGATTGGGTCATCCTTGCCACCGGCGGAGCCTCCTATCCCACTACCGGCTCCACCGGCGATGGTTATGCTATGGCGCAGACGCTGGGGCATACCATCGTGGAGCCTCAGGGAAGTCTGGTGCCATTGGAAACAGAAGGCCGTGACTGTCAGGACATGCAGGGGCTTTCCCTGCGGAACGTGGGCGTGAAGCTGCTGAATCCCAAGGGTAAGGTGCTTTACAAGGACTTTGGCGAGCTGCTGTTTACCCATTTCGGTGTGTCCGGCCCCACGGTGCTGTCGGCCAGCTGCCATCTGAAGGGAGAGGGCTGCAGGCTGGTCATCGACCTGAAGCCTGCACTGGAGGAAAACAAGCTGGATGACCGGATCCTACGGGATCTGGAGCTGTATCAGAATCGCAGCATGGAAAATGCCCTGACGGACCTGCTGCCCCGGAGCATGATCCCTGTGGTGCTGCGCCGACTGGAGATCGACCCGGAGATGCAGGCCAATTCCCTGACAAAGCAGAAGCGCCGCGCTCTGGTGGAGCTGCTGAAAGCGTTTTCTGTTGAGATCACCGGAAAGCGCCCTGTGGCGGAGGCCATCATCACCAGCGGCGGCGTAAAGGTTTCGGAGATCGACCCCAAAACCATGCAGTCCAAAAAGGTTACGGGTCTATACTTCGCAGGGGAGGTCATCGACTGCGATGCCTACACCGGCGGCTTCAATCTCCAAATCGCATGGGCCACAGCCTACGCCGCAGGTATGGCAGTAAGCATGAAAATGGAATGATCTGCAGTAGGCGGCTTGAAGGCAAGGCGCCCTACTGGGATCGAAAAGCTTATCAGAAAATCCGGGATTGACAAATTCGTGGTTTTATAATAGAATAGCACCCAGATAGTGCTTATAGAGATTATTTTTTAGGAGGACTTATCTATGTTTGAAAAGCTTGCAAAGTATGCTGCCAAGCAGCTGGAGCTGGACATCGAGGAAATCACCCCTGATTCCACCTTTGAAAGTCTGGGCATCGATTCTCTGGACGTGGTGGAGATGATCATGGATCTGGAGACCGAGCTGGGTGTGGAACTGGAGATGGAGGATCAGAAGATCGCTACCTTCCAGGATCTGGCTGACTTTGTAGAGTCCAAGCTGGCCTAATACAACTATATAAACAATCAAACCTTGTATCAGCTGACCGGCTTATAACAAGGTCGCACTAGTCGGGGAGTTAGCGGTGTCCTGTACCTGCAATCCGCTATAGCAGGGATGAATTCCCACACCCGGATGCGTTTGAATATTGCCTGCCCTTTATAAGGGGTGTTGAGAGATCGGTCTTGCGCAACGGTATCCCGTGAACCATGTCAGGTGGGGAACCAAGCAGCATTAAGCGGACCTTACCGTGTGCCGCGAGGTTGCCGTTCTTGAGCTTTCGAGTAGAGGTTACGAATGTTCGGCGCGTTCAAATGTGGGTGTGCGATCTTGTTATGAGCCGGTCTTTTTTCAGTGTGGAGTTTGAAATGTTGAGAGTGGAGTTATGATAAACTCCACACGCTACTCTTCACGCTCCACACTTTTACGAAAGGGGATGTGTATGTCAGCCTATCAAGCATTATATCGAAAATACCGTCCTCAGACCTTTGATGATGTATCGGGCCAGATGGCGGTGACCCAGACCTTAAAAACCCAGCTTACTTCCGGGCGTATGAGCCATGCCTATCTGTTCACCGGCTCCCGGGGCACCGGCAAGACCAGCTGCGCCAAAATTCTGGCGAAAGCTGTCAACTGCCTGAATCCCGACAACGGCAACCCCTGCAACTGCTGTGAGGCCTGTAAGTCTATCGACTCCGGTGCCTGCATGGACGTGCTGGAAATCGACGCCGCCTCCAACAACGGCGTGGACAATGTCCGTGACCTGCGGGATGATGCCATCTATACCCCTTCTCAGGTAAAGATGCGTGTGTATATCATCGACGAGGTCCACATGCTGTCCATCTCCGCCTTTAATGCCCTTTTGAAAATCATTGAGGAGCCCCCGGAGCATCTGCTGTTCATTCTGGCGACCACGGAGCTGCATAAAGTGCCTGCCACCATTTTGTCCCGGTGCCAGCGGTTCTCCTTCCGCCGCATCTCCCAAGAGGATATCGCCGCCCGGCTGCAATATGTGGCCTATCAGGAGAATATCGATTTGGATGACGGCGCCGCCCGGGTGCTGGCACGGCTGGCCGACGGCGGTATGCGTGACGGCCTGAGCCTGCTGGACCAGTGTGCCTCTGCCACCACCGGAGAACTGACTGCCGAACGGGTCTATGCCTGCCTCGGAATTGCCGGCGAGCAGAAATGCGGTGAGCTGATGGGCTATATCGCCTCTCACGATACCAAAAGTGCTTTGGAGCTGTTCAACCGCCTCTATACCGAGGGCAAGGACCTTTCCGCCATGCTGGACGAAATGGCCTGCCTGACCCGGGACCTGCTTGTGATGAAAACAGCAGGAAATGCAGGCATCACCATGCTTTCCGGTGTGGCCTCCGATCAGGAGGTGCTGGCACTGACCAAAGCCCTCAGCAGCGCTGAGCTGGTGCGGATGATGAATCTGATCCAGACAACCCTTTCCGGCTTTACCCGCTCTGCCAGCCGCCGCATGGATGCGGAGCTGTGCATCGTGGAGCTGTGTCAGCCGGAGCTTTCACTGGATGCCAAGGCCCTCAATGCCCGGCTGACCCGGCTGGAAGAAAAGCTGAAAAACGGCGACTTTGTGGCTGCTGCCCCTGCAAAAAAGCAGAAAGCAGTTCCTGCCCCGGCAGAGGAGGACTATGACGATGACCGTCCCCCCATGCCCGGCGACGAGGATGCCCCTCCCATGGAGGACGAACCACCCCGTCCCCAGCCCAGCGAAGCCCCCGTGGGCTTTTGGCCGGAGCTGTGCGGTGCCGTGCGTAAGGAGCTGAAGCCTCCCATCAGCGGCTTCTTTGCTGTCAGTCCCAATGCCCCGGTGCAGGGCGCACTGGTAGGCGGCACGCTGGAGCTGCGCTGCGGCAACGATTTCATTGCCAAGATGCTGGATAAGCCGGATGTTCTGGAAGTGGTATCCCGGAAGGCAAGCGCCATGCTGAGCCGCCCGGTCCGGGCAGTAGTGGTGGATCTTAACGCCAAGCCTGCCGGAAATCCCCGGATGGAGCAGCTGATGAAATTCGGAAGAGAGCATTCCGATATTGTGACCATTAGAAAATAAAACATAATGTCATTGCGAACCAGCGCACACGCTGGTGTGGTGACCGAAGGGAATGCCTGTGGTGCAATCCCCTTTTGTTATGGAGATTGCCATGTCGGTCTTTGGCCTCCTCGCAATGACAGAATAAATAACAGAATCATTCAAGAACAGGAGAATTTACTATGGCAAAAGGTGGATTCCGCGGCGGTATGCCCGGTGGTATGAATCAGGCTGCTATGATGAAGCAGGCCCAGAAGATGCAGCAGGAGATGCTGCGGATGCAGGCAGAGCAGGAGGCTAAGACCTTCACCGCCAAGGCTGGCGGCGGCATGGTTGCCGCTACTGTCAACGGCAAGCATGAAATGGTGGCGCTGGAGATCAATCCCGAAGCAGTGGACCCCGATGATGTGGAGATGCTGCAGGATATGGTCATCGCTGCCGTCAACGAGGCCATGCGCGCTGCCGATCAGGAAGCAGCCAACAACATGTCCCGCCTCACCGGCGGACTGAACCTGGGCGGACTGTTTTAAGGAAACGGCTGTCATTGCGAGCCAGTTGCGTACACCGGCGCGGCAATCCCCTTCGATTATGGAGATTGCCACGTCGGGCTGCGCCCTGCTGGCAATGATGTAAGATTGCAAGGAGCTTTACTATGAATTTCTTTCCCGCAGCACTTCAGAATCTGGCGGACCAGTTTGCCCGGCTTCCCGGCATTGGCGGTAAAACTGCCCAGCGGCTGGCTTTTCATGTGCTGAGCCTGCCTTATGAGGAGGCGGAGGAGTTTGCCGCTGCCATTCTGGAAGCCAAAAAGCAAGTCCATACCTGCCCCCGGTGCCAGAATCTGACGGACCGGAGCCTGTGTCCCATCTGTGACGACGAGCTGCGGGACGAAAGCGTCATCTGCGTGGTGGCAGAGCCCCGGGATGTGATCGCCATGGAACGGTCCCGGGAATTTAAGGGGACTTACCATGTGCTCCACGGTGTCATTTCTCCCTTAAACCATGTGACGCAGGATGATATCAAGATCAAGGAGCTATTGCACCGGGTAGCCCAGGGCAATGTGCAGGAGGTCATCATGGCCACCAATCCCGACACCGAGGGCGAAGCCACGGCTATGTACATTTCCCGTCTGCTGCGGCCTATGGAGGTCAAGGTCACCCGCCTTGCCTACGGCGTACCGGTGGGAAGTCAGCTGGAATATGCTGACGAAGTGACATTATCCCGGGCATTGGAAGGCCGACAGGAGATTTAAACAAGAAACGCATCCATTTAGGTGGAGGCCCGCAAAACAGTGAAAGCCAAGCTGCAAAAACGCAGCTTGGCTTTTAACATTGTTTGCACTACATTGTGGGACGCTATGTAAAAAAGTGCGCGATTGTATCTGTTCGTCAAATTGGAATTTGGCGGCGAGCCGCCGCGGACAATGCGTGCCCGGTGCAGTGCGTTTCGTTACTGCCCTAACCCGCTCGGTATCGTTACTGCGGAAGCAGTTAGACAAATTGGAATTTATCTAACAAATCCTCTAAAACCACTTAAAAACAGTGCTATATGGTGGTTTTTCGCTCGTTTTGCTCTTTGCCTTATGTAGTTTCCCTTGATTCTTCCCTTATGAGGAAAAACAAGGGAAACTTTTTTATGCTCAGCTTACCACTTGGTCGAGCATCCGGGCGGAAGATCGCTTCGTTTCCCGGTTTGCGTGGGCATAGATGTTCATGGTGGTTCCTACATCGGAGTGTCCCAGAAGCTCCTGCACATCCTTCGGTGCTGCACCGTTGGTCAGCAGGTTGGTGGTGAAGGTATGTCTGAGCAGGTGGAAATGAAACTCGCCCAGATCAGGCATCACCGTTCTTGCTCTGCGGCAGACACTGCTTACCGTTGCGGGAGATTCAAAGGCTCCGTCCTGCCTTGTGCAGACCATAGACAGTTCCTTGTACCCCTCCGGTACTTCCTCGGTTCTCGGCAGGCTGTACACCTCGTAGTAGACCCGGTTCTTTTCCCTTACTTCCTTGTAGTAGTTAAGGGAATAAAGAGGCCCGTACTTTAAGCTGTTTTTGCTCTGCTCCGTCTTGGCCTTTCGCAGAAGTGCCGCCAGGGTGTTACAGAAGTCCACGGTACGGATTTTCTTCCGCTTGGTGGTGCCGATCTCCGTCTTGTGCCGCTTGCCGTTGTATCGCATACTGCGCCGCACGGTCAGGCACTGGTTGTCTAGGTCAATGTCTTGGGTTTCAGACTTTCTTCCACCCATATATCCAGTAATTCGCCCACCGTCATGTTATCAGACTTGGCTACGAACTTTTTGGAATCGTAGTCCTCCATCGCCTTGCGGAGCATGGCTTCTGTTTCAGCCTTGCTTTCGGTTCCAGGGAACTCTTTTTGAACTCTGTTGCCGCTTTCGTCTTCGATGTAGAAGCGGTAGTACCACTTCTTGCCCTTTTTTCTTACAGATCCTTTTGCCATAGATAATACTTAGTCTCCTTTCTTATCCGTGGCAATCGGAACTGCGACATATGCTGTGCGTGAAATAATGTCACTGGTCGATTGTATT
>JAFSCK010000108.1 GCA_017436785.1 Oscillospiraceae bacterium | reverse complement strand
GTACCATGCGGTGGGCATAGTCAGGCAGACGCCGTAGGGAGCTTCTTCGTAGAAGGTGGAGATGGGCAGGCCGTCCTCCAGCCACAGGTTCTGGATGTTGCCGATGAACTGCTGGCAGACGTCGACTTCGCCGGCCTTCAGAGCAGCTTCGCCTGCGGGGTTGTCAGCATAGATGGTGTGAGCGATGTACTTGGGAACAGGCAGCTTGCCCCACATGGAAGCATCCTGGCCCCAGTAGTTGTCGTCACGGACCAGAACGACCTTCTGATCGTCGGAGTAGTACTTGGTGTAGGGACCGGACCAGACAACGTCTTCGCCGGCATCATTCAGGATAGCGGTTGCATCGCCGCCGCAGCGGTCAACGACCACGTCGATCCATGCAGCCTGAGCAATGGGAGCACCGGTCAGGAAGTCTAGGATCTTCAGGGGGTTCACGGGCTGGCCTGCGTCGGTCAGCTTGGAGGTGATGATGACCTTCTGGCCGTCGGCAGCGATGGAATCGATGTAAGCGCCGAAGGTGGTGCCGGTGCCGTTGGCGATCTCAACGCTGATGTCCCAAGTGCGGACAACGTCAGCAGCGGTGACGGGGGTGCCGTCGGACCACTTGGCAGCGTCCTTGATGGTCAGAGTCAGCTCAGTCATGTCTGCGTTCCATGCCCAATCATCGTTGGCCAGCAGGCCGATCATGGCGCCGTCCAGAGGATTGTACATGTACAGGGTTTCAAACATCAGGGTACGGTAGCCGGAAGCACCGCCGGCGATTGCCATAGCGTTGTTCTGGTTGGTACCGATGACGTTCCAGGAGTTTACAGTACCCCACTGCTGACCTGCGAAATACAGAGTCTCGTTACGGGGCAGTTCATTCTCGTCAGCGGGTGCGGGTGCCGCGGTTTCTACAGGTGCAGGTGCTGCAGCCTGAGTTTCGGCGGGAGCGGGAGCCTGAGTTTCAGCGGGAGCGCTGGAACTGCCACAGGCGACCAGACCAAATACCATAGCCAGTGCCAGCAGCATTGCGATGAGCTTTTTCATTGTGTTTCCTCCTTTAAATTTGTTTATGATGTTTGTTGGACATCATCAACTACAAATGGATATGGGTACGCTTCCCACCGGGAAGCGTACCAAAAAGGGAAATTTCCCTTTTTGGCCTGAATCAGGGGGCGAGGTTTTTAACGGTACCGCCCAGGATCAGCTCGCCGGGAACCACGATCCTGCCGGGGATGTAGGTCCTGCCTTCTTCCACGGCTCTTGCCAGCTCCTCCGCTGCCAGTTCTCCCATCCGGACCGCATCCTGCTTCAAGGTGGTGAGCCGGGGCCGGAGCATCTGGCTGACATCGGCACCGTCATAACCGGCAACGCTGATGTCCTCGGGAATGGAAAGTCCCATTTTTTCGATCTGGTTCATACCGCCGATGTAGGAAATGTCATCGGGATAGAGGATGCAGGTGGGAGGGTCCGGAAGCTCCAGCAGCTGCTTCGTATACAGGGCGGAGAGATCCGGGTTGGTGTAGATGGAGGGGATCAGGTAGGATTCGGGGATCTCCAGCCCCAATGCTGCACAGGTGCGGCAGAAGCTGGCGACCCGGTTGCGGGTGACTGCGGTATCCTCACCATGGATGTAGGCGATCTTCCGGTGGCCCATGCTGTGGATATAGCGGACCAGCGCTTCCATGCCGCCCAGATTATCGGACTGGATGCTGCCGCAGCTGGTAAATTCATAGTCGATGGCCACGGTGGGAATGCCGCTGTTGGCCAGATCTGTCACTGCGTGCTCCGTATAGTCCACGGAGGCGATGATCACGCCATCGCAGTTGCGATACCGGGCATGCTCCACATAGCTGATCTCCCGTCCGCCCATACGGTCGCTGATGAAACAGATGTCGTAGCCCAGCTCCTCGGCCCGGTGCTTGAAGCTGTTGAGGATCTGTGAGAAGAATACGTGGGTCAATCCCTTGTTGGAGGCATCCTCAAACAAAACGCCAAAGAAGTAGGAGCGGCTGGTTTTCAGCATTCTGGCTGCCGAGTTGGGCATATATCCCATTTCAGCGGCAATATTCCGGATCGTTTCCGCAGTTTCTGCGCTGATATCCGGCGCGCCGTTCAGGGCTTTGCTGACGGTGGCAGCAGAAAAACCGCACTTTTTTGCAATCATTTTAATAGTTACCATCGGAAATCCCCCTTTTTCAGTAATTTTGAAAAGGAAAGTGATGGAACTCATGCGAGTGGTGTTTAAAATCTAAATCGTTTTCGTAACCCCATTATACGCAGGAAAGAACCGTTTGTCAATCCTAATTATAAAATTTTTCAAAATCAATTATAAATTGTGCAATTTTTACAATGTATACTCAAAACCAACAAAATAAACACCTTGGATTCAAGAAAAATCATTGACTTTGCCTAATGGTTATTTTATAGTATAGTTAGCGAAAAACAAGTTTACGAAAACGTGTTCGGAGGGATTTCTATGAAAAAACAGCTATTGAACGGTTCTTGGACCCTTCAGATCCCCGGCAGCAGCTTCGGACCGGTTCCGGCGGTGGTCCCCGGCTCGGTCTACCATGACCTGCTGACGGCCGGACAAATTCCCGACCCCTTCTACCGGGACAACGAAATGGATGCCCTGAAGCTGATGGACCACGATTTTTGCTACAGCCGCAGCTTCACCGTGGACGAGGGCCTGCTGCAATGCGATGCCGTGCTGCTGCGCTGCGAGGGTCTGGATACCATTGCCTCGATTTCCGTAAACGGGTCCGCCGCCGGCTTTGCCAACAACATGCACCGCATCTGGGAATTTGATGTCAAGCAGCTGCTATGCCCGGGGGAGAATACCATTGCCGTACACTTCTCCTCTCCTACCAAATATATTAAGGAAGCCTACGCAGCTTCCGTAGCGGACGGCTCCTCTGACGCAATGGTGGGCTTCCCCCATATCCGAAAGGCCCACTGCATGTTCGGCTGGGACTGGGGTCCCCGGCTGCCGGATGCGGGCATCTGGAGAGACATCAGCCTCCTCGGCGTGGAGACTGCCCGGATTCGGGATGTGCAGGTGCTGCAGCACCATACACCGGAGAAAGTCACATTGGAAGTGAAGACCCATGTAACCCAGCTCACCGGCAGCGCCCCGGTTACGGTTACCGTTACCGCACCCTGCGGAAGGGTCTGGACGGCCAGCGGCGAAAAGGCTGTGATCGAGATCGATGCGCCTCAGCTGTGGTGGCCTGCCGGTTTCGGCGAGCAGCCGCTGTATACCGTCAGCGTGGCGCTGGGTGATGGGCTTGACGCATGGGAGCGCCGCATCGGCCTGCGTACCATGACGGTCAGCCGCCGTAAGGATGCGTGGGGAGAATCCTTCTGCCACTGTGTCAACGGCGTGGATATCTTCGCAATGGGCGCGGACTATATTCCTGAAGACAATCTGCTGCCCAGAGTGAATCCCCAGCGCACCCGCCGCCTGCTGGAGGATGCCCGGGCCGCCAACATGAACTGCATCCGGATCTGGGGCGGCGGTTATTATCCCGACGACTATTTCTACGATGTCTGCGACGAGCTGGGTTTGCTGGTCTGGCAGGACTTCATGTTCGCTTGCGCGGTCTATAACCTGACGGAAGCCTTTGAGGAGAATATCACCGCCGAATTTGTGGATAATGTCCGCCGCCTGCGGCATCATCCGTCCTTGGCCCTCTGGTGCGGCAATAACGAAATGGAAGATTTTGTGGACAAGGGCGAATGGGTCGCCTGCCACCGGCAGAAGGCGGACTACATCAAGATGTACGAATACATCATCCCCAAGGTGCTGAAGGCGGAGGATCCGCAGGCCTTCTATTGGCCTGCCTCTCCCTCCAGCGGCGGCAGCTTCGACGATCCTCAGGATCCCAACCGGGGCGATGTCCACTACTGGATGGTCTGGCACGGCCTGCTTCCCTTTACGGACTACCGCAACCATAAGTTCCGCTATGTGTCCGAATTTGGCTTCCAGTCCTTCCCCTGCATGGAGACCATCGAGAGCTTCACAGAGCCGGAAGACCGGAACGTATTCTCCTATGTCATGGAGAAGCACCAGCGCAATGCCTCTGCCAATGGCCGGATCGTTTCCTATCTGGCCCAGATGTATCTGTATCCTGCGCGTATGGAAGAGCTGGTCTATGCATCCCAGCTGCTGCAGGCGCAGGCCATGCAGTACGGTGTGGAGCATTGGCGGCGCAACCGGGGCCGGTGTATGGGTGCCGTGGTCTGGCAGCTCAATGACTGCTGGCCGGTGGCAAGCTGGTCTTCCATTGACTACTATGGCCGCTGGAAGGCACTGCACTACTATGAAAAGCGGTTCTTCGCGCCCGTGCTGATCTCCTGCCACGAGGAGGGCATCCTGAGCCAGAACACCAACGTCAACGCCGAGCCCTTCGCGCTGGAAAAGAGCGCCCATCTGAATGTGAGCAATGAGACCCGGGAGGAGTTCAGGGGCACTGCCCAATGGAGCCTGCGCCGTCCCGATGCTTCCGTGATCGAAAGCGGCAGCTTCGATGTGGTGTGTCCTGCCCTGAGCGCGGTGTGGCTGCCTAAGCAGGATTTCTCCCACTATGGTACCTATGACTGCTACTATTCCTACCGTCTGCTGGACGAAGAGGGCAATGTGGTGGGGCAGGGCAGCGTGCTGTTCTGTGCACCCAAGCACTTTAAGTTCGCAGATCCCAATCTGAATGCCTTTGTCAATGGCGATGAGATCATCGTCACCGCCGAGGCCTATGCCCGCAGCGTGGAGATTCAGGCGGGTGCAGATGTGCTGCTGTCCGATAACTACTTTGACATGGATGCCGGCACCCGGAGCGTGAAGATCCTCCGCGGCAGTGTGGAGGCAGTCAGCGTCCGCAGCGTCTACGATATCCGATAAGCGCAGAAAAGCGGGGCGTTTCCGCCCCGCTTTTACGAAAGGGATCCTATGGAATTGACCGGAAAAAAGATCAATTTTCTCGGTGACAGCATCACCGCAGGCTGCTGCGCCGCCGCTCCCGAAGGGGGCTTTGTGGAAATTCTGAAAAGGACCTGCGGTCTTACGGCTGCCCGGAATTACGGCATCGGCGGCACCCGTCTGGCCCGGCAGCGCAATCCCTCGGAGGTGGCGGAATACGACCGGGATTTCTGCAGCCGGGTATGGGAAATGGACCCGGATGCGGACGTGGTCGTGGTGTTTGGCGGCACCAACGACCATGGTCATGGCGACGCACCACTGGGGACGGAAGCAGACCGGACCCCGGATACCTTTTGGGGAGCCTGCCACTGCCTCTGGTCCAGCCTGAGGCAAGCCTTCCCAGCGGCCCGGATCATCGTGCTGACACCCCTGCACCGGATAGGCGAGTCCGATCCCAAGCCCGGCTCCGGGGCTGTCTTGTCAGATTATGTAAACATCCTCCGCAGCACCGCCGGAGAATATGGGTTTCCTGTGCTGGATCTCTTTGAAACCAGCGCCCTCCGGGCGCATATTCCGCAGATCGCGGAAGAACTTACCACGGATGGCCTTCACCCCAATGATGCAGGCCACCGACTGCTGGCGGAAGAGATCGCCGCCTTTCTGCAAAAACTGTAAACAGGGGAACCATCCGGTTCCCCTGTTCGTTATTTTTCCAGATCCTGATACCGCTCCACCCGCAGACGCAGATGGTATTTCTCCCGCAGCTGGGCAATTTTTCCCATCATGGGACTCTTGTGGTGGAAATCCAGTGCTGCCTGATCCCGCCAGCGGTCGATCAGAAGCACTGTTTCCGGGTCATCCATGGGGAAGAAGTATTCATAGCGCTCATTTCCTTCCTCTGCCCGGACTTCGGAAACGATGCCGCTGGCCACCATTTCCTCTGCAAATTTCCGGGCGCTGCCATTGGTGCCCGTGTAGTATAGGTTTACCGTAATGCTCATTGCACAGCCTCCTGTTCCTGCCGGGTCAGATCGCGGACCCATTTATATTGCTTATAATGCCGCCATACAGCAGGCAGCTTCACGATCTCGTCCATGCTGATGATGACGTACACTGCGATCACGGGCCAGTGCAGGACAAAGGCCGTCAGCAGTCCCAAGGGGACCACAATGAGCCAAAGCGTGATGCAGTCGCAGATGAAGCCGAATTTGGTATCCCCGCCGGCGGTGAAAATACCGCTGATGGTGGCGCTGTTGTGAGACATGCCGATCAGATTCACGGCACAGACCACCACCATCCAGCGCAGGTATTGGGCAGACTGGGGAGAAAGCTTCGCCAGACGCAGGATCACCGGCGTCAGGGCGATGAGGATGCCGCCGGAAATGGCCCCGCTGATCAGCGACAGCCGCACTACCTTGCTGCCGTATAGCTTTGCCCGTTCCAGCTGTCCGGCCCCCAGCTCGTTGCCCACCAGAATGGCACCGCCGGAGGCGAGGCCCATGCAGAAGCAGGCGATCAGATTCTTTGCCACGCTGGCAATGGAATTGGCTGCCACGGCATCGGTTCCCAGATGGCCTAGGATCATGGAGCCCATGGTGATGCCAAGGCCCCATACCAGAGAATTGGCCAGAACCGGGGTGGTATATTTCCAGAAGTCCCGCTCCAGCGTCAGTCTGAAATTCAGAAGATGCTTCATCCGCAGATGGATCTTGCCCCGCAGCCGGGTATCCAGCAGGATCCAGCCCAGACCGATGACCTGAGAGGATGCAGTGGCAATGGCCGCACCCCGGATTCCTAACTCCGGGGCACCGAAGAGGCCGAAGATCAGAATGCCATTGAGCAGGATATTCAGCGCAACGCAGATGGAGCTGATGAGCGATGCCTTTGGGGCCCGCCCGCAGTTTTTCATGGTGCATTGATAACACTGGCTGATGCCGTTGAGCAGATAATAGGGGCTGACCGCCCGCAGGTATTCCGAGCCTAACCGGATCAGCTCCGGGTCCGGCGTGAAAAAGCGCATCAGCAGCTGCGGCACCAGCAGCGCCGCACCGGAAAACAGGGAGCAGACCAGCACCACCGGGCGGATCAGGATGGCAAATACCTGCTCCACCTGCTCCGGGCTGCCCTTTCCCCAGTATTGGGCCAGCAGCACATTGCCGCCACCGCTGAAGCCGCCCATACACATATAGAAAATAAAGGAGATCTGGGTAGCCAGCGATACTGCTGACAGGCTGGACTGATCCACCAGCCCCAGCATCAGAGCATCGGATGTGCTTACCAGAGAATACATCAGCTGCTCAAAGGCAATGGGGAAGACCAGCGGGATCAGCCGTTTCCAGAATTGTCTGTTATCCATGAGGGGTCCTTCCTTTCTCAGAGATAGCCCCTAAAATTGCAGCAGGCCGTTGTCATCGTACCGGAAATCCGGGCCCCATGCGACCTCCCAGTAGTACCCGTCCAAATCGGCAAAGTATGCGTGATAGCCGCCCCAGAACGCTTCCTGCGGTTCCTTGACGATGGTTCCGCCGGAAGAGCGCACCAATTCTATCACAGCATCCACCTTTTCTTTGCTGTCTACGTTATATGCCAAGGTAATGCCGCCGAAGCCGCTGCCGATCTGCGGGGGATCGTTGGGACTTATGTCCTTTGCCAAAAGCTCCAGCGGGTACAGTTCAAATTTTGTCCCGGGCGTATCGAAAAAGCAGACAGGAGGATCCGTTTCTGTGCAATCCGTACGGAAGCCCAGTTTATCCCGGTAAAAGACGATGGCGCGTTCCATGCTGCGTACGCCTAAGCAAATGCAGGTGATTTTGTTCATGGGAAGACTCCTTTTATTTGCCCACAAGCTGGTAGGCATTGGGAAGGTACTGCATCATTTCGATCTCATTGCCGTCAGGGTCTGTCATCCAGAACTGATAGGCGTGGTCGCAGCCCAGCGTTATCGGCGTGGTGACATTGGCCCCCATATTCAGCAGATGTTCCCGCCAAGCTGCGGCATCATCCACCTCCAGACACAGATGGAGGTAGCCGTTTTGCTGCCCTGTCTTCACCCGGTCCAGCAGGGGATCGCCGGGAAACAGCTCGATAAACTGTCCGGGAGCAATGTTCAGATATACGATCCCGATCTCATCCTTGCGGGCTTCAAAGGCGGAGCGAAGGGCGGCGGCTTCCTCCGGCGTGGCATCCTCGGGGATCAGCTGGGGGCCAAATTCTCCCAGCGTGATGACAAAAGCCCGGGAAAGCCCCAGACATGTTTCGTAGAAATACAGGGATTTTTCCAGATCGGACACCCGGAAGGAGATGTGGGCAAGATGATTGATTTTCATAAAATGACTCCTTTCTATTCCTGCTTTCCGGACGCAGCAGCTGCCGGCCATTCTATTGCCATTATACTATGCTGCGCGTTCGGTATCAAGATGCAACCGAGAAAGAAGCTGCCCGGAATTTCTGCTTCGGCGGCAATAAGGGGCTTTTCTGATTCCCGGCAGTTGACGAGCAGCGGTGACGGACATATAATAAAGGTATCATGCAAAGGAGGGACAGCCATGAAACGAATTTCCACCGCCGCCCGGGAGCATCTGGAGAGCGTCATCCTTCCGTTCTGGATGGCGCTGCGGGATGATGCCTTCGGCGGATACTATGGCTACATGGATCAGGACCTGCGCTTGGAGAAAAAAGCCGAGAAGGGCTGCATCCTAAACAGCCGCATCCTCTGGTTTTTCTCAGAGGCAGCTATGGTCCTGAACCGGGAGGACCTGCGGCCCTATGCGGACCATGCCTACCGGTTTTTGATGGAGCATTGCCTTGACCGGGAAAACGGCGGCATTTTCTGGAGCATGACCTATGACGGAGAGCCTCTGGATACGACCAAGCATACCTATAATCAGGCCTTTGCTGTCTATGCCCTCTCTGCCTATTACCGCCTGACCGGAGATGCCGCCGCTTTGGAAACGGCAATGGCCCTGTTCCGGCTGATCGAGGAGCACTGCACAGACGAGGTGGGGTATCTGGAAGCCTTTGATGCGCGCTGGCGGCCGGAATCCAATGAAAAGCTCAGCGAAAACGGCGTGCTGGCAGATAAAACCATGAATACCCTGCTGCATGTGTTTGAAGGCTACTCCGGCCTTTACCAAGGGGGAAAAGACCCTGCTGTGGGAAAGGCCATGGAGCGGATCCTGACGATCTATGCCCAGAAGATCTATGACCCGGTGCTCCGCCGGCAGAGGGTGTTCTTTGATAAAAGCTACAACTCCATTCTCGACCTTACCAGCTACGGACATGATATCGAGTCCAGCTGGCTGATGGACTGGGGCTGCGGCCTTCTGGGTGACGAACCGCGCAGTGCTGCCATCGCAGCCATCAACCGGGAGCTCGGAGAGGCGGTTTACGATGCAGCCTACAGCTTCCGTTCTCTGGCCAACGAATGTGACCGGGGACAGGTGGACGAAACACGGATCTGGTGGGTACAGGCAGAGGCGGTGGTGGGCTTTGTCCATTTGTGGAGCAAGCTGCCGGAATGCACCCAGTACCGGGACGCTGCAGCCCATACCTTCCGTTTCATTCTGGACCATATGGCAGACAAACGGCCCAACAGCGAATGGTTCTGGGCAGTGGATAAGTATGGCGCGCCCATTCCCGGAAAGCCCATTCTGGAGCCGTGGAAATGCCCCTACCACAACGGCCGGATGTGCATGGAGCTGATCAAACGGGACCCGGATATTTTGGTATGATAAAAATAGGCGCCCGCCAAAATGGCGGGCGCCTCAGACTGTCAAAAAAGTCCTAAAATTTAGATGTCATTGCGAACCAGTCCTCAGACTGGTGTGGCAATCTCCCAAATGGAAGAACAATCTGGCAATTATTACTGATAAATGTTCGGAAATCCAGGAGATTCCCACGCCAGTGTGCGCACTG
>JAFSCK010000015.1 GCA_017436785.1 Oscillospiraceae bacterium | reverse complement strand
AAGCCCATGCAGAGGAAAACATCGTTCTCCGGGAGCTGCTGGACCAAAAACTCTGGCATATTCCTGACCGGATCAAAGACCTAAAAGGCTTTGAAGCGGACATTGACCAGCGCATCCAGAGCGGCTTCCCGGAATACTGGAAATCCCGTGAAAAACGGCGGGCCTTTAACGCCAAACGGAGCCGCAGCCGCTCCACGATTCCCAACAGGTGATCCCATGCGCCAAAATGTAAAATCCATCCTTATTCGGCTCACCGCAGAAGAATATGCCCATCTGAAAGCCACTGCTGAAACAGCTGGCTTAAAGGTAGAGCCAACGATCCGAAAGCTGATAATGAATGTCCAGCTTCGGCCCCGTCCACCCGATGAATATGCTGCCCTTCTCCGGGAGCTGTCTGCCATCGGGAATAATATCAATCAGATTGCTTATTGGGCCAATGCCACCAAAGACATTTCCAATCAGCAGATCCACGATGCTGCAGCTCTCGTGCAGAGGGCCTTTTTACTTGTAAAGGATAACCTGTAATGGCCTACGACAAAATCATTCCCATCAAAGGGCGGCTCGACCACTGCGTGAATTATGTTCTGAATTCTGAAAAGACCGATCTAGGCCAAGTGCTGGAGTACATGAGTAACAGTGATAAGACCGTCACGCCGGATGGCAGGGCCGTTCTGGAAACTGCCATTAACTGCCAGTTGCAAACAGCCTATCAGGAGATGCAGGCCACGAAACGCCGCTGGCATAAGAAAGGCGGTGTCCTGGGCTATCACCTTATCCACTCCTATGCCCCAGGTGAAGTCACCCCGGAACAGGCCCATACCTTTGGGGTGGAATTTGCCCGTCAGCTTTTGGGGGATCGATATGAGGTGGTCATTTCCACCCACCTTGACCATGACCATTTGCATAACCATATCCTGTTCAACTCTGTTTCCTGCATCGATGGGAAGAAGTACCGGGACAATTTCAAAGCCTACTTTGGAGATATTCGGGGAGCATCCAACGAAGTCAGCCGCAGGCATGGCCTGTCGCTCATTGAACCGGAGGGCAAGGGAAAGAGCTATGTCGAGTGGGATGCCAACCAAAAGGGAAAGGCTACCATCCGTGACCTGATCCGTCAGGACATAGATGCCCTCATCGACCAGTCCTTTACCTATGCTACATTTCTGGCGGCACTCCGGAAGAACGGTTATGAAATCAAGTCTGGCTCCAATGTCAAGCATACCGCAGTGAAGGCTCCCGGTGGTTCACGGTTTATTCGCCTGAACAGTCTGGGAGAAAACTATACGGAAGAAGCCATCAAGCGGCGGCTTTCCGAAGTCCGGTCTGCCCCGGCCCCTGTCCAGGAGCCGACGATCCCCATACCCCGAAGGAAATATTACAGCCATCGAGGACAGGTGTATAAATGGAAACGGAAACCCCGTGGCTTCCGTGCGCTGTATGTGTACTACCTGTATTCGCTTGGTTTCCGGAAACCGGGGATGAAAAAAAAGAACATCCCAATCGCTGTCCGGAAAGAAGTGACCCGACTCCACCGTTATCAAGCACAATACCGGCTTATGCAGGAGTATCGCATTGATACGGATGACCAGCTATCCATGCTGTCCGTTGCTTTCCAGTCAGACATTGACGCATTGACCGAGAGAAGAAAATGTCTGTACAAGGAGCAGCGCAAGGGCGGCGAAGTATCGGAGCAGATTGATAGCATCAATACGGAACTGAGGCAGCTTCGCAGAAATCTCAAAACCTGCACTCAGATTCAGCAGGATATTCCCATAATCCGGGAGCAGGTACAGACCATCCAACAACAGGAGAAAAAGGAGCAGGAACAGGATAAAGCAAAGCAACGCAAAAACGAAAGGAGGTTTGACCCTTGGATGTGAGCGGTGAAACTGCTGACCTCGTTGTAAGAGAAGCAGTGCAAGTTTCAGAGGAAGTTATCAAGTTTTTGGGAGCCGGAGCTAAGAATCTGACCGCCTTTCTGGCTGCCATGTACAGCCAGAACAACAAAGTCGTTGGCAAGACCACAGCCAAACGGCTGGCTCGTGACCCGGCCCCGGCAGAGATCGTCCAACTGAAAAAGGAGGATATTCCCCGATTCCAGAAGTTGGCAAAGCAGTACGGAGTGCTGTACTTCTTTGTCCATAAGGATGATTCCAGACTGCCATTTACAAATGTTGTATCCAATTCTAACTATGCTCCGCAGCTGAATGCTATCATGCAGGAACTTGGATACCCAATTCCCCAAAAGGCCCGGGAGGAAGCTCCCACAAAAAAAGCCATCCCCCGCGCTCAACCCGAACGATCCTCGCCAGAGCGAGAGAATGGCTCGAAAGCGAGGGCGGGGGCTTCGACACCTGAGAAGCCATCCGTCCGGGGCCGACTGGCCGCATTGCAGCAGGCATCTCAGGGCATGGAACGACCCAAAGTTCCTATCAAGGACAAAGCAAGATAAGGAGGTAACAGTATCGCAAATCTATCAGAACTCATTGCTCAAAAGGGGCAAAGTGATGAACAATGGAGAACCCAACGGCAGGCAGAGCGTGACAATATCGTTGCCATGCAGGATGCTGGTGTCAACCAGATCATCAGCAGCCCGGAAAACTATGCTGCCTACTTAGAGGTTCAGGGAGCCAATCCCATGTACAGCGCCGGCAATATTGCGCTTGCTATGGTGCAATTCCCTGGTATCTCACAAATCGGTACAGCCGAGCGGTGGAAGGTGCTGGGCAGAACTGTTCTGGACAGTGAAAAGAGTAACGGCATCCAGATTTTTGCCAGAGGCAGCTTCGGCAAAGGCTATGGCATTGCAAATGCCTATGATATTACTCAGACCTTCGGCAGAGAAATTACCCCGGTTCAGGTTGCGGAAGGCTCCAAGGAAATGGAAAGTGCCTTGACCACCGTTATGAACTATTCACTGGTTCCTATCGAAATTGACCACGATTTACCGGAACCAGCCTACTACGACCACAACAAGCTAGTCATCGCAGCAAATCCCAATTTCGGAGAAGCAGAAACCTTTGCAGCTCTGGCTGCAGAGGTTGCACTGACCCGAATCCATAATAAGGGCAAGAATATCCACTATACCCGCAAGGAAAACGAACTGGATGCCCAAAGTGTGTCCTATCTTCTGTGTAAGCGCTTTGGTATTGAATGTGAGATGCCTGACCTGTCCAATCTGACCGATATTTATAACGGTTGGACAGCATCGGAAATTCGGCAGGCTCTCAGTTACATCCAGGACATGAGTAAGCAGATCGGCGGTTCTATTGATAAAAGCATTACACCTCAGCCTCACAGCCGTGGTAATATGCGCCGCCCTGCACGATAAATCAGAGAGAAAAAGCCCTGTGGGGCCTAGAGATAGAGAACGGAAACCGGGTGTGTCATTCCCCTTCGGGAAGGGTATTCCGCAGGATCAGTCCCCATCAAGGCTGGGTGATTGCTTACGCAATCACCCACGAGCCGACCAGTCTGCGGACTGGTCGGGCCTTGACCGGAACTGCCCTGCGGAATTGCGGTAGACAAGGGGATGACACCCCCAAGGGGCGCTTGATAAGCGCCCCTTGGCAGTATCGGGAGTTGTCAACACCGCCGGGGGTGCGGCGGCAGCTCCCACATTTTGCGTCCCAAGTTGGGACGCATTTTTATTCCAAAATTCCAGGAGGGATCGCTCATACGCAATCAAAAATCCTTTCGGGATAATTGGCCTGTCTGGGCAGTGTTTTCCATTATCGTCCTTTGGCTGGGAGCCTTGGCTGCCACGGCCTATGAGGAAGGGATGAATCTGTTTGTGTTCATGGAGGTTTTCACCCAGGCTATGAACAGCCCATTGTCCTTAAAATGGAAAGCACATACTCCTAAGTTTCTGTTGGGGGCCTTGACCATCTACATTATTGCCATCGCCTATTATTACTCCAATCAGCAGAACCACCGTCCCGGTGAGGAACACGGCTCTGCCCATTGGGGAAAGGTGCGGGAGCTGAACCGGAAATACAGCGACAAAGACCCCAGTAAAAATGTAATTCTGACCCAGCACCTGCAAATGAGCTTGAACGCAAGGCAGCATCTCCGAAATCTCTTGCAGGTAATTGTAGGCGGTAGTGGTTCGGGAAAAAGCCGCTCAGTGATGCTTCCGAACCTACTCCTCGGAAATGCCAGCTTTATCGTGACGGATCCCAAGGGAGAGCTTCTTCGGAGCGTCGGTGCCTTTCTTTTGAAATGCGGCTATGTACTCAGGGTTTTCGACCTGATAGAACCGAACCACTCCGACAGTTACAATCCCTTCCGGTATATTCGAAAGGATTCCGATGTGTTCCGCCTGATCGATAACTTCATCAAGAACACGACCCCCAAGAACGCATCTCAGAATGATCCCTTTTGGGAAAAGTCTGAGATTGCCCTGGACAGTGCCTTGATGCTGTATCTTCTCCATGAAGCTCCCCCGGAGGAGCAGAACATGGAAATGATGCTGACCATGATCGAGTACGGCGGTGCCAAAGAAGATGACGATGATTTTAAGTCCCCCTTGGATCTCCTGTTTGAAGCTCTGGAGGAGGAACAGCCTGACCACATTGCTGTTCGCCAGTACAAAATTTTCAAGCAGGCTGCTGGTAAAACGGCAAAGAGCATCCTTGTAGGCGCAGCTGTCCGGTTGGCTTCCTTTACCCTGCCTGAGATCCAGAACATCACCGCAGAGGACACTCTGGAAATCAGCAAGATGGGCGACCGGAAACAGGCCATCTTCTGCATCATTCCCGATAGCAACGATACGTCGCTGAACTTCCTTGTTGGTATGCTCTATACCCAGGCATTTCAAGAGCTGTACCATCAGGCTGATAAAGTCCACGGCGGCGGACTGCCGGTGCCTGTGCGCCTGATGTTTGACGAGTTCGCCAATGTGGCCCTTCCGGACGGCTATGCCCGGTTGCAGGCAACCATGCGTTCGCGTAACATCATGGCTACCATCGTTCTCCAGAACATCAGCCAGTTAAAGGCTCTGTTCAAAGACGATTGGGAGGGTATCATCGGCAATGCAGACAGCTTTGTGTACTTAGGTGGCAACGAGCAGTCCACCCACAAGTATGTGTCGGAGCTGCTGGGCAAGGAAACCATCGATACCCGGACGACCAGCCAGAGTAAGGGCCACAACGGCTCATTCAGCCAGAATTTCCAGCAGACCGGACGGGAACTTATGACCCCGGATGAAGTCCGTATGCTGGACAACAAAAATGCCATCGTTCTGATCCGTGGCGAACCCCCGGTCATTGACCAAAAGTACGACCTGATGAAGCATCCGAATATCAAGCAGTCCCACAGCGGCGGTGCCTTCCCCTATGTCCACGCACCTGTCTGTATGTATGCTGCTGATGATCTGAACTTCGAGTTTTCCTCTTTGGAGGAACTGCAAATCATTGAAATGGAGGAACCCCTTGAAAAAACTTCCCAACAACGATCCTAAGAACAACCGTCATAAATCCCATCGGCTCATGGCTATGTGGGCCGGTCTGGTGATGACTGCCTGTTTGCTGCCCACCCGGGCCTATGCAACAGCTGCTGATCCGCTGACCATCGTGAATAATCTGTCCGACTTCATTTTCGCCGCTATCAAGGCCGTGGGTATCATCATCCTGGGTTGGGGTGTGGTGCAGGTCGGTATGAGTGTCCAGAGCCACGATGCCAGCCAGCGCAGTCAGGGCTTCCTGTGTCTGTTTGGCGGTCTGCTGATTGCCTTCGCCAAGGAAATCCTCACCACCATTGGCGCCCTGTAAGAAATGCGTCCCAAGTTGGGACAGATTTTCTTGGAGGTAATCGCCTATCGACAACTGGATCGTTAGTACCCTGGAAAATGCCCTTACCACATGGAACGATAAGCTGTCAGAGGTATGGTCCTTACTGTCCCAGTCTCCCCAGTCCTTTAAGGGCGGGGATATTTGGAACATCATGGTCGGCATCAGCAATGGCTTGCAGGGTGTCGGCTATGGACTGCTGGTATTGTTCTTTGCTATGGGTGTTTTCCAATCCGCTGCCTCTTTCCGGGAATTACAACGGCCTGAGTTCGCATTGCGGCATTTCATTCGATTCGCGGGAGCGAAAATCGCGGTGGGCTATGCAATGGATCTCATGCTGGCGGTATTTTCGATATGCAGCGGAATCGCAGCCAGAGCCATGTCCAGCATTGGCGGCGCTATCACCGTTGTGGCAACCCTGCCCTCGGAGATAACCACTGCCATTGAGGATTTGAGTTTTCTGGAATCCATCCCTCTGTGGCTGGTCGCTATGTTAGGCGGCCTGATCGTCACAGTTCTGTCCTTTGTCCTGATACTGACCGTCTACGGACGGTTCTTCCGAATCTATATGTACACCGCTCTGGCCCCCATCCCCCTGGCATCCTTTGCCGGAGAAGGTGTTTCCCACAGCGGACAGGCTTTTATCAAGTCCTATGTAGGTGTCTGCATGGAGGGAGCCATCATTGTGCTGGCCTGCCTAATCTACTCGGCATACCTCGGCAGCAGCTCCCCGGCAGCAGACAGCAGCTTGTCAGCGGTGACGATGGTTTGGCAGTATATCGGACAAATGGTATTCAATATGTTGGTGTTGACCGGACTGGTCAAAGGTGCCAGCCAGCTCTCAAGGGAGATGTTTGGCGCATAAGAAAAGACGGGCTGTTGCCCGTCTTTTCGTTACCAGTCCGTATCATCGTCAGTGTATGTCCAATCGTATTCCGCTTCCTGTGTATCCGGTTCAAAATTCAGAGGTACAGCCGTTGCAAGTAGGTATTCTCTTGCATCCCGCTCCTCCTTCCAGAGCTAAAACAACTTACGGCCCCACATAAGGGCAGGATATACAAGGAAGGCTACGAACAGGACAAGGCATACTTTTTTGTGGTCAGCAATCAGATTTGGGAAGCTGTCTGCCACAAGAAGATAGACTGTGATCGGCAGTATGCGCAGCTTTGCAAGAATGGCAATGACCGTTGGTGTCAATGCGATTGCCACAAAAGCAATGAGAAGCTGCTGCCAGAGGGTTGGTGCGCTCATAAACAAACCTCCTTTGAAAGTTGGTATTTTTCTCACTTATATTATCTCATACTGAGGAATTTAAGTCAAATTTCCCGATTTTCAGAGGTGAATACTATCGAAGTAAAAATTCCCAAGGAAGTGCGGCAGCACAAGGAAACAATCTTCTTTGGCCTGTCCGCACGACAGTTTATATGCTCTGCCATTGCTGTTGCCCTGGCAGTAGGAATATACCTGCTGCTTGGCCCGGTGCTTGGCAAGGAGACTGCAAGCTGGGTCTGCATCCTGGCGGCGGCTCCCTTTGCCATTGCCGGATTCTTCAGCTACCACGGTATGAATTTGGAGCAGTTCCTTTGGGCCTTTATCAAGTCCGAATTTCTCTTTGCCGGTCCCCGGCCTTATGCCAGTGAAAACTTTCACTACAAGGCGCTGAACAGAAAGGGGTATGAGGACTTTGATTAAGACCCTTGCAACAGCAAACCGCAGTGAAAAGGTAGATTTCAAAATTCCCAGAAGTGTCCAGCAATCCATCCCCATCCAGAAGATCTTTTCGGATGGCATTTTTCATGTAGGCCGCAAGCTGTCCAAAACCTGGCGCTTTGCCGATGTGAACTATGTTGCCGCATCGGAGGATGTGAAGCTCAGTATCTTCCAGTCTTACAGCGGTGTGCTGAACAGTTTGCCCACGGATGCGGCTGCCAAAATCACTATTATCAACCGCAAGCTGAACCAAGAGAGCTTTGAAAAGACTGTCTTGATGAAAGAGCGGGGTGATGATCTGGACCAGTATCGACGGGAGTCCAATCGCATCATGCGGGAAAAGGCAGCGGAAAGTAATGATCTTGTACAGGAGAAGTACATTACCCTTGCTATCCCCCAACGGAAGATCGAGGATACCCGCTCCTATTTCCGCAGGGTGGAGGCCAATCTGACCAAGACCTTTGGACAGCTGGATTCCGGTGCCCGACCGATCAGCTGCCACGACCGATTGCGGATCTTCCATGACTTTTTCCGTCCCGGCGAGGAGCAGCATTTCACCTTCGATGTGGCTGCTGCCATTCGTACAGGAGCAGATTTTAAGGATTATATCTGCCCGGATGGCTTGTCCTTCAAGGCTGACCACTTTGAAATGGGTGACAAGTTCGGGCGGGTACTGTTCTTGAAGAACTATGCCAGCTACATCAAGGACGAGCTGATTGCCAACCTGTCCGACTTCTCCCGGAGCCTGATGATCAGCATTGATTTTCTTCCCATTCCTACGGATGAAGCCGTCCGGGATGTGCAAAGTCAGATTCTCGGTGTGGAAGCGGACATTACTCGGTGGCAGCAACGGCAGAACTCCAAGAATAATTTCACCGCGGCCATTCCCTATGAGTTGGAACAGGCCAGAGCGGAAACCAAGGAATATCTGGATGACCTGACCACCCGTGACCAACGCATGATTTTTGCGGTGGTCACTCTGGTTCATGTTGCCGATACTCTGGACGAGCTGAACGCCGACACGGAAACCCTTATTTCCATCGGCCTGGAAAAGCTATGCACTTTCTCTACTCTGCGGTATCAACAGGAGGATGGACTGAACACGGTGTTGCCCTACGGCCTGCGCCGCATCCGGGCTATGCGTACCCTGACCACGGAGAGCGCAGCCATCCTTATGCCTTTCCGGGCGCAGGAGATTCAGGACCCCGGTGGTATGTATTATGGTGTCAATGCGGTATCCAAGAATCTGCTGATCTGTGACCGCCGTAAGCTGGTATCTCCCCACGGCTTCTACCTTGGTGTGTCCGGTTCTGGTAAGTCTGTGGCCATGAAGTCCACCATCCTAAATATCGCGCTGAATACCAATGACGACATTATCATCATTGACGCAGAGCGGGAATATGGAGAACTGACCAAGGCTCTGGGCGGCGAAGTCATCATTCTGTCTCCCAGCAGTCCCCACCGTCTGAATCCTCTGGACATTAGCTTTGGGGACAAGGATGAAAACCCCATTGCCACCAAGTCCTCCTTCATCACCACAATTCTGGAGCAGCAGATGGGAACCAGCAGACTGCATGGTGGTCATAAGTCCATTATTGACCGCTGTACCGCGCAGATGTACCAATCCTATCTCCGGGACCGTTCCGGGCCTGCGCCGCTGCTGACCGACTGGCGGAATGTGGCTCTGAAGCAGACTGATCCCGAAGCACGGGAGCTGGCACTGGTGGCAGAGCTTATCACTGAAGGTAGCTTGAACATCTTTGCCCAGCCTACCAACGTTGACCTGCGGAACCGCATCATTACCTTTGATGCCTATGAAATGGGTGAATCTCTACGGGATTCCTCCCATGCGGTCATGCTGGAAGTAACCAACAACCGTGTCGCAGAAAACCGGGCCAACGGAAAGTTCACATGGGTGTTCATTGACGAGGTGTACTTGTATTTCAAGTACCAGTATTCTGCAGAAAACCTGTACCGTGCCTGGAAACGCTACCGGAAGTATGGTGCTACCATGACCGCGGCAACGCAGAATGTGGAAGAGTGCCTGCGCTCAGAAACTGCGCGTCTGATGTTTGCCAACTCCGAATTTCTGCTGCTGTTCAATCAGGCGGCAACAGACCGGCAGGAGCTGGCAAAGTTGCTGCACCTGTCCCAGACCCAGATGGACTACATCACCAATTCTTCCCCTGGTCATGGGCTTCTTCGGATGGGCGGCGCATTGGTGCCTTTCTCCAATACCATTCCCCATGACAGTATCCTCTATAAGTTAATGAGTACCACCCCCGGCGAGCGTTAATGCGTCCCAACTTGGGACGCATTTTTCGTTCCCGGCCATTCTTACGAAAGGATGAAGCCATTGCCAAACTTTATCAAGCGGTGCATTGCACTGCTGATGGCTCTGGTGCTGGTACTGGGTACTGTCCCGACTGCATTTGCGGCAGAAACCACCACCGAGCCGACTGTTTCTACCGAAAGCACAATTTCTACCGACCCAACGGAAACCACTGAAGTAACAGAGCCGACACAGGCTGCAACGGAAGCCACGGAGCCAAACATAGAGGACATCACTTTCTCTGATGCTCCGGCTTTGATGGCAGCCAGTGATGATTACGGTATTATGACTGCTGCCAGCACACAATCCGGTATCCTGCTGTTTGATTTTGCAGACAACGGTAACTATACCACTGTTCTGAACAGCCAGCTTTCCGTAGCTTATAAACCCAACGGCAGCGGGACAACCCGGACTGCCTATATCAAAAATCTGGGTTGGCACTTCGCCCGCTACAATAACGTCCCCTATGCTGACGATCCGCTGTACTGCATTGAGCCTTGGCGTAACTACGGTGCAAGCACCAGCGGTAACTCCGTTGACCGGGGTATTACTCTGGACGGCAGTGGAAGCACCACCGGCAGTAATGTATGGTATTCCATGCCCTGGGCCAGACGCAATGCCATTGGTCTGATTCTGCTGTACAGCAATGAGATGTGGGACCACTCTATCAGCGTTACCACCACATCCAAAGCAAACAATCCCAATGTCCCCCTACGAATCGCTACTCAGTTTCTGATTTATGAGATTGTCTGTGGCCTCCGGGATGCAGAAACCTTCCAACTCAAGTCTACCAATGAGAGCGGCACCGCAGGCGATATTTTCTACAATGCAGGTGTAGCCGCAGTCAGTGATTTTGCACCCAATTATAATACCCTCGTTTCCTATGTGCAGGGAGCGCTGGAGATACCGTCTTTCACCAGTTCCTCCAGTAGCACAGCTCCCACTATCACCCTAATCGGGGAGGAAACCAGTGTCTATGATTCCAACGGTGTTCTGAGTAACTTCTCTTTCACCGATGGCAATGGTGCTGAATTTTACAAGAGCGGTAATACCCTGTACATCTACCAGACCGGGGACATTTCCGAATCCGCCGTATTTCGGGCAACTCAGTCTATCCCGTCACCATCCAACTCTACATATTCCCTTTGGTATATGAGTGGATCGACGTATCAGACTACCATTTCTCTGTACAGTCCTTCCAGCGGCTCCCTCAATGCCTATTTCAAGCTGAAGGCTCTTGCCACCGGGGAAATCAATCTGACCAAAATCACCGAGGATGGATTGAACCTTTCCGGCTGGCAGTTCGGGATTTACAGCAATAGTGCTTGTACTTCTCTGGTTGCCGGGCCATACACCACTAATTCCAGCGGTAAGATTTCTGTCACAGGACTTTCTGCAGGAACCTACTATGTGAAGGAACTGGGCCATACCAACAGCAGTATCAATGCGCTGTACACCTGTTCCAGCACGAATCCGCAGAAAGTTACTATTAGCAGCGGAAGCACCGCTTCTGTCAGCTTCTATAACAAGCTGAATCTTAGCGGATTGAGTCTGACCAAGACTACCGAGGATGGCTTGAATCTGTCCGGATGGCAGTTCGGGATTTATTCGGATGCTGCCTGTACCGCACTCATTTCCGGACCGCATGCAACAGACAGCAACGGAAAAATCTCCGTCACAGGACTGGCTCCCGGAACCGTCTATGTCAAGGAACTGGGGCATACGGACAGCGGCATCAATGCGCTATATAGCTGTTCCAGCACGAATCCTCAGACCGTTACCCTTACCGCCGGACAGACTTCCGCTGTCAGCTTCCATAACACCCTAAACCGGGGCGGTGTGAAGCTGGTGAAGGAAACCAATACCGGGGAAAATCTTTCAGGATGGCAAATTGGTCTGTATCTGGATGCTGCCTGTACGAATCCTGTTTCTGGCTCTCCCTTCACCACCGGAGCTGATGGAACTATCTCTGTTACCGGATTACAGCCTGGAACCTATTATGCCAAAGAGGTGGACACTGGAGATCCCTATTGGGAATATGATTCCGCTGTCAAAACCGTTCATGTGGCTGTGAATCAAACGGCCACGGTGGCTTTCACCAATACCCACTTCGGGCGCATTGAGTTTCGGAAGTCTACCAATACGGGCAACCACCTTGACGGCTGGACTTTCCGTGTCCGGGACATGGATGGCAATATCATCGGGGACTATACCTCCGATGAAAACGGTTATGCCTGCACAGAAAATCTTCCTCTGGGCCGTTATACCGTTGTGGAGCTGCCAACGGAGGATTACTACTGGAATTGCGAACTGGGTTTCCATGACGTTACGGTAAAAGCCGGTGAAACGGTTGTGGATGAATGGCTGAATCGGGAACAGGGACTTGGCTGGTTCCATAAGAGTACCAACACGGGCGAATCCTTGGAAGGCTGGATCATCACCATCTATGCAGATGAAGCCTGTACTCAGGAACTATGCACCACAACTACCAAAGAAAACGGTAGAACAGGCTATTATCTTGATCCCGGTATCTATTATGCCAAGGAAACCGGAGATACCGAGGGGCGGTTTGAAAATGAATACTGGCTGGTGGATGAAACCGTCCAGAGATTTGAAATCAAGCCCCATGAGGACACCGAAGTTTTCTTTACCAACATCCAGTATGGTAAGCTGAAGATCATCAAGAAAATGGAGGGCGAAGGAAGCGTTGCAGGCTGGCAGTTCCGCATCACCGATGCCCAGGGCAAGGAGATTGACGGCTCTCCCTTTACTTCCGGGGAGGACGGCACCATCATGCCCAACAATCTGCTTCCCGGAATCTATACCATTGAGGAGTTGATCCCGGAGGATTCTCCCTATTACTGCAAGTCCGAAAATCCCCAAACTGTGACCGTTACTCAAGGTCAGGTTGCAGAAGTGACCTTTATCAATGCCCTGCGTTCCGGTGAGATCATCATTTCCAAGGTAGACAACACAGGAACTCCCAGAGCCGATGCAGAGTTCCTGCTGGAATGGTCCGAGGATGGCCACACATGGCAGCCTGTTTTCCATTCCCCCATTGTTACTAAGGGCAGCTGTTCCACGGCTGATCTGACCGATGGAAAGCTGACTTCTGGCGACGATGGCCTTGTGACCTTCGATGGCCTGTATCTGAGCCTGCAATACCGCTTGACTGAAACCAAAGCCCCAGATGGCTTGCAGCTGCTGACCGAAGCTGCCTTCCAGGGTGAATTACCCGAAGAATCTGATTACATTAAGGAGTTGACTGTTGTGAACGTACCCAACTTTACCATGCCTATGACTGGCTCCAAGTCCCGGTTGCTGATGGCTTCCGGACTGATCGTATGTCTTGCTGCCTGCGCTGGCGGCATTGCTTACCTGCGTAGAAAACGCTGGTAATGCTCCATATCTCATACCGGGCCAGGGACCATCCCTGGCCTGTTCTTATTCCAGACGTCTGAAACCATAAAACTATGATTCTATATTTTGAAAGGATGCTTTATTTCTTATGAGAAAACTGACAAAGGCCATTGCTCTGATTCTGTCTATGGCACTGCTTCTGACTTTCCCTGTTGGCGCTTCCGCTGTGGAACCCAGCGATCCTACCGAGGATGTTATTATCCATGATGATTGGAAGGGTTCTCTGACCATCTACAAGTACGACCTCAGCTCCGCCGAGCGGGACGGTGTGTGGGACAGTTCTTACGTATCCACGGGCCGCTATGATGAAGAAGGCGTGAACAATGTTCTGGGCGGCTCCAATCAGGCCGATCTTGGTAATGGGGAAGTCAGCTACGGCTATGCTATTAAGGGAGTCGAGTTCAGCTATCTTCGGGTTGCTGATATTATTCAGTTCTCCGAGTCTACAGCAAATGGGGATACTGCCAGCCATGTGGAAGTTCTCTATGGCATTGACAAAACCAAGGGCGCCGACTTCCTGAAGGCTCTGGGTCTGGAAAGCGGAGAACAGCGGTATTCCAATGCTGACCATCTGGATTCCAACAAATATTACTTCCAGAGTGACATTCTGATCAATGCCCTGTCTACTAAGCTGGAAGCCAACTCCACCACTGTCAAGGATGCTCTGGAAACCTATATTACTGCCAACGGCGGCACTGCAATGCCTCTGACCGATTCCTATGGTAAGACAGAAGCCACTGATCTGGATCTGGGCCTGTATCTGCTGGTGGAAACCAAGGTTCCCGAGATGGTTGTCTCCACCACCGATCCTTTCCTTGTATCTGTTCCTATGACCACTGTGAACGGCACCAATGCCGAAGATGGTGGTGAGCGCTGGTTCTACGATGTTACCCTCTATCCCAAGAATCTGACTGGTATCCCCTCTCTGGAAAAGACCCTGCGTGAGAACATCCAGGATACTGGTAAGAACGATGGCTCTACTACTGACATTACTGACGGCTATGCCCACACCGGCACTGCATCCGATGGTGATGTGATCGATTATCAGGTTATTAGCACCCTGCCCTCCATCACCTCCGAATCCACTTACCTGTCCGTTTATACTTTTATCGATACTCTGTCCAAGGGCCTGACCTATAATAAGAA
>JAFSCK010000107.1 GCA_017436785.1 Oscillospiraceae bacterium | reverse complement strand
TACCTGGATTACTATAACAACAGACGCAGCAAGGCAAAGTTAAAGGGCTTGCCGCCTGCTTTGCACAGACAACAAGCCCTTTTGGTTGCTTGAACAATTTGAGTTAGAAATATTTGTCTAACTTTTTGGGGTCACTTCAATCGATTCCGGCTGTTTTTAACTCTTTTTGGGTAGCTTTTTTACAGAGAAAGGATTACCATTTTTATGGAGCACATTGCTCCGGTGCTGCCGGAACGCAGCGGTCAGCCCTTCGCTCAGGAGGGCAGCTTCTGATGCCCTCCGTTTTTTCGGAAAGGAGGGCGATATCTGATGGTTACATATGAAGCCCTGATTCAAATCGGCATTCTGATCGTTGGAATTATCAGCCTGTTTCAGCAGGCAAAAAAGAAGTGACCGCCGGCACCCTGACAAGTTCGGCGATCACATTCGTTGAAACCTAAGGGCTGACCGTGAAACCGGCAGCACCTTTTTCTATATACAGTATAGCTTTTTTTCTTCCTCTTGTCAAACCCTTTTGAGTTTTTTTGATTGCGTCACAGGGAAAATTGCGCTATGATATCCTAAAGGAGGGTGTTCTATGGACAAAATCGAGATTTTAAAGCGCTGGGTAGCAGAAAGCAGCCGTATTGTCTTTTTCGGCGGCGCAGGTGTCAGCACAGAATCGGGAATCCCGGATTTTCGCAGTACCGACGGCCTGTACAGCCAGAAATTTGACTACCCGCCGGAGACCATCATCAGCCATACCTTTTATGAGCGAAAGCCGGAATACTTTTTCCGATTCTACCGGGAGAAAATGCTGCCCCTTGGCTTTGAACCCAACATCACCCATCAGGTGCTGGCAAAATGGGAGCAGCAGGGAAAGCTCTCTGCTGTTGTTACCCAGAACATCGACGGTCTTCACCAGAAAGCAGGCAGCAAAAAGGTCTACGAGCTTCACGGAAGCGTTCTGCGCAATTACTGCACCCGATGCGGAAAATTCCACAGTGCTGAGTTTGTCAAGAATGCTCCCGGCGTGCCCAAATGTGACTGCGGCGGCACGGTGAAGCCGGATGTGGTGCTCTATGAGGAAAGCCTTGACCAGAATACCATCGAAAAATCCGTTCGGGCCATCTATAACGCCGACCTGCTGATCGTGGCAGGCACCAGCTTGACGGTATACCCGGCAGCAGGTCTTATCAACTATTACCGTGGCAACCGTCTGGTCCTCATCAACCGTGACGCTACTCCCTACGATCACCAAGCCGATCTGGTCTTCCACGAAGGTCTGGGCAGTATTTTCTCCCAGCTATAGGAAAGCGCTTACCCATTTATCCGCCTTGGGCATGGCGCAGATTTCATAGCCGCTATCTTGACAAATGTGCTATGATATAAGCTGAACCTTAACTTTGGAAAGCGAAATCTTTATGAAACGAACCCTTACTCTTTTTCTCCTGTTATCCCTGCTTCTTTGCGGCTGCGCTTCGCAGGAGGCTCCTGCCCAGATCGCCGCCACCACCTTGCCGGTGTATGAATTTACGTCCCGGCTTTGCGATGGCACCGGCATTTCTGTCACCCGGCTGGTGACGGAGGAGGTTTCCTGCCTGCACGATTATTCTCTGAATGTCAAGCAGGTGAAGGCGGCGGAGGCAGCAGAGGTCATTGTGATCTCTGGTGCTGGGCTGGAGGAATTTCTGGACGACATTTTATTGAATAAGGACAGCATCGATGCTTCCCGGGGTATCGAGCTGCTATGCCCGGAAGACGGCCACGACCATGATCACGGGGAAGCTCACCACGAGGGACATCACCACGAGCAGGACCCCCATATCTGGCTCTCCCCTGCAAACGCCCGCCAAATGGCCGCCAATATTTGGGAGGGACTGGGCAGCCACTATCCCGAACACAAGGAGGCTTTTTTTGAGAATCTGGAAGGCTTGCTTGCTGAGCTGGATGCACTGGAAAACTACGGATGCAGCACCCTTGAAGCGCTGTCCTGCCGGGAGCTGATTACCTTCCATGACGGTTTTTCTTACTTCGCAGACTGCTTCGATCTGCACATTCTGGAAGCAGTGGAGGAGGAATCCGGCAGTGAGGCATCCGCAAAAGAATTGATCCATTTGATCGAAGAGGTGGAGCACCACGACCTGCCTGCCATTTTCACGGAAAAAAGCGGCAGCGTTTCCGCCGCCGGCATCATCGCCCGGGAAACCGGCTGCGGTAATTTTGTGCTGGACATGGCTATGGCTGGGGACAGCTATTTTGATGCCATGTACCACAATATCGATACCATCAAGGAGGCATTGGGATGAGACTGGATATTCACGGCGGCGGATGCGGCCACTCCTGCTGCCTTCGGGTGGAGAACCTTTCCGTCCGCATCGGTGCGGACAGCATTTTGAAGGATGTAAACCTCCATGTTCACTGCGGCGAAATGGTAGCCCTCATCGGGCCCAACGGCGCAGGAAAGTCCACCTTTTTAAAAGCCATTTTGGGCCAGCGGGAATACGAGGGCATCATCGCCTTTTCCGAGCCGGGTCAGCGGAGCAAGAAGCCCCGGATCGGCTATGTTCCTCAAAGTCCAGCCTTCGACCCCAGCGACCCTGTCAGCGTTTCCGACCTGTTTGCCTGCTGCATGAGCCGCCGCCCTGCCTTTCTGGGACTGGGCAAAGGCATGCGGGAAACGGTGCTGGAGTGCTTGGAACGGGTCCACGGAGAGGACCTCATTGATAAGCGGGTTGGCACCCTCTCCGGCGGCGAGCTGCAGCGGGTTCTGCTGGCGCTGGCGCTGGAGCCTATGCCCAACATTCTGATTCTGGACGAGCCCCTGTCCGGTGTGGACGTGGAGGGCATGGAAACCCTGATGGACATGCTGGACGAGATCCGGGAAGTCTATGACCTGTCCATTCTCATGACCACCCACGATTTCTCCATGCTGCCCCGGTATGCCGATCAGGTGGTATTGATCGACCGTGGCATCAAGATCCAAGGAAGTCCGGAAGCGGTGCTCTCCTCTGAAGAATTTCATCAGGCCTTCCATCTGAAAGGAGGCAAAGCATGAGTATCTGGTATGCGATCTGCGATGCCCTTCCCTTTGAAATGCTTCACTGGGATTTTATGAAAAACGCCCTGCTGGCCCTGCTGCTGATGGCACCGCTGTTTGGTCTTATGTCTACTATGATCGTCACGGGACGTATGAGCTTCTTCTCCGATGCGCTGGGCCATTCCGCCTTTACCGGCATCGCCATCGGCGCCATCTGCGGCATTGCTGCCCCGACTTTGGCTGCTGTTATTTTCAGCGTGGCTTTTGCCCTGCTGTTCAGTTTTGTCAGAAGTCGTTCCAATCAGGCGGCGGATACCCTCATCGGCGTGTTTTCCAGCACAGCAGTCGCATTGGGTATTTTTGTTGCCACCATGGGCGGCGGCAGCTTCACCAAGTACAATAAATACCTCATCGGTGACATTCTTTCCGTCACCCCGGCAGAGATCGGCATGCTGGCGCTGGTGCTGCTGGCGGTGGTGGTATTCTGGGTGGTCTGCGCCAACCGGCTGACCCTGACCGCCATCCATCCCCAGCTGGCCTCCTCCCGGGGCATTCCCGTGGGACTGAGCCAGACCCTGTTTATCGTTGCCATCGCAGTGGTGGTGACGCTGTCCATTTCCAGTGTGGGCCTGCTGATCCTCAATTCCCTGCTGGTGCTGCCTGCCGCGTCTGCCCGGAATATTTCCCGGAATTTACGGCAGTATCATGGATTTTCCGTGCTGTTCGCCCTGTTGGCAGGAATCGGCGGTCTGACCATTTCCTATTACTTAGGTTGCTCCGCCGGTGCTGCCATCAGTTTGATTCTGGCGGCGACCTTCGCCGTTACCTTCTGTTTCCGGAAAGCGAGGGCATAATATGGAGGTAAACATTCAGGTCATCGCCCGGATGCACAGCGATTTTGCCACCAAATTCGGCATTCCCCGCCAGAGCGGTCTGGTAGAGGAGCTGCGTTCCACCATTGTCTTTGAGCCGGGATTCCGGAATCCCGATGCCATGCGGGGAATCGAGGATTTTTCCCACCTGTGGATCATCTGGCAGTTTTCCGAAGCGGTCCGTCAGGGATGGTCCCCTACGGTGCGGCCGCCCCGGCTGGGAGGCAACACCCGAATGGGTGTTTTCGCCACCCGCTCCCCCTTCCGTCCCAACAATCTGGGCTTATCCAGCGTAAAGCTGCTGGGGGTGGAGCATACGGAAAAATACGGCACCGTGCTCCATGTAGGCGGCGCGGACCTGATGGACGGCACGCCCATCTTCGACATCAAGCCCTACATTCCCTACGGCGACTGTCACCCCGAAGCCACCGGCGGCTTTACGGACAAGGCAGGTGAATTTTTACTGCAGGTAGAGTTTCCTCCCGAGCTGCTAAACCGCCTGCCGGAAGATAAGCGGGAAGCCGCCGCCAAAGTATTGTCCCACGATCCACGGCCCTCCTATCAGAGAAAGCCGGACCGGATCTACGGCCTGACCTTCGCCGGTTTCGATATCCGCTTCAAGGTAGAGGGAGATATTCTGACGGTTGTCGATGTTCAAAAATAAAATTTGTAGGGCGGGGATATATCCCCGCCGGGCAGTTGCCATCCTCTGAGCATCTGGTTTGAACGCTCAATTTTCGATGGTGCCCGGCGGGAATGTATTCCCGCCCTACTTTTTTGTATAAATTAAAGAATATTTTTCCCTTTATTCCTCTTTCCGATATTCAATGATCTCCTCCACCCGGCAGTCCAGAATGCGGCAGAGGGTATCGAGGGTATACATGTTGATGTTCTCCCCTTTGCGGATGCGGTCCAACTGGCCGGAGCTGATGCCATGTTCCTTAATGAGCTTGTACTGGGAAACGCCTTTTCGCTTCATGGTTTCCCACAGGCGGTCATATACGATCATATTCATCCCTACTTTCCGCCTTTAGCCTATTACATTGTCTTTCTCTTGACAATTGCCCGTATTCGGGCTATATTATAGGTATCAGGAGGAATGACCATGGATATCCTTGTAAAGCTTTCCGTTCCGGAATTTATCTATGAATTTTATGACAAGGCCGCCAAATATGTGGCTGGTTCCGCAGCTGAAGAATTGATGGCCGATGCCCTGTCCGCTTATGCAGGCATCATCTCCAAGGATGTGGCTCAGGTACGTCAGCAGGCCCTGGCGGATCGGCAGGACATATAAAATCGCAAAACCACATGTCATTGCGAGGAGCGACGCGACGTGGCACTCTCTTGCAAATAGGATTGACCCATTACTGGATTCTGTGCGGACCTTTGCAGGGGATTGCCACACCAGTCTGCAGACTGGTCAGCGTGTCGATATACCATGTCATTCCGAGCCAGTGCGCACACTGGCGTGGGAATCTCCTGGATTTCCGAACATTTATCCGTAATAATTGCCAGATTGTTCTTCCATTTGGGAGATTGCCACACCAGTCTGAGGACTGGTTCGCAATGACAGCTATTTTCGATCGTGACCCCGCTCTACAATGATGCTTTCCAGTGTTTCTACATCCAGATCCTTGTAGGGATAGACTCTTTGCCAGCCATCCTTTGTTTTTTGCAGGCTGCTGCGATGGGTATTCAGCAGTCGGACGATATCATAGCAATCGATCCAGATCTCGCTGTTGCATTCCTTCTGGCATTCGTCAAAGATCAGTTGAATGCCAAAATGCAGGTGGACGGTTTCGATGTTGTTGACATTTTCCTGATCGCTGTAGCCGGTGCGACCCATGAAGCCGATGAGATCCCCAGCCTGCACCATGTCCCCCTCCTGCAGTCCCGGGGCAAAAGGGGTGTCCTTTTGCAGATGGGCATAATAATAGTAGCGCTTTCCGTCAAAGGAACGGATGCCCACCCGCCAGCCGCCGTAGCGGTTCCAGCCAAGGGCCTCCACCACACCTCCCTCCACCGCCACGATTGGCGTGCCCAGAGAACCCATCATATCATGGCCTAAGTGCTTTCGCTGGAAGCCGAAGCTTCGGGCCATGCCGAAATCGTCGCAGTGGCTGAAATGATACCCTTCCGCAATGGGACTGAAGGCCTTTAATCCATAGCGGGGCACCCACTGTCCGTCTTTTTCAATGGCATAGCTGCCCAGCAAGCCGCCAAGGACCGCAGAATAGGCCTGATGGTAGTAGTCATAATATTTGGACAGGTCGCCCAGCAATTCCTCAGGTGATTTGTCCCCCTTCAGGTCTGTAAACGCTTTTTTCACAGCATCCAACCCACAGCCTCCCCCGGTACGGCAGGCCGACAGGGCCAATATATCGATCCATGAAATGTGTTTTTCCTGCTCGAAGGTGGCAACATCCTGCTCCATGGCATATTTCAGGGATTCATAGGGCACGTTAAAATCCACCCATTTCAGAGTTTTCGCCTCCGCCGGCACTGCCAGCAGAGGCAGCAGCAATATGGACAAAAGAAAAAACCGCTTCATACCTTTCACCTCTTTCGGTTAGGGTATGGAGCGGTTTTGTAGTTTATCATTGGAAATTATTTCAAGTCCCGGACAACATCCTTTGCCACCCGGTAGATATCCTCCATGGTGTTCAGGGAGGTGATCTGGTTTTTATAGTAGCTGCTGTGGGCCACGCCCCGGAGATACCAAGCAAAATGCTTCCGGGCTTCCAGACAGGCGATGTGCTCGCCATGGTCCTGTTCCGACAGTTGGAACTGCTGCACCGCCACGGCGATACGGTCCTTCAGAATGGGCCATCCAGCATATTCCTCCCCCCGGAGGGCGGCGTTGATCTCTTCAAAAATCCAGGGATCTCCAAAAACACTGCGGCCCACCATCAGTCCGTCAGCCCCTGTGCGCTTCATACAGCGAACTGCAGCCGCGCCATCGGTGATGTCGCCGTTGGCAATGACGGGGATGGACAGCTGGTCCTTGACCTTTCGGATCATGTCCCAGTCGGCAACGCCGGTATAGAGCATGCTCCGGGTCCGTCCGTGGACCGCCACAAGACTTGCACCGCAGTCCTCCATCCGTTTGGTGAAATCCAGCACATTGATGCTGCCCTTATCCCAGCCAAGGCGGCATTTGACGGTGACGGGGACTTCCACCGCTTTGGTGACAGCCTTCACGATCTCGCCTGCCAGTTCCGGGGTGCGCATCAGGCCGCAGCCGTCGCCGGAGTTTGCGATCTTCGGCATGGGACAGCCCATATTGATATCGATGAAGTCACAGCCGGAGATCTCCAGCGCCAGCCGTGCAGCCTCCGCCATGATCTGCGGATCGTTGCCAAAGATCTGCGCGCCGCTGAGACTTCCTTCATTTTTCCGCAGCAGCTTGGCACTTTTCTGATCCTTATAAACCAGCGCCCGGGAGGACACCATCTCCGTCACCGTGACTCCCGCGCCCAGCTGTGCGCAGATAGTACGGAAGGCCCAGTCGGTGACACCCGCCATAGGGGCAAGGAACAGGGGATTTTCTACTTCTATATGTCCAATTTTCATAGGGCTTCTCTCTTTCTACGAAGGGCAGTCGTAGGGCGGGGTCATGACCACGCCCTACCGTAAAGTATACTACATTTCTGTATCATGCGCAAGTCAAAACAATGCCGTCAGCAGCCACAGTGCGCCTGTCAGGAGGGCACCGCCGGTAGCCCAGACGGCACCGTAGAGATACAGGTGCCGCTTCCTCTGGGGGCGGTCATAGCCCCGGATGGCCTCCTGCGCTTCCTTCAAAAGTGCTTCGTCGGTAATGCCCTCCCCTACCGCATTGTCCTTCAGAATAAAAATGGCCTGCTCAAAGAGCTTCGGCTCCGCCCCCTGCACCACGATGACCTGCCGGGAAATGCCTTTAACCATAACATAACCGCCTCCTTTTAGGGAAAGTTTTCCCAGAAAAGGAGGCGGTTATACAAACAAAGCGTAATTTATATTGTTGTGGCGCGGGAGCGCCAAGGCTTCCCCTTGAGGGGAAGCTGTCACGAATCTATGATTCGTGACTGATGAGGTGTGCGGAAAAAGGTCTAACGAAGGGACGCTTTCGGCGAAATAGCACCAAGGAAACGCCCCTCCGGGGCTACACCTCATCCGTCACGGCTATCGCCGTGCCACCTTCCCCTCAAGGGGAAGGCTTCGGGCGCTCCCGCGCCAGCAGGTTAAATGCCCATTTACAGCACATATTCGCCGGTATTGACCACCTTGGTATCCAGCAGGTCCTTTGCCGTGCCGAAAATGTCCCGGAACATGCCGCCGATTCTGCCTGCTTCCTCCTTCTTTCCGGTGCTGATATGCGCCACACCCTCGCTCACAAGGGATACCGTCCCCTCCTGCTCCGGCGTGCAGCAAACGTTGACGCAGCCGGAAATTACCAGACGGTCCAGAATCAGCGCACAGGGAACATCGGCATCCAGTGTCACATTGACACAGCCATCTACGCAGATGCCCTCCTCTGCCTGTTCCAGCAGCGCCTTGGTGATCCGGGCAGAAAGCTTGCCGGTGAGCAGGGTGCCCTTCATCACCTTCAGTTCTCCGCTGTGCTCCGTCAGTCGGGCCAGCAGTGTATCCCTCCAATCCGCCGCCACGGAAATATCTCCCCGTACGTTCAGATATTCCAGCTGGGAAAGGACGGCCCCCGCCTCCTTTGTCACCTTCACATCTCCGATGATATACAGCTTCGTGCCATACTTTTTCACCGTCAGCTCGTCCAGCTCCACATCGTCCAGAAGCACCGCCGTACCGTCCGGCACAATGAGGAGCTCCGCCTTCTCATCGATGCAGTCGATGAGCCGCTCCGCCATAGATTCTGCAAGGATCACCTCTCGGGAAGCGAAGCGGGCCCCTTTATCTGCCAGCTTCTGCACATCCAGCTGAGAGTCCACGAAGATCATCCGCCGGGCGGACCAGTACAGCTTGTTCTTTGCCCGCAGAGCAAAGACCCGGTCGATGACAGCGCTGCGCTTTAACACAATGGCCTCATCCGGGTAAACATCCATGCTGCCGTTGACCTTCAGCTGCCCCAAGGCTCCGCTGAGGCTTTCCGGGTGCAGGACGCTGCCGTTGACGGTGATACCCACGTATTGCTTCAGCACCTCCCGGCTGCCGGGACCGATCTCCAGAGAGCCGTTGAGCATCAGATAGGTTTTCTCCTCCAGCTTGTCCGTGGCCTTGATCTGTGCGCTGCCATTGACGGTACTGAGCTTTGCATCCTTGGGCAGCTCCACCACACTGCCGCAGTTCAATGCAACTCCGTAGCGGTCCAGCAGTACCCTGCTTTCCGGAGTTACCAGCACCGTGCCGGCATTGACTGCCACTGCTTCATAAGCCTGTAAGGTCTCCTCCATCACATTGCGGGCATCGCAGGTGCCGCAGTTGACCACCATTTTCTTTGCCATACTCGATTCCTCCTGTTTATTCCAGCATATTTTTTAATACCGTCCGCATCCGGGAGAGCCTTGCCCGGATGGTTCCCGCGGGGATGCCCAGCATCTGGGACAATTCCGCAGCATTGTAGCCTTCCTCATAGCGCAGATGGAACAGCGCCCGGTCCTCACCGCTTAGGGACTGCAGCAGCAATGCGTTTTCCACTGCCTGCACCCCCGGCTCCAAATAGGAGGCTTCCACTTCCTGCCTTTCCAGATAGCTCTCCTCCAGCTTTGTCCGCCGCCAGCGGTCGCAGAGGGCATTTTTCAGTGCCCGGTACAGCCATGCACGCCGCTGACTGGGGCCAAGGTCCTGAAAAATGACTGCGTTCTGCAATGCCTTCAAAAACACTTCCTGTGTCAGATCCTCTGCTTCGGTCTGGCTTTTGCAGGCTGCGGCGGCATATTTCAGAAGCTCGGGATAGTGCTTCTCATACAGTTCTTCCCACATGCTCTCCCCCCTTTCTGATTGGATAACGTTTGAAACGGTTCAGGTGCTGCATCCATTTCAAAAAAATTTCCGATTCCGTTCCCACAGCAGATAATCATAATATACAGTACGGCGTGACTCCAAATCAAATTTCATAAGGCATTGCCCCCTTTCTGTCTGGATAACGCAGAAAGGGGGCGAAGTGTTGCATATTCTGTTCTGTCATTGCGAGGAGCAAAGCGACGTGGCAATCCCCCGCAAGTTTCCAAAAGATATCGTTTTATGATTCTGTGCAGACCTTTGGGGGAGATTGCACCCCAAGGGCATCTTCTCGCTTCGCTCGGGGCACCACACCAGTGTGCGCACTGGTTCGCAATGACAGCAAAAACTTTCAACCTTCCACTTGATCCTTCGGCCGCTTATACCGTCCCTGCGGTTCCCACTCCGGCAGAGGGTAGCGCTGCATGGCACCGAAGATCCGCTCTTTCAGATCGGGATAGGTCTGGCTGAGATTATAGATCAGCTGCTTGACCTCCTCCCGCTTGGTGGTCTTATCCACGGGGCAGCGGTTCTCCAGAATGGGCAGGCCCTTCCGGATGGCGAAATTGTCCACCGTCTTTTCATGGATATAGAGCATGGGACGGATCTGGATGATACCGGTGCGGTCCAGATTGGTCACCGGCTGGAAACAGCCGATGCGGCCCTCAAACAGCAGGTTCATGGTAAAGGTCTCCACCGCGTCGTCATAATGGTGGCCCAAGGCCAGCTTATTGAAGCCCCGTTCCAGAATGGCCTGATTCAGCGCACCCCGGCGCATTTTTGCGCACATGGAGCAGGGATTCTTCTCCTTGCGGTGATCAAAAATGATGGGAGCGATCTCCGTTTTGACGATGGTATAGGGAACGCGAATCTCCTCGCATAGCTTTTGGATTTCGCTGTAGTCCATGCCGAGGCCCATGTCGATGGTGACAGCCTCCAATGCAAAGGGCTTGTTGAAATATTCCCGCAAGCCTGCCAGCAAAATCAGCAGCACCAGAGAATCCTTGCCGCCGGAAACGCCCACGGCGATGCGGTCACCTTCCTGTATCATATTGTAGTCATCCACACAGCGGCGGATGAGGCCCATAAGCTTTTGCATAGGTTGGAATTCCTCCGAAATTCTTCAAAAATAGGATGTGAGAAAACGGGAGTATTTAAGAGCATTTGCGAGTATTTCAGAGCTTACCTTGTATTTCACAAATTTTCTCAAAATTCCTGTTGACATTTGATTTTTAATATGGTATAAAAATCTAGCGTTTTGAAGACATTGTACTTCATACGCCTGAATTTGTCAAAATATTTTAATCCAATTGGAGGAAAACATAATGTCCACTACTCTGCTGAAGAAGGAGACCCTGGAGCGCAAGTGGTATGTTATCGATGCAGCCGGCAAGCCTCTGGGCCGTACCGCTGTCATCGCTGCTAATCTGCTGCGCGGCAAGCACAAGGCTGACTTCACTCCCAACGTTGACTGCGGCGATTTCGTCATCGTCATCAACACCGACAAGGCTGTTCTGACCGGTAAGAAGCTGGATCAGAAGAAGTACTACCGTGTTTCCGGCTGGATCGGCGGCCTGAAGGAGACCAAGGCCCGCGACATGATGGCTGCTCGCAGCGATTATGCTATGGAGCTGGCTGTCAAGGGCATGCTGCCCAAGAACACTCTGGGCAAGCACGCTATGACCCGCCTGCACCTGTACAAGGGCGCTGAGCATCCCCACGCTGCCCAGAAGCCCGAAGCTTGGACCCTGGACTAATTTGGAGGTAACTTAGAATGTACGAGAGCAAGAAGAAGTATTTTTACGGCACCGGCCGTCGTAAGTCCTCCGTGGCCCGTGTTCGCGTTTACGAGAACGGCACCGGCTCCATCATCATCAATGGCCGTGACATCGACGACTACTTCGGTCTGGAGACCCTGAAGCTGATCGTCCGTCAGCCTCTGGTCACCACCGACATGCTGGGCAAGGTCGACATCGTTGTCACCGTCGCCGGCGGCGGCGTTTCCGGTCAGGCCGGCGCTATCCGCCACGGTATCTCCCGCGCTCTGGTCACCCTGAATCCTGAGTACCGCGCATCCCTGAAGGCTGCCGGCTTCATGACTCGTGACCCCAGAATGAAGGAAAGAAAGAAGTACGGTCTGAAGGCCGCACGTCGCGCTCCCCAGTTCTCCAAGAGATAATTCACAAGTTCGAATGGTCTGCAAATGTTCGTTTTACGGTCGTTTGCAGGCCATTTTCTTTAGTTTTCTATTGAATATATTTGATCATTTTTTCAGCCTAAAACCAAAACCCAACACAAAACCAACACATATTTATCTTTTTGTTTGGATTTTTCCATTTTTGCGAATTAGATTTGTAATATTTCCGATTTATAAAGCCATAGGGCATGCCATCTATTTATGCATAGATAGCATGCCCCTGATTATTATACAGCACTATTTAGGAGATAGTGTGTTGTCTAGTGTTTCGATCCAATACTCAAACTTTAATGTAGGAATATCAAAGTCAGAACGGGGGAACTCAACGCTTATCACAGAATTACCATACTTAAGAACTGCAGCTGGCTTTCCATATTCGTTGTAATAAAAATATTCCAGGTCTGCGCTGGTTTGCGGTTTTCCTGACATCTCTATTCCGAACTGTTGTGCCTTTGCAAGATATTCCTTAGTCAAACTTTCAGCAAGCCAGGCATATTTGACTTCATGATAAAACACATGGATACTCACCAAACCTTCGGCACCATTGTTGTCAACCACCTCAACGATTTCTGCCCAATCGTAATTTACGGGGCTGAGGACATGTGACCAATTGCGCATATAGTTTACGTCTTCCATTCTTTCCCCAGACTGGATGTCGCTTTTCTGTGCCATATCGCCTACGGACAGGAAAGGCAAATCGGTTCCAAGGGGCGGCAGATCCTTATATGCCGCGTGATCCCGATAAGCCATGCGTCCCATAATCAGCAACAGTGCGAGAACAACCAATACAATGGGATAAGCACGGAATGCCGCACGATGTAAGGCCGCGTTCTTCTTCCACTCTTTCCGGTTGACAGGCGCATATCCCTGCTTCAGCTGCTTATAAAGCTTGGATAGCCGGACCAACTCGACCATGGCTTTCACCGCAGCAAATATCACAAAGTAAGCCATCGTGATTTGGATACCCTTGCGCTCAACAATCAAATTCTGCCAGAAGTTATTGGTTCCACCAAAGGTAAGAATGATCAGAATATACATTAACGGCAACAGCAGCCAAACAAGCGCCGTCTTAATGATGCGCAGACCCAATTGACGGATCGCCTGTGTCTGAACAGCCGGATCTGTGTGAATTTCACGGGCTTCCTCATCGTAGGCTCTGAAAATATGGAACCGGATATTGCTGCACACATGCTCCCAACCATAGGCTTCAGTGATAGATACAAATTCTTCGTCTGGCCTTAAGTTCCATTCCTCCAATTTGTTAGAAACTGGAGTCAACCGATAGCGTGTGCGAAGGGGTTCTATCTTGTAGAACTCGAATCGATGTCTTGCACCACTGCAGCCTTTAAGCAGATAGCCTTCCATGGACATATCCTCCAGCCAGGTCTGCATGGCTTCAATGTCCAGTACAGGGCACGGTGCATAAAACGTATATGTCTTCACATCCATCACTCACAACTCCTTTCATATTTTTCAGCATCCAGTAAACAAACTTTCAGCCTTTCAAGTTCTTCATAATACGCTTTCAAACCAACCTCAGTGATCTGATAGGTACGCTTTCTTCCGGATACGGCAATTTCAGTGATATATCCTTCTTGTTCAAACCTTGCCAGAACTGTATATAAAGTCGCAGGTCCAATATTCACCCGATTCCCTGTAAGGGCATCAATTGTTGATGCAATTTCTATTCCACACTTAGGTTCTTTCGTCAATGCCATCAGTACATAAAACATTGAGTCGGTCAGTGTTTCCATCTTCTTGCGAGCCATATCTATCACCCGTTTCTTTTATATCATATATTGATATCATCTATTGATATTATATAAAGAACTCCAAACTTTGTCAAGACGATTTCTATGAACTTTTTCCATTATCATCATAGACTAAGTACCCTTGAATTTTCAGTACGCTCACCTCCAATAATAATTCCCGGTTCAAAAACCAACAAAAAACCAACCGATCACAAAAAATCACGCTATTTTACGGCATACACGCTGTAACACACTATGCACTGGCCGATTTCCGTTTTTCGCAGAATTCGACCCCTTTTTCACAAAACGATACTCACTCCATGCTACGATTCTCACGCAAGAAAACAGTCTTCGCGTGCCGAATTACCGCTCCAAGCGTTGATCGTTATACTTTCAGCTTCTACAGCAGGTTTTCGCAAGAAAGCCTGCTGTTCTTTTTTCCTTTCTTCTGAAAACCGATGGACTTTTTGGTGAAAACTGCTATAATTGATTTATCATTGGAGGAAAGGTTTTTATGGATCGGTTTTGGAAAGGGATCATTGTAGGCTTGGGCGGTGTAGCGCCGGGATTAAGCGGCAGTGTACTGCTGATTATTTTCGGTCTGTATCAGAGAACACTGGATGCTCTGGCAGGCATTGTGACCAATTTTAAGAGGAATCTAAGGTTCCTTCTGCCGCTGGTAGGGGGCATGTTTCTGGGGGTGCTGCTGTTCAGCAAGCTCATTGACTATCTGCTGGCCTTCCACGAAGTACCTACCCGGTTCTGTTTTCTTGGCTTAATCCTCGGAACACTGCCTATGGTGTGGCAGGAGGTAAAAAAAGAAGGCTTCCGCCCGTACCACTATGCCATCATTGTATTGGCAGCGGTTTTTGGAACCGCTTTTTTCACGCTGAATACCGATGTCTTCCCGCAGGTCACGGACCCTACGCTGCTGCAATGCATCGCGTTGGGTGTGGCCGTTGCCGCCACTGCCATCATTCCCGGTGTGGACCCTGCGGTATTCTTGTCTACGTTGGGATTTTACGAAATGTATGTCGGCGCACTGGCAGATTTGAATCTGCAGATCCTCGCCCCCATGGTGCTGGGTCTGGCTGCTGGGGCTGTGGGTATTTCCTTTGTCATGAGTGTGCTGTTTCGGCGGTTTTACACGGTCTCCTATAGCGTAATTTTTGGTATTTTCCTGTCCATGATCCCAAACATGCTTACTGAGCAATGCGTACTCGGCTGGGATATGGACAGTATGCTTTCAGCACTCGTGCTGGTTCTCGGCTTTCTCCTGTCCTTTTATCTGGGGGATTTCCAGCACCATAATCAAAAAATCCAGTCATTTTTCAGAGAAAGAGGTTGACCCATGCACTTTATCGGATTTTATGACTATACCGTTATCCTTACTTACTTAAGTCTTGTTTCTGCCGTTTCGGGTATGATCCGGGCAGGAAACGGTGATTTTTCCGCCGCCATTTTGTGTCTGATGGCCTCGGGCATCTTTGATCTATTCGATGGACGGGTGGCCCGGTCCAAAAAGAACCGCACTGCCGACGAGAAGGCTTTCGGCATTCAGTTGGATTCTCTGGTGGATGTGGTCAGCTTCGGCGTGTTCCCCGGGTATCTCAGCTACTGCATGGGCGTGGACGGCATTCTCGGCATCGCTGTCATCTGCTGCTACTGCATCTGCGCCGTGATCCGCCTTGCCTTTTTCAATGTGCAGGAAACAAAGCGGCAGCAGGTAGAGGAGGGCTGCAACCAATTCTACCGGGGGCTGCCGGTGACCACCATTTCCATGATCTATCCTGCTGTGTACCTGCTCCGCAGCCTCATTCCCGCCGACAGCTATCCGGTGGTGCTGACCTGCATGCTGGCTGTTGTCGCCTTTCTGTTCATTCTGGATGTCCCTATCCGGAAGCTGGGTGTGAAAAAAGCCTGTGCCAAGGGATAAGGCAGCCATTCATGGAAAATTTTGATATCTTTCAAAGGAGCTATGTGTTATGACAGTTCAAGAATGGGTCGAGATCGAAGAAATCAAAAGCTTACGCATGAAATACTCCCACTATACGGATACCCTTCAAAAAGAAAAACTGATGGCGCTTTTTTCCGAAGATTTTATTATGGAGACTGAGGCAAGCTTTACCCAGCCCGCCATGAATAAGGAAGCCTTGAGCCAGTATGTGGACGAGCTGTTCAGCCGCCATAAGCCTCATGAAATGTTCCATTCCGTTTCCACACCCCTAATCGAGCTCATCGACGAAAACAACGCCACCGGTGTTTGGTATCTTCTGGATTACGATGTCCACTATGAACAGATGTTCCGTCTGTTGGGAACCTATAACGATCATTACCGTAAAGAAAACGGTCAGTGGAAAATCACAAAAACTACACTTCGGGTAATGTGGCCGAACAAATGGTACCGCTGACAACCGCCAGTTCTACCATAACGCGTAGGATTCTCATTCGGAATCCTACGCGTTTCTTTTTTGTGAAAAATATTGCATTTCTTTTTGGGATGTGCTTGAAATTTTGACAAATTGGTAGTATAATTTTTATTAGTGCAAATACCCCCAAAATTGATATGTATATATTTTAGGAGGAGATTCCCATGATTACCTGGAAGAATATGGACACTCTGGCAGCCTATGCCGAACTGCAGTCTGCCGAGAAGGTCAATCTGGTTGCTGCCATGTCCGGCGAAAACGGTGCGGAGCGTGTTAAGAACTACACCGTTCCCATGGGCGCAGGCCTGAACTTCAACTACGGTGCCCGTCCCGTTGATGACAACATTCTGTCTGTTCTGGCAAAGTTTGCCGCTGAGCAGCAGCTGACCGAGAAGTTTGCCGCTCTGTATAACGGTGAAGTGGTCAATACCGGTGAGAAGCGCCGCGTCCTGCACCACATGTGCCGCGGTCAGCTGGGTGAGGCTGTTCAGGCTGACGGCGTTGACAAGCGGGAGTTCTATGTAGGCGAGCAGAACAAAATCGCTGCCTTCGCTAACAAGGTCCATGCCGGTGAGATCACCAATGCTGCCGGCGAGAAGTTCACCACCGTCTGCCAGATCGGCATTGGCGGCTCCGACTTAGGTCCCCGGGCCATTTATCTGGCTCTGGAGAACTGGGCAAAAGTCACCGGCAACCTGAAGATGAAGGCTGCTTTCATCTCCAACGTTGACCCCGATGATGCAGCAGGCGTTCTGTGCACGCTGGATCTGGCCCACACCCTGTTCGTTCTGGTTTCCAAGTCCGGCACCACGCTGGAGACGCTGACCAACGAGTCCTTTGTTAAGAACGCGCTGGTAGAAGCCGGTCTGAATCCTGCCAACCACATGGCCTGTGTCACCTCTGAGACCTCTCCTCTGGCTTCTTCTCCTGACTATCTGGCTGCCTTCTTCATGGACGACTACATTGGCGGCCGTTTCTCCTCCTCCTCCGGCGTTGGCGGCTGCGTGCTGAGCCTTGCCTTCGGTCCCGAGGTCTTTGCTGAGTTCCTGAACGGTGCCGCTGAGGCTGACGTGCTGGCTAAGAACGAGGACCTGCTGAAGAATCCCGCTATGCTGGACGCTCTGATCGGCGTTTACGAGCGCAATGTTCTGGGTTACCCCAACACCGCTGTTCTGCCCTACTCTCAGGCCCTGTCCCGCTTCCCCGCTCACCTGCAGCAGCTGGACATGGAATCCAACGGCAAGTCCGTCAACCGCTTCGGCGAGCCCGTAAACTACGCCACCGGCCCCATCATCTTCGGCGAGCCCGGCACCAACGGTCAGCACTCCTTCTATCAGCTGCTGCATCAGGGCACCAACATTGTGCCTCTGCAGTTCGTGGGCTTCAAGAACAGCCAGATGGGCTCCGATGTGGTCATTCAGGGCTCCACCAGCCAGCAGAAGCTGTGCGCCAACGTGGCTGCTCAGATCGTGGCCTTCGCCTGCGGCAAGGATGATACCGACCTGAACAAGAAGTTTGAAGGCGGCCGTCCCTCCTCCATCATCATCGGCGAGAAGCTGACCCCCAAGTCTGTGGGCGCTCTGCTGGCCCACTTTGAGAACAAGGTCATGTATCAGGGCTTCGCATGGAACATCAACTCCTTCGATCAGGAGGGTGTCCAGCTGGGTAAGGTTCTGGCCAAGAAGGTTCTGGCTCACGACACCGACGGTGCTCTGAAGGTCTACTCCGATCTGCTGAATATCTAATTCACAATCCATGCAGTAACGCCCCGGAACGAAAGTTCCGGGGCGTATTTTTCTGTTCTGCATTTTCTATTGTAGGGCGTGGTCATGCCCCCGCCCTACAGCGAACCGTGCAATATTACGATTCGCCAAAGGTATCATACAAAATCTTCCCATCCCGCCAGCTGACGTAGAAGCCGCCGTCTTTTCCTGCGATATCCGCCTCGTAGGACCCGGCGGACATATTGTGGGACACGGATTCGATGTACAGATCCTTCCCCGGATAGACTGCTTCCAGATACTCCTGCACGGCTTCCTTGGCGGTGTTCTTGGTAATGGGGTTGCCGTAAATTTCATTGAAGGTCCAGAGGGTAAACGCCACCAGAAGCACCATCATCACAATGGATACAAGCCTTTTTATCACGCCTGCATCTTTACGCAACGCATGCCATCCCAGCCACCAGATCGATCCTGCCACCATCAGGAAGAACAAAGAGCTTCCTTGCATCACCAATTCGCACAGCAGGATGCCTGCCAGCAAAAGCACCCACAGGCAAATCGTGGAAACCGTTTTTACACGCTTTATAGCTCTGTTCATCCCAGCCATTTCATCTCCCTCCGGCAAAGGGGCGTCATCAAACAAGGCTCGGCATCTGTCACACCCGGCAATATGCCCCTCAACCGCCGCCATGCTGTCTTGGCTTGCCACACCGTCCTTCACCAAAGGGATCAGGTCCATGCACATATCACAGCTGATCTCATACATCTGTAAAACCCTCCTTTCTCAAAATGTCCCGTATTTTTTGCTTTGCCCGGAAATCAGCCACCCGGGCCGAATTTTCCGAGATTCCCAGTTTCACGCCGATCTCCCGAAACGAATACCCTTCCAGCCGCATCTGCACGATTGTTTTTGTCTGTTCCGACTCCTGATCCAGAAGCTGCATGATCCGCTCCGCCAGCACTCGGTCCCAGCACTGCTCCTCCAATGTTTTTCCCGGAGACAGAAGTTCCTTCGGCAGCTCTTCCAGAGATGCTGTGTTCTTTTTCTTTCGCAGATGCCGGAACCACCTGTGCCGGGCGATAGAGAATATCCATGTCCGTATATCCGCTTCTTCCCGAAATAGTGCCACAGACTTCACCACCTCAAGGAATGTCTCCGCAGCCAGTTCCTCCGACAGGGAGGCGTCTCTGCTCAAACTGTACAGATACCGGTACACATCCTGATAATATGCTGTGAACAATTCTTCCAGCAGTCTGCGCATGGCATCTCCCCCCCTTCTATCGTATCTGTGCCATAATATAGGAATTTGTTACATGCATTTTACATAAAATTTGTGAAAGATTCAAGAAGATACATCTTCCCTTTTTCTCCCAATTCCGCTATAATATTTTCATCATAAAAAAAGGAGGAAACAATATGCGCAAACTGTTATCCATGATCCTGGCACTGGCTATGTGCATCGCGCTGGTTGGCTGCGGCGGCAATACCGCTCCCGAGACCACCGCTGCACCTACCGAGGCCCCCACCACTGCCGCTCCCACCACCGTGGAGGCAGCAACCGAGGATATCGTCATCCTCTACACCAATGACGTACACACCTACATTGACGGCCCTCTGAGCTACGATGTCATCGCAGGCCTGAAGGCTGAGCTGGAAGCCGAGTTCGGCAATGTCCTGCTGGTGGATGCCGGCGACGCTGTTCAGGGCACCGCTTTCGGTTCCATGGACAAGGGTGCTACCATTGTCAAGCTGATGAATGCTGCCGGCTACGACGTGGCCACTCTGGGCAACCACGAGTTTGACTACGGCATGGACGGTGCCATGAATGTCATCGACTGGGCTGAGTATCCCTACATTTCCACAAACTTCTACCACGAGGAAAACGGCGTCAGGGGCGAGACCGTTCTGGAAGCTGCCCACCTGTTTGAACTGGGCGGCCGTGTCATCGGCTTTGTGGGCATCACCACTCCCGAATCCTTCACCAAGTCCACCCCCGCTTATTTCCAGGACGATGCCGGCAACTACATCTACGGTATTTCCGGCGGTGAGGACGGCGCTGCCCTGTACGCGGATGTGCAGGCTGGCATCGACGCTGCCAAGGCAGCCGGTGCTGAGATCGTCATTGCTCTGGGCCATCTGGGCGACGACCCCGCTTCCCAGCCTTGGACCAGCGAAGAGACCATCGCCAATGTTTCCGGCCTGAATGCCTTCATCGACGGCCACTCCCACTCCACCGTGGTAGGCAAGGATGTTGCCGACAAGGACGGCAACAACGTTCTGCTGACCCAGACCGGCGAGTACTTTGATGCCATCGGCATGATGCTCATTGACGGCGAGACCGGTGAGATCTCCACCGATCTCATCAGCTATGCTGAGATCCTTGCCACCGTAGTCGACGAGAATGGCGAAGCCGTTCTGGATGAGGACGGCGAGGAAGTCACCGAAGTGATCGGCTATGAGTTCGTTTCCGACCTGTATACCGGCGCAGGCTGGTGCTCCGATGCTGATGTCAAGGCAATTCAGGATGCTTGGATCGAGGAGATCGATACCCAGCTGGGCCAGAACATCGGTACCACCGCACTTACCTTCGACAACTATGATGCCGAGGGCAACCGTATGGTCCGCTCCATGGAGACCAACACCGGCGACTTCGCTGCTGACGCTCTGTACTACCTGTTCGACGACATGGGTCTGGATGTTGATGTTGCCATCATGAACGGCGGCGGTGTCCGCAACAAGGCTGTCACCGGCGATATCAGCTACCTGACCGCAAAGTCCATCCATACCTTCGGCAACGTTGCCTGCCTGCAGACCATCACCGGCCAGCAGCTGCTGGATGCTCTGGAATGGGGTGCCCGCGGCGCCGGTACCGAGGAAGTCGGCGGCTTCCTGCATGTTTCCGGCATCACCTACAAGATCGACAGCGAATGGCCCGCATCCGTCCAGATGGATGAAAAGGGCGTCTGGATCGGCGGCCCCACCGGCGGCTACCGTGTCCACGATGTTCAGGTCTACAACAAGGAGACCGGTGCCTATGAGCCTCTGGATCTGGCCGCTTCCTACAATCTGGCAGGCTATAACTACACCCTGCGCGATCTGGGCGACGGCTTCAACATGTTCGACGGTGCTGTGAACGTTCTGGACTACGTCATGGAAGACTACATGGTTCTGGCCAACTACATTCAGGGCTTCGAGGGCGGCGTTGTTGACGCCACCAACTCTCCCCTGCTGGTAAAGTTCGCCAACATGAAGCTGGATTACAGCACCGTAAACGGCAGCGGCCGTATCGTCTTCGAGGCAGCTGCTCGCTAAGCATATTTCTCCCCATTGATACAGTTTGGCGGAACATCCTCCGGGATGTTCCGCCTTTTGTTGACTTCCCCCCTGTTTTTTAGTATAATTTTGGTATCCAGCTCTCAGGAGGAAAGTATTATGCTGCGCAAACGTTCTCAAACAGAAGCACCCAAAAGCACCCTTGCATGGAAGCTCATGTCTCTCCATACCATCAGCATTCTGACGATCTGCGGGCACCTTTTTGCCATTTTTCTTTCCACAAAGGTCAGCCTTTTTCCCGGTTCTGATGTACTGCTGTCCATCGTCAGCACCTGCGCCCAGATCATTGCAGGCCTCTACGGCATCACCATGGCCGGTTATACCTTCTTTCTGTCCCGTATCGATGCACTGACCGCCTCAGATGCCACCTTAGACTTTATCGTTTCCAGCATCAAGCGGCGGTTTAAATATCTCATCTGGTTCATCACCTTCAATGTTCTGGTGACACTTTTCATCAGCATTTTCCTGATGTACCTGCCTATCCCCTCTGATTCAAACCAATCCTTCTTTTACCGTTTGTTTTGCAATGAGTTTCTTTTCTCCATGGCCTTCTCCGTGGCGCTGATCCTCTATTATTCCATTCTGGTCATTGACCCCAATTGTGTAGAGAAGCAGGCCGCCAAGCTGAAAAAACGCCTCAGCAATCCCCGCGGCCCTGCAGGAGACACCGCGGAGTTCATCTCCCTCTATGACCAGATCGAAGCCAAATGCAATTCCATGCTCCCCGCCAATGTGCTGCATCAGATCCACGAGAATAAAGGCAAGCATTTTGAATATACCATTGAACTGCTGTTTGCCCAAAAATATCTGGCATCGCCTCTCATTCACGATTTAAAGCGCATCCACCGTTATTATGAATGCACCGTCAACTGCAAGCCTTTAAGCGTGACGCTGGAAATGGTGCTTCTCGCACGGCAGCTCCTGCGTTTTCTGGAGCAGATGGACAAGCTTCCGCAAATCCACAAATAAAGGAAGGAGCGCCTAATGAAGAAAAATTGGATCATTTTCCTTCTCAGCATATGTCTGATTGCTGCCGCTCTCCATTGGCTTGGCATCGGCCCCTATTCCAGCAGCGCTGCAGTTCTGGACCTGAAGGCAGAACTGGAAAGCCTGCATGGCAGGGAGTATACCGGAAAGGCAGTCGAAAACGGAACCGAGTCTATGGAATTTGTGGTAGAACCCAAAACATGGTTCTTAACGAATTGGAACCTGCGAAACATGCTGGGACTTGACTACCAATATGAATGCCGCGTCATTGTCACCACCCATACCGAAGAAAATACAACGAACATTCGGACCATCACCTATCAGGCTTCCGACCCTATGGGCAAAGAAAGCATCGACGCAAGAGCTGCACTGGATTTGCGCAGCAAAACGGAAACAACCAAAGTAATATGAAGATATGACAAAAGGCCAATCTGCGTCATGCAGATTGGCCTTTTCCTTATTTGGGCTGGGTATACATCAGTGCATTTTCACTGTCGCCCACACCTTTGGTAGTGGGGTCTACCACGATGCCCAGCAAACACAGCAGCTCCACCAGTATGTACAGCACATTGGTGATCTCCTCCTGTCCCACACCGGGTGTGATACCAAAGAGCGCTAGCACGCCATATAGCAGGGTCACTGCCTGCAAAATGATGGCCACCAATGTAGTCTTATTCTGAAACCGAAGCTTCCAGTTGATATTCATATCCGTTCCTCCTCTAAATAATTTCCCAATCCTGCATTTCCTCGTAAATATGGTCTACGAAGGAGTTGCCACCTAATGCCTTATAGGCCCGGTAACAGTGCTCCAGATTCCGGTAGGCATATTCCTGCAGATGCTTATCCTTGCCATGGCGGTAGTAGATCCTGACGATCTCCGAACGAAGCAGGCATCGCTGCCCTTCCCGTAGAGCCCGGGTGCCCATGATCCATTCCCGCAAAGGCCGGATCAGCAGCACCGCGCAGGTCACGATCTGGCAGAGATCTCCGGCACAGTTCGCCAGCAGTTTCCACGCTTCCATCTTGTCACCCCGCTTCCCGAGGGATGTCAAAGTGTACATTGGTGCTGTTGATCTTATAGGCATAGCGCACCTCTGGTTGGAAGCGCACAAATGCCAGCAGCGTATCGGCGCTGACCCCATCGATCCGCAGGTCAACAGCCTCCCCGGACATATGCTGGGAATTTTCTACCCCGCCGGAATTGGCGTTATGCTGCCGGCATCGCAGACCGCTGACCACATGGGCAGGGGCACCAAAATGTGCCCTTGCCCGGTCCGCCACCAGTACCACCGCCTGCTTCATTTCTGCAGGGTAGCCGCTGCAGAACCTTCCGCCGCATTTGCAGCGAAATTCCTCCCGGGAAAAATAATGAATTTCCTCCCAGAAGCTGTCTGCTTCCCGTTCCGGCATTCCCTCGGCCACCGCCTGCCTCAGCGCCGCCTCTGTATCGCCGTCCACCGTTCCATCGGGCGTTAGCCCTCCATACTCCCGTTGGAATCGTGTCGCTGCATCCCGGGACTTTGGACCCCACAGGCCATCCACGCTCCCGGTATAATAGCCCAAATAGGCCAGCAGATGCTGCCGCTGCCGAATGGTCATGCTTCCATCCTCCTTATGCAAACTGCTGAAGGAAGCCACGGATCATAGGTGCCAGAAACCCCTTCTGGTAGGCTTCATTGGGATGGACCCCATCGCCCTCCTCATAGCCCTCCGGGATCAGGGTCCACCGGTTCTTAAAGGATTCGTGGAAGGGGCAGAAACCACTTTCCTCCGTCAGGTTCAGCACAGGAAGACAGTACTGCTTTGCCACCTGCCGGATATAGTCGGCATACTCTGTCTGCAGGTGTCCAGCCGTATTGGCATAAACATTGTAAGTCCGCAGAGGAGACAGCACCACGATCCGGGCGTTGGGAAAATTCTCCATCAGATAGGAGAAGAAGTAGTCAACCGCAGGCGCGAAGGAAGCGGTCCTGTCACCGCCGCTTTCTCCCATGGGGATATTCTGGATGTAGTCATTGATGCCGCCAAAGACCACCACCAGATCGTACCCCTCCTTTTCCGTCACCGCCTCAATACGGTGAAGAAAATTGTTGTCCACGTCCCCCTCAGCCGTGTACTCTGCCACAAAGCCGGTGGCATGGATACTGTTGTTATTGGTACTTGCAGGGAAGAAGCCCTCCTCAATGAGCTGCGTCACCCATTTGGGATAATTTCCGTAATAATCCGCGGAAATACTGTCTCCCAGCACCAGAACCTTCTCAAATTCCGCCACGGCCACCGTCAGCCGGACGATCACCTCCGTACCAACATAGTCCCAGCCCCAAGAGAAATTGATGGCAACCTCGTCAAATTCGTAGCCAATCTGCCATTTATCAGAAATTTCCGCCCAAGCTGCTTTCCCCACGAAGGCACCGTTGTTCCAGAAGATGTACTCCGTAGGTGTGGTAAAATAGCAGTAGGACATTTTGGGCAAAATGGTAGTTTTGATCTTCCGGGTACAGAACTTGTCCGCAATATCCGTTGTGGTATAGGGCACCTCGCTGCCTGCATCCAGCGGGCCATTCCAGAGGCCGTGGATATAGTCCTCCGCAGTCAAGGTATAGGTAGCCGCCAGCAATTCCTCATCGGAGGCATCCTTCTGGTTCAGGATGTCCGAGTCAATGGCGGTGATTCCTGTGACCTGTCCCTTTTCGTTGACGGAAGAGATCCGGAAGATCTGTCCCACAGCCCCTCGCACCGGAGCAGGCAGGAATCCGGAAATGGAGAAATATTCCTCTTCATCCTCTACCCGTCCCATAGCATCTGCCTGCACATGGATCAGAACCGGAAAGGCCGTCACCTGCTCACTGCCCTCCAGCAGAGTCACCGACAGCTGTACCGCGCCGGGAGTCGTCAGCACCTTGGGTGCCAGCGCCACCGTCAGCACATTTTCCGCTGCGGTCCAACCGGGGGTCCCATCCGGCAGGATATCGTATTCTCCGCCCTTTCCATTGGCTTTTGTGTAGCCGATCACTGCCCGTGCGCCCTCGGGAATAGGCCAGCTTTCCCCGCCGGAAGTCAGCACCAGCTCCAGATTCCGGCAATACCGGTCATTCTGTACCGCTTCCACCACCGGGATCGTCCCGGGCTGCTGCAGGTCCATGTTTACTTTTGTTGTAATAATCATTTGCATCCCTCCACCCCTATCCGCAAATGGTGGAAAAGTTGCCCAAACTCGTCTTACTTTTGTAAAAAAATAACCCCACTCTGAAGCAGAGTGAGGTTATCGCTTATGTAAATAGCTTTCGGAACAGCCAGTCTGCGAAGCTTTCCTCTTCCAGATGTCCGCTGTATACAAAACCGGATCTTCCGTTCACTTCCACCTGATACCACAGGTTCCCTGCGGAGTTGCGGATGCTTCCGGTGATCCGCAGCATTTCTCCCTCCGGCAAGGTAGCCCGCACCAGGGACCGTGCATCTGTTGCATTGCTGCAAGGCAGGCTCATAAGCTGGGTGGCAATGGTAAGCTTCTTTTCCTCCGGCTGCTTATAGCGCTGGGCATCGGTGCAGCCATTGAGATATTGAGCCGGCTGGGCGATGCGGGAATTGGTCAAAAAGCTTTCCACCGCTTCCCTGTTTTCATACAGCTCATAAAGCTCCTCTTTCATTCCCTGCCGGTCCACCGTCACGGTGCCAAGGAAATTCCCCACCTCAAATTCCTTATACAGCGAGTAATACATGGAATCCACCAGCCGCCAGAACTCCCAATGATCTCCGTCGCCAACCAGCGGACAGCCCGCGGACCACATGCTGGTGCCGCTGACATGGTTGCTGGTACGGGTATGCACATTGATCTCACTGGCCCGGGAATTGACATAGCCCGCCGGAGTCAGGTACACCGCATCGATCAGACCGTCATGGTAATCCGTCCGCAGATGCAGTGCCTCATATTTTCCCTTATGCATCACAGAGTAGACCTGATAGGTGCCGTCGCAAATGGTGGCCGGTCCCACCTTACCCACCTCCGGCAAGGACCATGCACCGTATTCCAGCGGCCGGTCGGGGATGGTGCTGCAATTTTTGTTGAAGTAGGTCACCACCGGCTCCCCCTTCCAATTCAGCTTCACCACCACGCAGACACCCGTCACCCGGTAATAGGTCAGATCCTGCAGCTCCGGGTCGTTCATATTGTCGGAGCAGCCATCAAACAGGAACATGGCAGAAAATCCCCCTGCCAGCGCCTGCTGGACCATTTTATCCGTACGGATATAGTGATCGATCATCATTTCTACATATTCCCGTTTTTTCGGATCCCGGATACGGGCAGAAAGGTCCGGACGGAATGCCTGTCCTTCCTCATAAGCCCTTGCTTCCGGGATCAAGGGGATCAAGAGGCAGAGCGCCAGCAAAAATGCGAGGATTTTTTTCATTGTCTGCCTCCTTTTGTCGAAACTTACGGATATTGTACCAGTTTTTTAGGGTTTCGTCAATCACTATCCCTTTCCAGTGCTGTCACGCAACCACTGCATTCCCTGCTGCTGTAAAAAAGCACCGGGAAATTGATAGACAGTGCCTCCATTCTTTGTTATAATAAAAGCAAAAAAGGAGGGATCGGATGCAATTTGGATCAAATCTGCTGTTTTTACGCCGCAAAAAAGGACTGACACAGGAGCAGCTTGCCCAGACCCTTGGTGTCTCCCGACAGACCGTCTCCAAATGGGAATCCGGTCAGGTTCCGGAGCTGGTCACGCTGATGACCCTTGCGGACTTTTTCTCCTGCACGCTGGATGACCTGCTGCGGCAGGACCTGTCCGGCCAGACTGTATCCTTGCGGTTTGTCCAGACCGTCCCCTTCACCATGGCCCGGTATGTGACGATCTCCCCCAACGCCCACGCTGATGTGCAGCTGCACTTGCAGGACTGGGCAAAGCGTAGCGGGCTGTTGGAAGCTTCCCAAACCCCGCCGGTGCTGCTTCGCTGGAGCTTTCCCTATGTTTCCTCCGAGCAGAGGGAGCGCTTCGGTTTGCAAGGTGCCGCAGCTGCTTATGTCCTTCCCACCGGCTTTCAGCCCCGCTGCAGCGGCCCGGAGCTTACCTGTCAGGAAAGCTGCTGCTATGCTGTCCTGACCATCCCGGAGCCCAATGGCAGAGATGACCGGCAAGTTTCCCGAGCCATCCAGACCATTTTGGAAAGCCTGCACACCGCCGGCATCCCAAAGGCAGCAAAAAAGGACTGCCTTCCCTGCTTCGAGCTGCGCTATCGGCGGGATGGTATTTCCTACGCGGACATTTTTCTGCAATGCCGGTATGACGGCACCGCAGAGCCCTACGATTTTAAAATATAAAACTTACAAATAAAAGGAGTCGATTTATATGGCAAACACACTGGTGGTCTATTACTCCCGCAAGGGCGAAAACCACATGCCCGGCGGCATTCAGGTGCTGGAAAAGGGCAACACGGAATACGCTGCCGAGTACATCGCCAAGGCCTTGAACGCCGATCTGTTTGAGGTGGATACTGTCAAGCCCTACGCCGAAAACTACAAGGCCTGCTGCGGCGAAGCCTTTGCAGAGTTTAAGGCCAAGGCCCGCCCGGAAATCAAGGGCTATGTAGCGGACATCAGCGGCTACGATACCATTTTCGTCTGCTATCCCTGCTGGTGCGGCACCGCTCCCATGAGCATCTTCACCTTCTTGGAGCACTATGATTGGTCCGGCAAGCGGATCGTCCCCCTGTGCACCAATGAAGGCAGCGGCCTTGCCAATTCCGAAGCCGACATCGCCGCCTCCTGCCCCGGCGCTTCCCTGCTCCCCGGCCTGTCCATCCGGGGCCACCAGTGCAAGGACAGCGAAGCCATGCTGGCTGATTGGGCCCGCAAGCTGTAATTTAACGCGCTGTATCAACCAAGACATGTCATTGCCACACCAAAGGTCCGCCCACGATCACCAAACGATACCATTTGGAAACTTGCGGGGATTGCCACGTCTCTTCGCTCCTCGCAATGACATAAAAACACAAATGACCCATGACGAAAAACGTCATGGGTCAAAATAATTTCTGTTCCATTTCCGCCAGCACGGAAAAATCCTTCAGTTCTTCCTCGCCGATGAGATAAGCCCCCATCTGCTCCAGCTGTATGGATGCTTCACTTCCGTCCCGGAAGCATGCCACCGTGCTCCAGCCGAAGCGGAGGTTTTTCACCGTACCATCCCAAGTACCGCCCCTATGCAGGTCTGACTGGGCCACGAATACCAGCTGCCCCAGAGCATGGATGCAGCGGTTGCGGCTCAGGGCCCGCTGGGCGGAAAAGCCCTCGTCAAAGCCATCCTCGCTGAGATACAGCACATTTCGTTTCATGGGCTGTTTGCTCAGCTCATCTGCCACGATACTGATGACCCGGCCTCCCGCTTGGAGGCAGGCCTCCTGCGCAGTCCGGTCAGCCCCTCTGGCATTGCCGGAAACCAGCGTCAGCCCCTGCATGGCGGCGTGGTAGCCAACAGCCTCTGCAAAGACACGGTTTTCCTGCCGCAGCTCCCGGCTGCCCACCAGTGCGATCGCAGGTGTGTTCAGAATTTCCAGATCCCCCTTGGCCCATAGGCATCCGGGACTATCCAGCCCAAGCCGCTGCCGCAGCAGCAGCGGATATCCCCCGCTGACCCGGGTCAGCGGAACACAATCCATGGCACGGCCCCGCCGAAGGTAATGCTCCAGAGCCTCTTCCCCGTCCAGCAGCGTTGCGATTCGGCTTGCCATTTCCCGGCTGTAGCCCAAGGCCAGCAGGTCCTTTTCTGAAAGCTCCCGGTCTTCCCCGTGATGCGCTCCACTCCGGACCCGGTCCGCCAGCTGCCGCAGCTGGGCTGTGGACAACACTCTGCGGTCAGGGTCTCCCAGATGACTGGTCAGAAGGAGAAATCCTGCCTCAATGGCCCTCATCGGAACCGCCTCTTAGGTGCAGGCGCTGCCTTCACCACGTCCTCTGCCAGAGCCCCGTCTTCTCCGAACACCATAGGCTTGATGGCAAAATTGCAGAACTTGCAGATCTCATCCAGCTTTGCCTTCTCCGGGAAATTGCTCACCAGACTCCATGCCGCGCCCTTCCGCTTGGCACGGCCCGTACGGCCAATGCGGTGGACATAATATTCATTCTCCTCAGGCACATCATAGTTGATCACGCAGTCCACATCGTCCACGTCGATGCCCCGGCTGGCAACATCGGTGGCGATCAGGATCGCCAGCTTACCGTCCCGGTAGCTCTGCATGGTCTTCTCCCGCTGCTTCTGGCGGATGTCGCCATGGATGCAGTCGCAGTCCAGACCAGCCCTCTGAAATTCGTCAGACAGCCGCTGGCACATGTGCTTGGTATTGCAGAAGATCATGATCCGCTCGTAGCCCTGCGTGCGGATCAGCCGCAGAGTGGTCTCCGCCTTTTCCAGCGGAGTGCAGCTTAAGCTGAACTGATCGATATCGGGCCGATCCTCCTGCTTGGGCTCCACAGTGATCTCCACCTCGTCCCGCTGGTACATCCAGCTGACCGTCATGACCTCCTGAGAAATGGTAGCGGAAAACAGACCCAGATTCTTCCGGTTTTTCACCTTTTCGATGATCCGGGTCACATCCTTGAAAAAGCCCATATCCAGCATCCGGTCTGCTTCATCCAGCACCACAGTCTGAATTTTATCCAGACGGATGGTCTTCCGGTTATAATGGTCCATCAGCCGTCCGGGTGTGGCCACCACGATCTGAGGCTTCTTTTCCAGCTGCTTGATCTGACCGCCGATACCGGCGCCGCCATACAGCACCGCCACCCGGATGCCCTGATAGTAGGTCAGCAAACCCCGCAGCTCGTCACCGATCTGGATGGCCAGCTCCCGGGTCGGTGCAAGGATCAATCCCTGTACCCCTTCCACCTCCAGATCGATGTGCTCGATCATGGGGATGCCGAAGGCAAAGGTCTTGCCGGTACCGGTAGGGGCCTTGGCGATGACATCCTTCCACTCCATAAAATGAGGAATGGCCTCCGCCTGAATGGTGGTGGGATAGCCATAGCCCTTCTTCTCCAAAGCCTTCAGCATGGCATCCGACAGGCCAAGGCTTTCAAACGTTGCTTCCATAGTGTTCTTTCCTTTTTTCATAATTCGTCACGATATTGTATCATCTTTTCCCCAATTTTGCAACCATTTCTGGGATATTCCTTTGTAGGGCAGGCTGCCCTACAATTTCTGTTTTTAGAAAATTAAGAAATCCGAAATCCACGAAAGGTGGACAAACCCCGATAATTATGGTATATTGTAACGTATGATAATATGTCCGTACTATAAGGAGATTTAAATATGGGCAAACTAATCGTTATCGAGGGTACCGACGGCTCCGGCAAGTCTACCCAGTTCAAGCTGCTGACCTCTCGGCTGGAAGCCGAAAATCACCACTTCCAAAAGCTGGTCTTCCCCCAGTACGCCGAGCCCAGCTCTGCACTGATCCGCATGTATCTGGGAGGCGAATTTGGCACCAGGCCCTCTGATGTGAACGCCTATGCCGCCTCCACCTTCTATGCTGTTGACCGCTACGCCTCCTACAAGAAGGTCTGGAGCGATTGGTATGAACAGGGCGGTCTCATCGTATCCGACCGCTATACCACCTCCAACGCTGTCCATCAGGCCTCCAAGGAGCCAGTGGAGAAACAGCCGGACTTTCTGAAATGGCTCTACGATCTGGAATATGACAAGCTTGGCCTTCCCAAGCCGGATCTGGTGATCTATCTGGACGTGCCCACTGACTTCACCGAAGCCATGATGCGCCGCCGGGAGGCCGACACCAATACCCACGCCGATATCCATGAGCAGGACATGGCCTATCTTGCCACCTGCCGCCGCACCGGAAAGGCCGCCGCCGAATTTTACGGCTGGACCGTCATCCAATGCGTCAAGGACGGTGCCATGCGCTCCATCGAGGATATCCACGAAGAAATCTACCGCCACGTATCTGAATGCTTAGCATAACCTTTGTCATTCCGAGCCAGTGCACACACTGGCGTGGGAATCCCCGAAACTGAAGGAGATTTTTCCTCGCTTCGCGCAGGGCACCACACCAGTCTGAGGACTCACTTCGCAATGACATGTGTGTAGCCAAAAAATGGAGGATTTATTATGTATTACATGTTACTGGGAACCGGATTTGAAGAAACGGAAGCTATCGCTCCCCTCGACCTGCTGCGCCGCGCCGGCGTAGAAGTCGCCACCGTAGGCCTCAACGGCAAAGTCATTTACGGAAGCCACGGCATCGGCATCACCGCCGATCTGGAGATCGCGGAAATGGACCTGACCCGGCTGGAGGGCATCATCCTTCCCGGCGGGCTGGGAGGCGTTGCATCCATCCGAGCCTGCGCCGCTGCTATGGATGCTGTCCGCTTCGCTTGGGAGAATGGCAAGCTCACCGCCGCCATTTGCGCCGGTCCCACCGTGCTGGCAGACCTCGGCATCACCAGCGGAAAAAATGCCACCTGCTATCCCGGCTGTGAAGACCATATGGGCAGCGCCCATATGGTGGAAGCCGCTGCCGTCACCGACGGTAATCTCATCACCGGCACCTCTGCCGGCTGTGCCATTCCCTTTGGTCTTGCGCTGATTGAGGCCATCAAGGGCAAGGAAGAAGCCGACCGCATCGCTGCCCAGATCGTCATCCGCTAAGGAGGAACCACTATGGACAACAAACAATTCCCTCAGCAAGAGGAGGACTCCCTGCGGCCGAACGCGGCCGCGGAGGATATGTCCCCTGTTATTGAGGAACTGACCTTTCAGGAGGAAACCCCTGAGATTCAGGAGCTTTCCTTTGAACAGGTGCAGGAAACCAAGGCTGAAACGGCAGAGCCGATCCTCATGGAGCCGGTTTCCATCGAGGAACCCCCCATCCAGATGGAAGCCCTGATCCCGGAAGCACCTGCGGAAGAAGTACTTTCCCAAGAGCTCCCAGAAGAAGCCATTTTTGAAGAGACTGCCCCCCTTCCCCAGCCCTCTGAAGTACCCTCCAAGGAGCCTGCTCAGGAATCTCTTCCTGCCATCGAGCCTTTGCCGGATATTTCTCTGGAAGACACCCTGCTGCAGCAACTCATAGCGGAAGAAACCCCGGAACTTGATGCCCGCATTCTGGAGGAGGTCACCCGGATCCAGCAGGAAGAGGAGCCCGCCCTACAGGGACCTTCCGATCAGGAATTTCAGGTCCATGACAAGGAATTTGACGAGCTGCTTCAAGCCCCTGCAACGCCGGAAGCCCCCACGCCCCCTCCCCGTCAGGTCAACAAGGGCCGTCCCAAGCGGAAAAAAGGCGAAGGCCTGCTGGGCATTCCCAACATTCTGGTGACCTTCGTATGGCTTGCCCTTATCGTCATGATCGGTGTCACCGCCGGACGGATGCTGTGGGTCTGCGCTGCCGACGTTCTGGCCTTTGGCCGGGAGGATAAGGTGGTTACCGTTACCATTTATGAAGCCGACACCATGGAAGACATCGTGGACAAGCTCCATAAAAATGGCTTGATCCGCTACAAGAGTCTGTTCCAGTTTTATGCTGACATTTCCGATGCCGAGGAGGACATTAAGCCCGGTATCTACGATCTGAATACCCGCTACGACTACCATGCGCTGGTAAACTTCATGTCCCCCCGTTCCAGCCGCGAGGTCATCACCCTCACCATTCCCGAAGGCTACACCTGCCGCCAGATCTTCGCTCTGCTGGAGGAAAACCGCATCTGCACCGCGCAGGATATTGCCGCCTACGCCGCTGATGGCGAACTGAACGATTACTGGTTCCTGGAGGGCGTGGAACGGGGCACGGAGACCTGTCTGGAAGGCTACCTGTTCCCGGATACCTACGAATTTTATAAAAATTCCACTCCCCGGGAAGCCCTGCAGCGTATGCTGAACAACTTTGAGATCAAGTTCGACGAGGAAATGCGCGCCCAGCTGGATGCCCTCAATGCCGATCTGACCGGCGATTACACCGTCCGGGAAATCACCATTGTGGCCTCCCTCATCGAGAAGGAATCCGCAGCCCCCAGTGAAAGCCCCAAGGTGGCCGGTGTCATCTATAACCGTCTGTTCAACTGGGGCAGCAATCCTGCCTATCTGAACATCGATGCTTCCATCGTCTATGCGCTGGACGGCAAGGCCGACCTGACCCGGGAGGACCTGCAGATGGACCATCCCTATAACACCTACACCAACATTGGCCTGACCCCCGGCCCCATTTCCAACCCCGGCCTTTCCAGCCTGAAGGCCGCCCTGAACCCTGAATCCCACAACTATTACTACTATGTTCTGAATCCTGCCACCGGCATGCACCAGTTCTCCACCACCAATGAGGAGCACAATGCCTATGTGCGGCAGTTCGCGGAGGCCGAATGAGAAAATTAGAATTGTTAAGCCCCGCCGGAGATATGGAGCGTCTGAAAATGGCGGTCCTTTACGGTGCCGATGCCGTGTATCTCGCTGGCACCGACTTTGGCATGCGGGCCTTTGCCGGCAACTTCACCCCTGAGGAACTCCCTCAGGCGGTGAAATTCGCCCACGACCACGGCGTAAAAGCCCATGTCACCGTCAACATCATGCCCCGAAATGATGAGATCGCCCAGCTCCCTGCTTACTTGGAGCAGCTGGACGATGCCGGGGTAGATGCCCTGATCGTGGCAGATTTGGGTGCCTTCACGCTGGCGGGCAAATATGCCCCCCATTGTGAGCGCCACATCTCCACCCAACAGTCCATCGCCAACTACGAATGCGCACAGGCATGGTTTGATTTAGGTGCCCAGCGGGTGGTTCTGGCTAGAGAATGCAGCCTGAAGGAAGTGGCGGAGATCCGCAAAAAGGTAGACCCCAAGCTGGAAATCGAAACCTTCGGTCACGGTGCCATGTGTGTCAGCTACTCCGGCCGCTGCCTTCTGAGCAATTATATGACCGGCCGTGATTCCAACCGGGGTGCCTGCGCCCAGCCCTGCCGCTACCAGTACGCTCTGATGGAGGAAAAGCGGCCCGGTGAATATTTCCCCGTCTACGAGGATGAAAAGGGTACATACATCCTGAACTCCCGGGACATGTGCATGATCGACCACTTAAAAGACCTGATGGATGCGGGCATCGACTGCATCAAGATCGAAGGCCGTGCCAAGTCCGCTTACTATGCCGCCATCGTCACCGGCGCTTACCGCCACTGCATCGACGATATCGCCGCAGGCCGCCCCATTGACCCCGTCTGGCGGGACGAGGTGGACCATGTATCCCACCGTATCTATTCCACCGGCTTCTACTACGGCGAGCCGGGCCAGTACACCGCCAATTCCCGCTACATCCGGGAATGGCAGATCGTTGCCAAGGTGGATTCCTGCGATGAAAGCGGCGTTGTCACCTGCAGCCTGAACAACAAGTTCAAGGCAGGCGATGAACTGGAAGTGGTCGGCCCTGACCTGCGCCCCTTCCCTATCGTTGCCCAAAGCATTTTCGACGCAGAAGGCAATCCGCTGGACGAACCCAAGAAACCCGAAATGAAATTCACCATGCAGCTGCCCAAGCAGGTCCCCGCCCTCTCCATGATCCGCCGGAGTGTAGATTTGTCCGCAAAGTAACGTCTTGTCGTCCTGAGCGAAGCACGAAGTGCGAAGTCGAAGGATCTTCGCAGGAACAAATCTGTACGCATCCTGATAATGCGTATATCCTTCGATGCGCTTTGCTTGCTCAGGCTGATAGTACGGTAACTGACCCAACAAGCCAAAAGGAGGTAGTTTATGAAAGCAAAACTGTTCAAAGCCATTGAAATTTTCTTTGAATCCCTGTATTTCCTCATCATTACCTACACCCTTTCCAGCATGGCCATCTCCTTCAATTTTGACCTGTTCGGTTTACTCTGCCGGGTAGCAAACATCTTTGCCATCACCCAGTATTACACCTCCATGAAAAAGCACACAGGAAGTCACTTCTGGACCTATGTACTGCTGGCCGTCAACCTGCTCCTTTTCTCCGCCCTTGCATGGCGGGTCGGATATATCAAAGGCGAATTTACCCCCTTTGCCCGGATTTATTGAAAGGCGGCAGTTTTATGAAGCATCCCGAAAAAGCCGATTTTTACGCCCTTGTGATTTCCACCCTTTGTGTGATCTTCATCGATTTTGCCAATCTCCTAGATTATCTTGACACTGGGAACCCGGGCGGTACTGTTTCCAATCTGTGCTTTCTTGCCGCTTCCCTGTGCATCGTCTACGCATGGATCCGCTTTTTTCAGAACCGAAATATGTAAGGAGGGACTTCCATGAAAACAAAATTGACACTGCGCTTTCTGTTGAAAGCTACCCTTGCCTGCATTTTGCTGACAATTGTGGAGTTTTTATTCCGCAAATATGTATCCAGCTGGAACAGCTTCAGAACGGTTTTTGAAATGAGCATTGCATGGATTATTCTTGCCATTGCATGGGCCATCTATTTCCTTGACAAATTCAAAGAACGATGACAAAACCCCCACTAAGCAAAAAACTGCACCGAGCAAATCTGTTCGGTGCAGTTTTCTTATTATGCCCAAAGGCAACACTCTGCCATTTTTTGAGCAGAACCCCTGCAAGAAAAAAGTCGGAACACTTTTTTCTTGCACCGTATGCCCATTAAGGTCCATCGGGCCAGCCCAGTGCGCGCCGGGTAGATTCTTAAGGAGGGCGGCTTTGCTTGCGGGAGCAAGCAACTCAGCGCCTCCTTAAGCCGACTTCTTTGGTTACTTTCTTGTTCGGAGACAAGAAAGTAACATTCCCACACAAATCGCAAAAAGGGCGAGCCATCGTGGCCCGCCCCCCCAAAAAAATCAGTTTTTCAAACTCTGCAAGGGTGCGGGGATCCGGCCGCCTCTTGCAATAAACAGCTCGCTGGACTTGTCGTGCACCGGCATAACCGGGGCACTGCCCAGCAATCCGCCCATTTCCACTCGATCGCCCACCACCTTGTTGGGGGCAGGGATGATGCGCACAGCCGTGGTCTTGGAATTGACCATGCCGATGGCAGCTTCGTCTGCAATGATGGCAGAAATGGTTGCCGCGCTGGTATCACCGGGAACGGCGATCATGTCCAGACCCACAGAACAGACGCAGGTCATAGCTTCCAGCTTGTCTAAGCACAGGGTGCCGCATTCTGCAGCAGCGATCATGCCCTCATCCTCAGACACGGGGATAAAGGCACCGGACAGGCCGCCCACATGGTTGGAGGCCATGACGCCGCCCTTCTTGACCGCATCGTTCAGCATCGCCAGAGCCGCTGTGGTGCCGTGGGTGCCGCAGACCTCCAGTCCCATTTCCTCCAAGATCCGGGCCACGCTGTCGCCTACAGCAGGCGTAGGTGCCAAGCTCAGGTCCACGATGCCAAAAGGCACACCCAACCGGGCAGAGGCTTCCTTGCCCACGATCTGTCCCATGCGGGTGATCTGGAAGGCAGTCTTCTTGATTGTCTCTGCCACAATGTCAAAGGGCTGCCCCTTCACCTTTTTCAGAGCATGGTACACCACGCCGGGGCCGGAAACGCCCACATTGATAACGCACTCCGGCTCGCCCACGCCATGGAAGGCGCCTGCCATGAAGGGGTTATCCTCCACCGCATTGGCAAATACCACGACCTTGGCACAGCCCAGACCGTCATCGTCTGCGGTCACTTCGGCAGTCCGCTTGATGATGCGGCCCATTTCCGCTACAGCATCCATGTTGATGCCCGCCCGGGTAGAGCCAACATTGACGCTGGCACAAACCCGCTCGGTACAGGCCATAGCATCGGGGATGGAGCGCATCAGCTTCCAGTCGCCTTGGGTGCAGCCCTTCTGCACCAGCGCAGAGAAGCCGCCAATGAAGTTGACGCCGCAGGTCTTGGCAGCCTTGTCCAAAGTCTTGGCGATCTCCACATAATTATCGCACTGGCAGGACCCTGCCACGATGGAAATGGGGGTGACAGAAATGCGCTTGTTGACAATAGGAATACCAAATTCCTTTTCGATATCCTCGCCCACCTTCACCAGATTCTTGGCGCAGCGGGTGATCTTATTGTAGATCTTTTCGCAGCAGTCCTCCAGATCCGGGTCGCAGCAATCCATGAGGCTGATGCCCATGGTGATGGTGCGGATGTCCAGATGCTGCTCGTCGATCATGTGCTGGGTTTTTAAAATGTCTTTCCGATTCAGCATGGCACTACCTCAGATCCGGTGCATGGCCTGAAAAATGTCCTCCCGCTGAACGCGGATGGAAAGGCCCATGCCCTTGCCGATCTCGTCCATTTTGGTGACCAGCTCTGCCAGAGGCACATTGCAGATGGACACATCCACCGCCATCATCATGGTAAAATACCCCTGCATGACAGTCTGGTTGATGTCCAGAACATTGACATTAAATTCCGCCAGTGCGGTGCAGACGTTGGCAATGATGCCGACCCGGTCCTTACCCACCACGGTAACGATTGCTTTCATATTGGTTTACTCCTTTAGATGAAATGTGTCATTGCGAACCAGTCCGTAGACTGGTGTGGCAATCTCCTTCTTAAGATGGGGATTCCCACGCCAGTGTGCGCACTGGCTCGGAATGACATCACAAATTATACTTCGTAATCTGCAGAATACCGGGTATCCAGCAGATGGTGGAAGTGGCGCTTCGCCTCCTGATGGAGAGGATGCTTGCGGTAAGCGGGAGCATCCTCTGCCTTCTCAAACTCGGAATACAGCGCATAGTCCATCCCTGCATAGCAGCGGCGGACCTCCATGTGGAGAAGGCCCGGGATCTGTCCCACCAGCGGCTCCAGCTTGGAGGCGATCAGCTTCACAGCCTCGTCCTTGTCTACGCCCTCCTTCAGGGTATAGACCACGATATGCTTGACCATCTTATACCTCGTAGTCAGCGGCAATGCGGTCGCTGAGCAGGTGGAAGAACTTGGACTTCGCCTCAGTATGCAGGGGATGGTCGGCATAGAAGGCCATGGCCTCCTTGCTTTCCAGCTCGCAATACAGGGCAATGTCCATGCCAGCAAAGGTCTGCTTGATCTCCGCAGACTTTAGGCCCTCGATCTTGCCCACCAGAGGCAGCAGAGCAGCTTCTGCGATTTTTACAACCTCGGCAACATTTTCGCCTTCCTTAACTTTAAACAGAACGATGTGCTTGACCATACTCAATTCTCCTTTTTCGTATCTTTTCTTTCCATATGATAACGCAGGATCCATATAACGGCACCAACCAGCCAGACCATCCCCAGAAAGAGGTAAAATCCAGACTGCTTCTCCATGCTGTTGAATACCCAAAGAATGCCCGTGGCCCCATAAAGCACCGCATTTATCATATTCAGCCATTTCTTCACTGCTCACACCTCTGTCAGCTCCTGAAAAGGTGCATCCACAGCCGTCTGTACCGGTTCCACCGTCTTCGCAGGTGTCTGGGCCACCTGCTCTGCCTGTTTGGCAGTTTTTTCTGCTTTTTTCAGCTTATGTCGGTTTTTCAGGGTATAGATCAGCAGATTGGCCCCGCCGCAGACCAGATAAAATCCGGCTACCCACAGCCAAACCACTTCCATTCCCATGGACAAAGATACCACAACAAACAAAACTGCTGCTACGATTTCAATGACACCATTGAGCATTTCAGGCCGCCCCTTTCGTACTTATGAAAAAACCGGGACTGCGCGCAGCCCCGGTTTTGGAAATAGCAATTACTCAGCGTCCTCAGCAGTCTCTTCCAGCAGAGCGCGGATGGACAGGGAGATGCGCTTGTTCTCAGCGTCAACATCGGTGATCTTGACCTTGACATCCTGACCCTCGGACAGAACATCCTCGGGCTTGCCGATGCGGCGGTCAGCGATCTGGGAGATGTGGATCAGGCCGTCAACGCCGGGCAGGATCTCTGCGAAGGCGCCGAAGGTCATCAGCTTCACGACCTTAGCATCGCAGACATCGCCCACGTTGTAGTTGGTCATGAACTGGTTCCAGGGGTTCATCTCAGCGGTCTTGTAACCCAGAGAGATCTTGTGCTTGTCAGCGTCGAAGGAGATGACGTAAACATCGATCTCATCGCCTACCTTCACAACATCAGCGGGGGTCTTGATGCGGTTCCAAGACAGCTCGGAAACGTGGACCATGCCGTCAACGCCGCCGATATCCACGAATGCGCCGTAGGAAGTCAGGGACTTGACGGTGCCGTGGTACTTCTTGCCGTTCTCGATCTCAGCCCAGATCTTCTCCTGAGCAGCCTTGCGG